>JAHJAU010000003.1 GCA_018813785.1 Patescibacteria group bacterium | reverse complement strand
ATGGAGGGAAGGGTCTCACGGGAAACCGGAAGGTTTCCTGTGAGAGCGAGGCGCGTCGACAGCGCTGAGCGACGTGAAATCCTGGCCCTCGGCACCAGCAAAAAGGCTCCGCCATACGGTGGGGCTTTTTTGCTGGCCAAGGCCGGGATTGAACTGAAGGGGGTTGAGGGGGAACGAAGTGCCCCCTCACCTTGGTGAAGGGAAGGGTCTCACGGGAAACCGGAAGGTTTCCTGTGAGAGCGAGGCGCGTCGACAGCGCTGAGCGACGTGAAATCCTGGCCCTCGGCACCAGCAAAAAGGCTCCGCCATACGGTGGGGCTTTTTTGCTTGGAGATGTAACAAAAAATTTAAGGTACAATGCAACTGAAAGAATGCTTGGATTAATTTTCATCTGCTATACATCAATCATCAGATCAATTTTCTCGCTGAATTTTAATCTCGGAAACTACTCACAATAACCATAAAATTAAAACTATGAGCACTTGGGAGCCAACCAATCACGCTAAATGGATCATACCGTTAGCTGTAATTCCATTTATTGTAACTGGTATTGGATTAATTATTATTTCACCGGCTGTTGAACCCAGCCTTAGCGGCACATGGGGAATGTCAAAAAGTACTGAACTACTAGTGCTTGGCATTTTTTTTATAATCTCACCAATAATCAGTTTGGGTTGGATTTTTCTCTGGATGCGCCGCGGTCAACAACGAGCTCTATTTTTAATTAAAAATGGAATTTCTGGAACAGCAAAAATATTAAACTATGAGGAAACTGGACAGACCTTAAATGACGTTCCTAAAATAAAATTCTGGTTGGAGATCACTGTATCGGGAAATAAAAAATACGAGCTGCAATATAGCGAATATGTAAGTTTGCTTTATTTAAGCAAACTAAAAATTGGTA
The DNA here is from genome assembly GCA_018813785.1 of Patescibacteria group bacterium. Lineage (GTDB taxonomy): Bacteria > Patescibacteriota > Patescibacteriia > SG8-24 > SG8-24 > JAHJAU01. Next base: position 13,253 of record JAHJAU010000003.1, on the reverse strand, counting down.
AAGAATTTTCAGTGAAAATTGACCCGAGCGATCAGCGTAATATTCTGATTGATTTTGATTCCTTAAAATACGAATAGTAAAAATTGGCGAGTCGTAGATCGATACTTTCCCTGATTACTCACCAAAATAGCAATTAAACTGGTTTTTATTTTTAACGATCCTTTTTAAGGAAAAAATTTACCAAACAAAACTAAAAATAACAGGTTAAATCGATTATTATTTGCCCTTAATCAGTAGGGGCTGATAACCCTTGATTTTCTTTCAGACTTCAGCTATCCTAACCCAGCATCGGGGCGTGGCCTAGTGGCTATGGCGTCTGCTTTGGGAGCAGAAGATCGGGAGTTCGAGTCTCCCCGCCCCGACCACTCCATGCTAGAAAAAATTGAGAATTCAGATTTCTCATCTTGATTCAAAAATTTAAAATCCACACCGCGTGTAAAAAAATCATGCGGGCATAGTTCAGCGGTAAAACGACTCTCTTCCAAGGAGTAGTTGCGGGTTCGACTCCCGCTGCCCGCTCCAGCCAAATGTTGCTGTACTGCATTGGTGAGTTCCTGTCTAGTGAAAGATCGACAGTAAATCAAATAGACGTACTTGTGCAGTAAAGCGACATTTTGAAATTAGTAAAGACTGGTTAAAACCAGTCTTTGCGCTATAAAAAACTATTATGCAAAAATTGATTCTGGCTTCATCATCACCTCGTCGCAAATCTTTACTTGAGCAGATTGGATTGGAATTTGAGATCGATCCAAGTCACTATCAGGAAGATATGACGCTCTCAGTCGAGCCAAAAACTCTGGCTCGAATCTTGGCTCGAGGAAAGGCTTTCGATGTCGCTCAGCGCTATAATTCTGGCCTAATTATTGGTGCTGATACTTTTTTGGCATTCGAAGATTCGGTGATCGGCAAACCAAAAAATACACGCGAAGCCAAACAAATGCTGAAGCGTCTGGCCGGACAAACTCATTCCGTAATTTCGGGAGTGGCAGTAATAGATGCAGCGACCAAACACGAAGAGGTGCGCGCCATTGAAACTCTGGTGACTTTCCGTGATCTGTCTCAAGAAGAAATTGATGACTATGTTGCCAGTGGCGAACCGCTCGATAAAGCCGGTGCTTATGGTATCCAGGGACGCGGTGCAGTACTAATTAAAAAAATCGACGGCGATTACTTCAATGTAGTCGGTCTGCCACTCGCCACCCTGATGGAAATACTGCATTTATTTCAATAAAAATGTTAGCCAATTATTAATCGAAAGGCTGACATTTTTGTTTTGAGAAAAAATTACTCGATTATAATTTTTGTCCCTTCTTGAGCCCACCAATAAAGCGGTTCCATATCTTCATAGCGAACATTCACACAACCACTACTAACTGCCTTCACACCAAATTTGTTATGCCAATAAGCGCCGTGGATGTAGTAGCCTAAACCATTGCGTCGAGCGAACTGTAAATTCCATTTGGTATTTGGATAATCCCAACCTACGCCTGCATAATGTTTAACTGGAATCTTGGCCAGCACTGTAAAATCCCCCTTAGGGGTTGGGGTGGATACTTTGCCGGTTGAAATGGGAAATGATCCAAACACCTTGCCATCGAAACTATAAGTCAACTTTAGTTCGTAGCGATTAACTCTGATTAGTTTCTCTAATTGGTGCGGTGACGGATTGAGTGGATCATAACTGGCGGCAACTTCAGTTCCATCCAAATATAAATCCCCGTCTGAGTCGGGGTTCATCAATCCAGTGCCTAATATTAATTCCCAGGCGTCCAGTAAATAATCGTTATCTGAATCAACCTGCATCAAGCTTAATCCACCAGTGTGTCGAGGGGAATAGCCGGCAGCAATTTCTACACCGTCTGAATATCCATCTCCGTCCGTGTCCGCCACCACCGGATCGGTAAAATAAATTTCTGTTTCCTGAGCATCGCTCAATCCATCATTATCACTATCGATCGATAAAGACGGCGGGTCTGTGTCCACCGCTGCTGCAACCAAGTCGATACCAAATACATTAAACACCGAAGCCGCTGCAACAACCGCAACCGAAACCGTTAACCAGCTTTTTTGTTTTAGTCTCATTTTGTTTCAATTTATTCGCTAATTATAGCATTTTTTTGACGAGTCCACAACATCTCATTTAAAAACTTAACTAAAAAGGAAGGCCAGTTAATGGCCTTCCAAGAAGGTTTAGGTCTGATCGTCGCAATCATCGCTGAGCTGAACAATGGGGACGATGGCTGTTCCGTCGGTATCGGTTAGTGGTGTGAGAGCTCGGCATCTGATCGCCTTGGGTCTGGTCTTGCGGAAAAGCACGACTTCATCCTGGCTGTCAACGGTGAACTGCACCTCGTCACACTCGCGGATTTCACCAGCTTCAATGGCGTTGGCCAGTCTCAGAGTCACTTCCTTTTCCACTAGATCACGTAGTGGTCGAGCACCGTATTTGCGCACCTCACCACGATTCAGGATGCTCTCCTTGAACTTGGGCGAGAAGTGCAGCACCACCGGAATGCTATTTTCTGCGTGTCGCAACACGCGATTCTGAACATGGCGCAACATATTTTCTAGGATTTTTGCGCAAGCCGGACGATCGAGTGTACGAAATACGATAATACTGCGCCGCAAACGACCAACGAACTCTGGTGGGAAAAACTTTTCAACCAGCTTGAGAGTTTCCAGATAAATCCGCTGATCAGTATTAATGACCTGCTGAGCCGACCGGAACCCCATGGGCTGACCTCGACCATCAATGATGTCCTGCTGTTGACTACCGCCAACATTGCTGGTCAAAATGATAATCGAGTTATTGAAATGCGTTACCGTTCCATCATTCATCCCTAGCTCACCCTCATCCACGATGTGCAGCAACATATTGTGCACATCACGGTGAGCCTTCTCGATCTCATCGAAGAGAATGACTGATCGGAATGGACCGAACCGCTGATAAAGCTGGGGCATAAGTTCGGCCATCTTCTTCTTTGTGGGCGCACCCTTGTATTGTTCCTCCAAGAATGGCCGAGCCTTGCGCCAGAAGTCCTGCTCGTCGATCTTGAGCTGTGAGAGCAAGCCCGACTCATCCGAACGAACATAGCCCGGAGGAGATCCAATCAGCTCGGAGATGCGATGGTGCTCCTGGAATCGAGCGCACTGAATTCGAGTCAGGGGCGGCCGCAAATCGTCGCCGATAATAAAGCGCGCCACTTCCTCAGCAGTCAGAGTCTTACCAACGCCGGTTGGACCAGTCAGCAGCAGGACAGCGATCGGTCGCCGACCATCGGTCAGGTTAGCATTACTGATCGCAAATCCTCTGGATACATGCTGAAGCGCTCGATCCTGCCCGATAACTCGCCCACTCAAGAAGTCGAACATTTGCTTGGTCTTGGGACCGAAGGCATCAGTGTTGATGGCCTGACTGAATTCATCGGTGTCCGCCCCACTATTCGTAGGCGTGATGATCGTTGACATGACCCATGCTCCTTTCAAATTTTCTTCAGCTTGAAACAAGCCTGATGAAACGACGTTTGTGAAGGTACGTACTCATTTACCTTTACAAAACAGGAAGTTAACGTCAAGAGCAAAAAAAGCCCTTTTTTTGGCTTAAAAAAACATTATTTTATAAAATTTTCTCCGAATTAAATTAAATTGGTGTTCGTTCTGTGTGAAGTATACGCGAAGCACTCAAGGCTATGGCTAAAGCTAGTGCATCAGCTGCATCATCTGGTCTGGGAGTCTCTTTAAGAGTCAAAAGTATCTTAACCATTTTTTGCATCTCCGATTTAGTAGCACAACCATGACCACAAACCGCCAGCTTCACCTGTACCGGATCAAACTCTATATACGGTATGCCAAATTGCTGCAGACAAAGTAAAATCACTCCCCGAGCTTCAGCCACTAATAAGGCGGTCTTAGTATTCTTGGCAAAATATAATTTCTCAACCGCTGCATATCCAGGCTTGTAACGTTTAATAACATCAGCTAAACCAGCATAAATTTGTTCCAGACGAACTCCGACTGCCAAATTTTTGGCTGTCTGAATACTTCCGTAAGCCAAACACTGCTGACCGCCCAACCGTCCAACGGCACCTCTCATTGACCCCACAATACCAAATCCCATATCTGCGTATCCCGGATCAACCCCAAGAAAAACTTGCTTTATTGAACTCTGAACCATGAAATTATATTTGATTAACGTTTTAGTAATTTACTAATGATTGAAAAAATAAGTTGAGCCTACTCCTAAGCAAAAGTTATATATTCACGTTTGAGTAAATATTTGCCACATCCTCATCATCGTCAAGCGTCTCAAACAAATCGATCAACGATTGTTTCATAGACTCATCAATTTGAATTTGATCTTTAGCCACCCACTCCAAGCCAAATTCATCAATCTTCAAACCAAGATTCTTGGCAGCTTGACGCACCTTGGCCAATTCTATATCAGGGCAACTGATAATCAGTTTACCATGACTAATAGTTATATCTTCTGCTCCAGCATCTATCAGATGTAATTGGTCATCATCTGACAATTCAACCTGATCGGTAATTTGTAAAATTCCCTTGCGCTCAAACATCCACTGTACTGAACCGCTCCCAGCTAAACTGCCGCCGTATTTACTTAAGATATGCTTCAATGAAGCACTGGTTCGATTCCGATTGTCAGTTTGAGCCTCAATTAAAATCGCTGTCCCGACCGGACCGTATCCTTCATAAAGAATCTCCTCTAAAGAACCACCGGCAATTTCTCCCGTTCCGCGTTTAATTGCCAATTCAATTTTGTCTTTAAGCATATTGGCGGCCAGCGCTTTATCAATCGCCGTCCGTAAAGAAAAATTAAATTCGGGATCACCGCCGGATCTGGCCGCCAGACTGATATTCTTTGATAGCTTGGTAAATAGAGCGGCTCGCTTGGCGTCTGTGGCACCTTTGCGATGCTTGATATTTGCCCACTTTGAATGCCCCGACATACATTATTTCGCTACATTGACTAATATATGACACCTTATCATCTGTAGAATATTGGCTCAACCAGCACAAAAATTTTAAGGTCTTCAAAATTACCGTGGTCTTTCTCCGATATACAGAAAAACCCCCAAGGTGGAGGTCTCTCTGTTTTTACAAAAACTTTTTTACTCTTGAATTTCTTCAGTTGCTCCACTGACAATGGTGCCAACATGAGGAATCTCATCTTCAGCGCTCTCCATAATGACGCCATTTTCATCTTCGCTGGCTTGCAACTCAGCAGCTGCAGCAGCCGCCCGCTCAGCCTCCCAGGCCACATAATCCATTGGCGGTTCTAAGCCAGTACCAGCCGGGATCAAACGACCGATAATAATATTTTCCTTAAGACCCTCAAGTGGATCGACTTTACCGGTCACGGCCGCGTTGATCAGTACACGAGCTGTCTCTTGGAATGAAGCTGCCGACAAAAAGCTCTGTGTAGACAAGGACACTTTAGTGATGCCTAAGAATAATTCCTGAGCTTTGGCTGGCTGAATACCAGCCTTCTTCACGCGCCCATTTTCAATCATGAATTGTGCCTTTTCGATAATTTCACCTGGTAATAAATCTGAATCACCGGCGTCAGTAACACTAACCCGCGAGAACATTTGTCGAATAATAATTTCAATGTGCTTATCGTTTAGCTTCTGACCCTGTGAAGTATAAATCGCCTGTACGTCCTTCAGAATATATTTCTGAACGGCTTCTTTGCCGCGTAAACGATAGAGCATCTTCAGATCTAAGTGACCATCGGTGATTGGCTGCCCAGCTTCGATTTCTTCGTCGTTTCGAGCATAAATCACATACCCAGGTGGAATGATATATTCCTTGTCTTTCTTAACATCGCGCAAAACCTTAACGTTCTTTTTGGTGACTTTGGCTACACCAGGACGATCGGCAACTACCTTGGTGCCATCGGCTTTCTGAACAACCACCTGTCCTTCTTTGACCTTGGCCCCTTCTTCAACCTGTGCCTCATCACCACGCACCATCTTATAAGTCTCACCGTCCTGGTCGACATAGCGAACACGAACGATCTTATGACCAACAAATGGAGCAAGTACTTTCTGTCCCGTCGGACCTTCAATCATGCGCCGCTCAATCTCCTCAACTGTCACCTGACCACTCACCTCACTCATATAAGCTTTACGCTTCGGCGGTCGTGATTCAAACAATTCTTCTACCCGCGGCAGACCCTGTGTAATATCAGAACCGGCCACACCACCAGTGTGAAAGGTTCTCATGGTCAACTGTGTACCTGGCTCACCAATGGATTGTGCCGCCATAATACCAACCGGCACACCAACCTTAACCAGCTTATTATAAGCCAAGTCATAGCCGTAGCACTTTTGACAAACACCCTTGGGTAATCGACATTCGAGCACTGATCGTGCATGAACTTCTTGTAAATCAAGATCTTCCAGTTTGCGGGCAACTTCTTCGGTAATCAACTCCCCAGACTTAACAATAACTTTGCCATTTTTAGGATGCTTAATATCCGCCAAAATAAAGCGACCAAGAATGCGACTAACCACCGTCTGACCCATCTCTTCACTCTCTTTCTTGGTAATGATATTGCCGTTCTTGTCGCCGCAATCCACTTCACGAATAACCACATCCTGAGCCACATCCACTAAACGCCGTGTTAGATAACCAGCGTTAGCAGTACGCAAGGCAGTGTCCGACAAACCTTTACGTGCACCGTGTGTGGAAATGAAGTATTCCAGTACATCGAAACCGTCTTTAAAGTTAGCTTTAACCGGCAATTCAATAATTTCACCAGATGGACTGGCCACCAAACCCTTCATGCCAATAATCTGCGTCAGCTGTCCCCAGCTACCACGCGCACCAGAGTCAATCATGGAAGCCACAGAGCCACCCTTAGGCAAATTATCTTTGGCTAGTTTGGTTACGCGATCCTTAACACTGGACCAAACATCAACAATCTTTGAGTGGCGCTCTGATTGAGTTAGCAAACCTTCTTGGTATTGTTCCTCGATTTCCTCAACAGCCTGATCACCCTCATCAATTAAATGACGCTTCTCCGGAATGGATGGCAGCTCGGAAATACCCCAAGAATAACCAGATACGGTGCAGTAGTGATAACCAATTCCTTTCAAATCATCCAAAAGTTTAACGGTTATTTCATTACCGACTCTCTCCAAACAATCACAAATCAAAGCGCTTAACTCTTTCTTGCCGAGTTGTTCATTAATGTAACCGAAAATGTCCTGAGGAATAACGCGATTCAAGAAAATTCGTCCAACGTTAGTTTCGATTGGAGCTTCACCCAATTTCATCCTCACCTTAATCAATTCACGCAGAGTAATTTTGCGTAAACGGTAAGCCAGAATAGCCTCCTTGGGATCACTAAATAACCGCGGCTTCTCAGTTCGAGAATCAGTTAGCGTGGTCATATAATAAATACCCCAGGCGATGTCCATGGCTGGACTCATAATTGGCTTGCCAGTTGCTGGCTTGAGTAAGTTGTTGACCGATAGCATACGCTCACGCGCCTCGCGCTTAGCTTCTTCAGTTAGTGGAACATGAACGGCCATCTGGTCTCCGTCGAAGTCAGCATTGAATGCTGAACAAACTAATGGGTGTAGCTGAATAGCCTTACCTTCAATCAATAATGGATGAAACCCCTGAATACCCAAACGATGCAAGGTCGGAGCACGATTCAACAATACAATGGCATCTTTAGTTACCTCTTCAAGAATGTCCCACACTTCTGGGTTATCCGATTCAATAAATCGATTGGCACTACGAATATTATGACAGTAGCTGCGTTGGATTAGCTGAGAAATCACGAACGGCTTAAAAAGCTCGAGCGCCATCATCTTCGGTAGACCGCATTGATCAAGTTTCAAACTTGGACCGACCACGATAACTGAACGTCCGGAGTAGTCAATACGTTTACCCAGCAAGTTCTGACGGAAACGACCCTGCTTACCCTTGAGAATGTCTGCGAGTGATTTTAGCTGACGCTTCTTACCGGTGGCTGCTACCACTGTCTTTGATTGTCGGGCTGAGTTATCGATTAAGGCATCAACCGCTTCCTGCAGCATGCGCTTCTCGTTGCGAGTGATAACCTCTGGTGCGTTCAAATCTTCCAGTTTCTTCAGGCGGTTATTGCGATTAATCACCCGTCGATATAGATCGTTAAGATCTGAGGCAGCAAAACGACCACCATCGAGAGGTACCATCGGCCGCAAATCTGGCGGAATAACCGGAACAACAGTCATCACCATCCATTCCGGACGGATACCGTTCGTTACCAGCGAATGCAGTAACTTGGTGCGACGCACTAATTTGTCGTAACGAGCCCCAGGCTGAGCATCAGCCATCTCATCTTCCAGCTTGATAATGAGCTCTTCGAGATTAATCTTCTTTAAAAGTTGAAAAATGGCCTCGGCGCCAATACTGGCATCAAATATGTGGCCATATTTAAGCGACCAATCCTGATAAGTGCTTTCAGAGATGATGCGGTGCGGCTCTAATTCTTTCAGCTCTTTTTCCACGATATGAAAGTCATCGTCTAAATCTTGAAGTTTGCTAGCCTTGACATCAAAAGCGTCGGAGAGTTTCTTATCCAGGTCTTTCTTGTTCAGCTCTTTGTTCTTTTCGATGTTGGCTACTAGCTGCTTATATTCACCTTCAATCTGTTTCTTCTTCGACTTATATTCATTCTTAACTTGTTCCAGGGTATCGGCTTTGGCTAAGTCATCTACGTTAACAACGATAAAATTAGCGAAGTAAATTACCTTCTCTAAATTCTGAACTGAGAGATCCAGCACGAGACCAATCTTTGAAGGCACGCCGCGGAGAAACCAAATGTGTGAAACTGGGGCGGCCAGTTCAATGTGACCCATGCGTTCACGTCGAACTAAAGAGTGCGTAACTTCTACACCACATTTATCACAAATGATGCCTTTATATCGAACCTTTTTATATTTTCCGCAATAACACTCCCAATCTTTGGATGGACCAAAAATTTCTTCAGCAAACAGACCGCCTTTTTCTGGTTTCTGTGTTCGGTAGTTAATGGTTTCCGGATTGGCTACTTCGCCGTATGACCAACCTCTGATAATTTCTGGAGAGGCTAACTTCAAACGAACGGCATCGAATTCTTGAACCTTGAACTGTTCTGCTATTGGATTCATATATTTGATGTTGCGAGCGATTAGAATTCGTCCCCTTTCGTCGCTGGAGCGACATATCCATCGCTCGCGTCCATCGACCTGTCGGACGCGATCCCCACAAGTGGGGCAGGCATGGTTCCTTGTCTCATTTCTTCTGAATCAACTCTTCGCCCATCCTTCAACAACTCGACATCAAGGGACAACCCCTTAAGTTCACGAATGAGAACGTTGAATGATTCAGGAATGTTAATCTTTCTAATTGGTTCGCCTTTAATTATTGACTCATAAGCTTTGGAGCGACCGGGCACATCGTCCGATTTAATGGTCAAAATCTCTTGCAGGGTGTGTGCCGCACCGTAAGCCTCAAGTGCCCACACCTCCATTTCACCAAATCTCTGTCCGCCAAACTGAGCCTTACCACCAAGTGGCTGCTGGGTAATCAACGAGTATGGACCAATGGATCGCTGGTGAATTTTATCTTCCACCATGTGGTTCAATTTCAGCATATACTTATGACCAACGGTAACCAGATTATCAAATGGTTCACCAGTTCGGCCGTCATATAACGACAGCTGACCAGCTGTAGGGAAACCAGCTTGCACCAGCTCATTCTTAATCTCATCTTCAGTGATGCCGTTCAGAGCCGGTGTAACAACATTGTAGCCAAGGGCATTCGCCGCCAATCCTAAATGAGTTTCGAGAATCTGACCCAGATTCATACGCGAAACGATACCCAGCGGAGACAAAATGATATCAACTGGAGTTCCATCTTCAAGAAAAGGCATGTCCGCTACGGGTACAATTTTTGAGATGACACCCTTGTTACCGTGCCGACCAGCCATCTTATCACCGACTTGAATCTTACGCAGTGTGGCAATAGAAACATGAATTGACTGAATAACGCCCGGTGACAACTTATCACCTTGCTCACGCGAGAAAATCTTTATATCTACCACCTTACCGTGACCGCCATGCTCTAAATATAGAGAGCTGTCACGCACGTCACGCGCCTTCTCACCAAAGATGGCTCGTAACAATTTTTCTTCGGCTGAGAGTTCTGTTTCACCTTTTGGGGTAATTTTTCCAACCAAAATGTCACCCGATTGCACCTCGGCGCCAATTCGGATAATGCCAGTCTCATCTAGGTTGGCCAGTTTCTCTTCACTGACATTTGGAATGTCTGAAGTTACCACCTCTGGTCCCAATTTAGTTTCACGAACATCAATTGGAAATGTATCTATATGAATAGATGAATAACGATCCTTATGCACTAATCGTTCAGACAAAATAATTGCATCTTCGTAGTTGTAACCTTCCCAGGAAAGGAAAGCGACCAATAAATTTTGTCCCAGAGCCAACTCACCATTATCGGTAGATGGACCATCAGCTAAAATATCGCCCTTCTTCACTTTCTGACCCATCTCCACGATTGGCCGCTGATTAATGCAGGTTGAACTGTTAGAACGGACAAACTTGTTAAGCAAGTATTCGTCTTCACCGTCTTTGGTAGTAATAACAATCTTGTCTGACTGAACCAGAGTAATTTCACCAGCATTCAAAGCTGTGGCCACATGACCCGAGTCAACCGCCGCTCGGCGTTCCATGCCAGTACCAACAATTGGAGCATCAGGCTTAATACATGGCACAGCCTGACGTTGCATGTTTGTTGCCATGAGTGCCCGGTTGGCATCATCATGCTCCAGAAACGGCACTAGTGATGTAGCGATCGACACAATCTGACGAGATGATACATCCATGTAATCGATTTCACTCACGTCGGCCAGCGTCGGCTCGCCATTCTTACGCACACTGACCCGCGGCTCAAGAAAATATCCCTTATTATCAATTTTGGTTGTAGCAGAAGTTGTCACTGACTTTTCTTCACTAAATGCATTCAAATAAACAATTTCCTTGGTTACTCGAGGCTTGATTGGTATAAAATCCAGTTTATCCAGCTTGGTTAACTTCTTGGCATCGGCGGCTGTAATTTCCTGATCATCTTTCAGCACCACCTTTTTTCCATCAAGTAAATCACCACGAACTATTTCACCGGTCGCGCTCTGACCATCATTGGCAACCTTACTTAAAACCTTGCAGTAAGGTGTCTCGATAAAACCATATTCATTAATGCGCGAGTAGCTTGCCAAGTGACCGACCAAACCGATGTTCGGACCCTCAGGCGTGGCAATTGGACAAATACGACCGTAGTGTGTTGGATGTACATCACGTACATCAAACCCGGCGCGTTCTCGAGATAGACCGCCCGGACCCATCGCTGACAATCGTCGCTTATGTTCCAGCTCGGAAAGTGGATTGGTTTGATCCATGAACTGCGACAGCTGTGAGGACATGAAAAACTCCCGGATCACACCGATAATCGGTCGTGCATTAACCAACTTAGATGGAGATAGGGTCAAAATATCCATGGTGGACATGCGATCTTTGATAATCCGTTCCATGCGCGACATACCAACACGCAACCGATTCTGAACCAACTCACCAGCCGAACGTACCCGACGATTACCAAGATGATCAACATCATCAGGTTCTTCTTGGGTGATATTAAGACGAATCAATTCCCGGACAATAGTCACCAAATCTTCGCGTTTCAAAATACGATTCTCTGGTCGATCGATATCATCCTGCGTATATTTCAAACCAAAACGCTGGGCAAATTTATAACGTCCCACTTTACCCAAGTCGTAACGATCGAAATTAAAAAACATCGAATAAATCAACGAGCGGGCATTATCAACGGTCGCCAAATCGCCTGGTCGAATCCTTTTATAAACTTCTTTCAGACCACCGTCTTCGTCTTCAGCCACATCTTTTCCGATCGTAGCTTCTATATATTTAATAGAAGGATGAACATCAACATCTTTGAATAAGTCCAACAGCTGCTCGTCAGTGGAATAACCGAAGGCTCGCAATAATGAAGTAATGGCTACCTTTCTTTTACGATCGATTTTCACCCAGATAACACCGTTAGCATCGGTTTCCATTTCTAACCAAGCGCCGCGATTAGGAATAATCTTGGTACCAAAATATTTACGTCCTCGGACATTTTCGGCTGTAAAGAACACACCGGCTGAACGTACTAACTGAGAAACAATAACGCGCTCAATTCCATTGATAATAAACGTGCCGCGATCAGTCATTAATGGAAAATCACCCAAATAGATCTCCTGCTCTTTGGTTTCGGCTGTGCGTTTATTTATAAGCCTGGCGCGAACACGTAGCGGAGCTTCGTAAGTTAAGTTCTTAACTTTCGCCGTGGTTTCATCAAACTTCGGCTCATCTAAATAATAATCATTAAAATACAGTTCCAAATCTCGACCAATAAAATCTTTAACTGGTGAAATTTCCTCAAATAATTCTCTGAGGCCATCGCTAAATAACCAACCATACGACTTCTTCTGAACCTCGATGAGATCAGGAAGCTCCATGGCATCCCTGATATCCGTAAACGACTTGCGCTCAAGTGACTTTGGTCTTACACGTTTAAAATTCATAGTTGATGGTTTTTACACTGTCCCCCACCAGAACGACGACGCTGGTTTGGAGAAGTGCAGTAAGTTACGATTTCAATGAGTGGCATGCCAGACAACGATCCACTCAAACAAATAACTTAAGGAAATTAGAGACCGCTTTTACTACGGATACTGCTTGTTTTGATGTTCCAAACACCAAATAAACAAAAAGATCCCCCTACCCCATAAGAATCTCCTCAATTCTCAGGTAGGGTGATTAACAATTATTGGCCATTTAAGCGGCAAATAGGGCCAACATTAGCAAATATTATAGTGTCTTCGGAGTCCCCATTGGGGGTTCGAGCGTGATTTTATCAAGATTCGTTAAATGTGTCAAGGTCATGAGGTAAATAATGTCAATACCCTATAAATTGCCCTAATTTTGCGGTTTTTTGGCGTCGGTTAAATCTATTTTTTCTATCCACCTATTAAAACAAAAAATATTATCCACATAATAATTTTTTGAGTTTATTTTAAATAAATTGACAATGAGCAGTAAATTGGTCTAATTATTTTTTAGCCTAATAAGCGCTAAATTTACCTAACATAATGTGAACTTAAAAATTACTTATCGGAT
>JAHJAU010000010.1 GCA_018813785.1 Patescibacteria group bacterium | reverse complement strand
CTTGTTCATCGGCGAGCACGTGTGGCGGTTCAACCACCGACACCTGACCCGCAAGGAACAAGCGAAGATAATTTATTCACATCTCACTGAGATTGGTGGCAGATAATGTACATTCCCCTAAATTAAAACCATAAAAACCACTAACTTGCTCCTTACCCCCAACTCGATTTGCTGTTCGGTTGTGGCAATGCTAATCTCAAAAAGTTCTTAAAACCAGGAGAAAAAGATGCGTTCTATCCGAGTGTTTTCACCTTGGATTCTGGCTGGACTGCTCGCGCTGGCGGTCACTTCATGCAACCGCCAGGCAGACCGCTGTTCATTGAGACTGACAGACGAACAGCTGAGGAACATTTCGGTGACTACCGATGAAGCTGACCAAAACTCGTCATCGGTAGAGTGGTCGCCCTTGGCGCCGGCCGATGCAACGGACCCACGTGAAGACCTGGCTCGTTGCCTCAACGCACGCGGAGCGGTGTTGTATGGCACCTGGTGGTGCGGAGCTTGCCGCAGACAAAAAGAGATGTTCGGTCCACATGCTGAACTGCTCAACTATGTCGAGTGTACACCGCAGGATCAACCCCGTGAGCAGCGTTGTCTTGATCTGAACATAAACTCCGTTCCGACCTGGATTTTCCAAGATGGTACGCGAGTGACCGGTCGTCAGTCGCTACAGCGCCTGGCTGAACTCAGCGGTTGTCCGTTCAGCGAAAACTAAACTTAGCCGTCCCTAGTGGACGGTTTTTTCTTATTTGAATATTGATTTGACACAAAAGAGATCGCTCATTGCTGGGCGATCTCATTTACTTTAGGTAACCGTGACTATTTCTTAATTGTAAACTTAGTATAGGATGATTCGCGGGACACCAATTCTTCTGGTTTAAACCAAACGCTGATTTCAGTCGCTGCTTCTTCTGGTGTAGCTGAAGCATGTATCAAGTTGAATACGGCTATCCCCTTCTCATCCGCATGACCATACGAGACGTGCGCGTAATCACCACGAATGGTGCCGGGTGCGGCCTGACGTGGTTCAGTTGCGCCGATCATCTTGCGTACAATTTCTACGATCTCCACACCCTCGACCACCATGGCCACAATTGGACCAGATGTAAGCATCTCGATGAGTAAATTGCGGACATGCTCGCCACGCCGCTTAGTAATGTCATCAGTGTAGTGCTGACTGGCAGTATCCTTTTCAGAAACCAATAATTTTAGACCGACGATATTGGCACCTATGCGCTCAAAGCGCGTAATGATCTCCCCAACGATACCACGATCCAGAGCATCGGGCTTAAATAAAACTAATGTTCTTTGAATCATATTTCAATCTACTGATAACTTACCTGTCACTCTAGACAGGCATGGGGGGACAGGTACCCATGCCCCATCCCCTCCCTTACCTGTCCCTTTTACGTGTCGAGGGTGACAGGTACAAATTAATAAGTATCGCTATAATATAACGACTGAGCAGTTTCTTCAAGACTAAAAAAGCGCCTCAAGAGACGCCTTTGAATTTAATCTTCTTCTGAAAAGGCCTTGTCTGCGATGAACACACCCTCAAGAGAAGCTGCTTCAGTCCCCACAAGACAAAAGCCACTGCCAGACAAAGTACGAAAAAATATATAGCAAAAATCACCATAATATATTTCCGGTGATTTTTATTTTAACTTACCCGCTCAGCTGATAACACCGATCGCTCAAAGCTCGCAATGACTCTGCCAACGGAGAACGTTCTCTTCGAGTAGCTCTATACCATAATAGCAATTAGATAACTTTTCGAACTGGGCACACTGACCGCGCATCTCACCGGAACAGCGATAATCTAGTCGTAAATCATTTGGTCCTCGCTCGAAACTCTCACATTGTTCTTTGATCTCGTCATTCCAACTTGGCAATTGAAAACCAGTAAACATGTAGCAACGCCCCTCACAATCAGCCGAACTGATGCACTCCTGACCATAATCCGCATAGGGAATCGAACATTTGTAGGTACAACCTCCAAAACCGCAGCCGGTCTCCACCATTTGACCACCTTTTTTTCACACAATGAGTAAACACCCTGATCCAATCGCCCAATAATTGCATTGGTGATGGCGCTGATTAAAATCAATAACACAATGATCAACCCAACACGCACCGAACGACGACGAAAAAAAACCGCCTTTGGTTGTTGGAAATGATACTGGTTCTTGAAAATCCATATTTTTATTAAAAAATTAAATTATCATGCTGGTTGAACCGATAACTCTGATCGAACTGAATTAATCGTAACAAAAATAGCCCGACAATAAACACTTTTCTGTTATTCTATTCCAAAAAATGCGTTGAGTTAGATAAATCAAAGCTAACATCACCAAATTGATCGGTGCGCCAAACACGTGCGTCAATTCGATTAAGACGCTGCAACACGATTGCGGCCGGCTGTCCATAATTATTATGGCCAACCGATATAACCGCCGATTCTGGTCGAATAGTCTGAATAAAATCGAATATCGAAGAATAACGACTGCCATGATGAGCAACTTTCAAAATATCGATCGGGCCGACGGCTTCGGTTGTCAGTAACATTTTTTCAATTTGAGCGCCAATATCACCAGTAAATAAAACCAGCGGACGAGTTGGTTGTTGGTCAACAGTTCGCAGTTCTAAAACCAAAGACAAATCATTTTCTCGGTCGGGTTCTGAACCGGTAATGAGTGCACTTTGCTGATCGGGCCATAAAACCGCCAGCTCACCACACTCGCCGACAACTAAACTATCGCCGGCATCAACCAGAACAATTTCTGTGCCGCGTTGGCGCGCCAGTTCCAGCAATTTACTACCCAATATGTTGTTGATTATGGATTCAAATACAATTAATTTCCGCACGGAATATCTTTCGAGTACGGCAAACAAACCAAAGATGTGATCAATGTGTGGATGCGAAAGAATGACAAACTCCAAACTACGATCAGTAAACGGCATGGTTCTGCCCAGTCGCTCAAGAATAGTCCGATCCGGACCGCCGTCAATCAGAGCCTGCGTGTTTCCACATTGCACCAATGCCGCGTCTCCCTGCCCAACAGCAAAAAAATGTACTGAAAAATCAGCTCCCTTTGTTACTGACCAGGCCCACACTTCGGTGGAATACGCACCCGACAAAAATAACAACCCCACAAATATCGGATATAACACCGCCGCGGGCCAAAACCGGCTAGACTTATTCGGTTTATCAATTGATTTCGATTTTAATTTTTTAGCCATATTCTTTTCTGTCGCTGACTCAGAGCGATCGCCAGTAAGATCAGCCAGAGATACAACAGACCAACCGTGATGATTCCAATTTTCGCCTCAAGTGCCAGCGGCATCAATCGGGCGCTAGTGATCGCGATCCATTCCACTAAACGCATCAACCAGGCTGCGGCCATGGCCGGCACTAACGCTAATGCCCCGCTCATTAAGCCAACTGCGGCGGCCAAAGCACCGAATAACATCGCCCAGGGAATAATTGGCAGAATCAACAAATTGGCGAGCAAACCAATTGCTGGCAAACGACCAAACACAAATAAAACTATCGGCAAGGTAGCGAGTGTGGCCGCTAAAGTTTCTCCCAAAATTCGCCCGACACCCGCGCGACGCGACAACGGTAAAAACCCAAGTAATCCTGGGGCGAGCGCATGCAATCCCCAAACCGCAGCAAAAGAAAGCTGAAAGCCAACATCATGACGTAAGACCAGTGGATTAACCAAAAGCATCAGCGCGGCGGCGGCCAAAAGTGCCCGCACTCCACTGTATTGACGACGATAAAGCGTGGCCAGAATTCCAACACACCCCATGATTGCTGCACGAATGACCGATGCGTCGCCGCCAACAATGCAGGCGAACACAATAACCACTCCAGCCATCAGAGCAACTGATCGACGACGCGGCACCAATATCAAAGCCAAAAGCAAAGTGCCGACGTTAATAAGTTGCGTAACGTTATAACCGGACACGGCCAGAATGTGTGAAGTGCCGGTATTACGAAACGACTCAGTGAGCTGTTCGGGCAGTCCATCTTTAACGCCGATCAGCAAACCCAACAAAAACGATGCTTCCGGTTCAGGCAAAATCCGCTGAATCGATGCGATCACTCCTCTTTTTAGCATCGATAACCACGCGCGAATTTTATTACCCTGATTCGAGGCTAAAACTTCCGGCGGATCATAAACCGTGCAAGTCCAACGTGCGCCAGCCAGAAGCAATCGGTCATTCCAATTATCACTTTTAGTCGATACAGGACGAGGCTGACATTTCCAAGTCACTCGTTCGCCGTATAGATAAGAAAAGGGTGAACGCACATAAAGTTGTGCTCGACCAGGCAAAGCCTGACCATCAGCGGTCCGAATGTCATCCACTGTCAGCATCGATTCTGCCACTCGTACTCGAGCGTCGGCCACTACGATCGCTTCAAATTGATCAGCAATTATTTCTATCTCTGGTTGAGTGTAGGCTGACCTTCGCCACGCTTCGTTGTAACGCCAGAAGCCGAGTATTGCACTGGTCACAGTCAATAGAATAAAAACAGCTCGCCAAGAGAGACGAGCGGCCAAACTGAAGACCGTGGCGCCGATCGCGCTAATAGCCACGATGGTTGTGCCGGCGATTGGTTTTTCTATTAACGCGTGTGCGACTAAACCTACCAACCAGGCACCTACCAAAACTAAAAATATTCTTGAGGACGATCGGGCTAATTTCAGCCAGCAATCTTTAAGGCCATTACCCATAGCCGCTCTCTCTTAACACACCCGGAGATAACACTCAAATCATAATTTTAAAAACCTCGGTTAACACCCGAGGAATATTTGAGCTGTCGCTCAACACGCATAATTTGTCTTCATTTTCTTTGCCGAAACCACTGACCATTAATCAATGCTCAGACTTCACCCCAAACCTCCTCTGGATCACTCCACCAGTCACGCGAACTGAGACTCTCAACCTCCGGCTCCCAACGAATGATGCGAACGTGTTGTTTATTGATAATCGGCGTCATAAGTAGAATCTCGGGCGAAAAATAAGTCTGTGGCAAACGTGCTGCAG
Organism: Patescibacteria group bacterium; assembly: GCA_018813785.1. GTDB lineage: Bacteria > Patescibacteriota > Patescibacteriia > SG8-24 > SG8-24 > JAHJAU01. The sequence continues at coordinate 789 of JAHJAU010000010.1, read as the reverse complement.
CTCCACGCTTCTTAACCCAGTGTGATCCGTGGTCAGTCTCTAAGTGTTGATAGTTGCGATAAAATCGTGTCAGCGGAATGACGCTATCCCAATAACGACGAAGGGCGCCATGATATTGCTCCACACTACGACCACGAGCATTGATAAAAGGAATAAGCGCTGTAATAAAATCCATGTCACCCACATAACCATCAATCGGATCAACCTTCATTGCCAAAATCGCCCGTTCACGCTTATAGGCAAAACGTGGTGTCAGCGGGGTTGGCACAGCATAAATTGCTTTCAATCGACTGATTCCTTTGTCTGTAATATGCCTCGGGCGAAATCTATCCAACAGTTCCATCTCTTGTCGATTATCCGGATGACGCAGATCAGCACTGGGTACACGCAAACCATCGCGTGCCACCCGAGCCAATTCATCAATCGAACATTCACGATAAACTGTCACCCAGTGCTCAGGCGCAGACTCAAAACCCAAACCAAGCACGGCATTCCAATCGAGAGTCCAGCCATCGAAGGCGCCAAGAAAATTGTTGTAGCGTTCAGCCATTTAATAACGATTTTAGGCGTGGTGACAAATTTGAATAATGTTGGGCAGTGGTGAGCCGCGTCGCTTGCGAGCGATGTGGCAAGCTCTGCAGTTACATAATTGGTTTAAGTTATGGGGAATGTACATTATCTGCCACCAATCTCAGTGAGATGTGAATAAATTATCTTCGCTTGTTCCTTGCGGGTCAGGTGTCGGTGGTTGAACCGCCACACGTGCTCGCCGATGAACAAGTGAAGACG
>JAHJAU010000084.1 GCA_018813785.1 Patescibacteria group bacterium | reverse complement strand
GTGGGATAAATATAAATTGCGAGTACCGATATTTGGACCATTGTTGCAGCGGATTTATGTTGTCCGCTTTACTCAAAGCTTCGGCACCATGATGACCGGTGGCGTTGATATTCCCAGCGGACTGTCTATCTGTGCCGATGTCGTTGGCAATGCTTACTTTCGCGCTCAGCTACTGGAAACAAAGAGAGAGGTCAGTGATGGCAATGCACTAATTACAGTTATTGCTCGAGAGAAATCCATGCCTGAAATGGTTTCACAAATGATTGCGGTTGGTGAGGAGACCGGCCGGTTAGCTGAGGTCTTAGACAGGTTGACTAGTTTCTATTCCCGCGAGCTTCAGAACATGGTGGCAAATTTGGTTCACGCCATTGAACCAATGATTATGTTACTTATGGGCGGTGCGGTAGGCATAATGGTCGCGGCAATATTATTGCCCATGTATAATTTAGCTTCGCAGTTTTAATACTTTTGTTTTTAGCCATGTTATAATTGTTTTATACGTGTGGATATTATTACACGTCATCTCCAAATAATTGGAGGAGATATTAAATAATAAGGGGGTGTATTATGAAAAAATCTAATAAAGGTTTTACGCTAATTGAGTTGCTGGTGGTCATCGCGATCATTGGTTTGCTCTCTACTTTGGCGGTAGTTGCTTTAAATAGCGCTCGTCAGAAGTCGCGCGATTCAAAGCGTGTAGCTGATATTAAGCAGATTCAGACTGCTTTAGAGCTGTATTTTGCTGATCAGAATGGTTATCCGGTTGAAGCAGTCGCAATTAATCTTGGTGAAGCTGGGCAGATGGCTCTGTGTTCAACTGGTTGGGAAGACGGTTGTGGTGCTACCACAACTTATATGGGCTTGGTTCCAGACGGTCCACTACCAGCCGATAGTTGCGTTGATGAAGATTATGTTTATACGGCTGCAACTTCCTCGAGCTATACGCTCAATTTCTGTCTCGGTGGTGTAGTCGGTGATTTAGTTGCTGGTAATCATACAGCCGATCCAAACGGTCTCCAATAATCGAAATTTCATAAATTCGCATCACTTAGTAAAGTGGGCGGACAATTGGTCGAATTTAATTAAGGCAAAGTCCCTCGTTGGATGCGAGGGGCTTTGTTTTTTTGAGGGCTTTGATTCGAGTGTATTGTGTCTAGCTAAGAAAGATTCATTTATCTAACTAGTTGACTCGGTCAATCATTGTGAGTCTCTTATTTTTTGACTGTTTTTCCGCTATCATAAGGTCATATGCCACTTCTGCTGCCAGCATTTATTTTTGTCTTCGGAATAATTATCGGTAGTTTTTTGAATGCTGTAATTTGGCGTCTGCGCACTAAAGAGAGTTTTTTAATCAGTCGATCCTATTGTCCTCATTGTCGGCATGGCTTATCTTGGCGTGATTTGATCCCACTCTTGAGCTGGCTCTTGCTACGGGGTAAGTGTCGTTATTGTTCTGTTCGTATTAGTTTGTCTTATTTTTTGGTAGAGCTAATAGCTGGCATATTATTTTTATTAGTAGCCTTAAGGATATTGCCGGTTGACTTTCAAAACGTGGGAGCTGATTCTTTGGCCAGTCTGCTTTTAGCCTGGTCTGCGGTGGCTATTTTAATTATCGTTTTTGTTTACGATTTGCAATACATGCTGATTTTGCGGTCAGTTACCTTACCGGCCGCAGTTTTATTTTTTATTGCCAACGTCGCGTTGGGCAAAGCGCCGATTAAGTTGATAATAGCCATTATTATTTGTGCCGGATTTTTTTGGTTGCAACACGTCTTGTCGCGGGGCAAGTGGATTGGCGGTGGTGATGTTTATTTGGGAGTATTGATGGGTGCCCTACTGGGTTTTCCTAAAATTTTGTTGGCACTGTTTATGGCTTATATTATTGGAGCTACCACCGGAGTTTCATTGTTAGTTATGCAGCAAAAGAGCTGGAAAAGCGAATTACCATTTGGCACTTTTCTTTCTTTGGCGACTATTGTCACCCTGCTTTATGGAGATTTAATTATCCATTGGTATCTGGGGCTCATATAAATATGAAAGATGTCAGTCGAAAGGCGAACAATAATCGACGTGGCTTCACACTGGTAGAAATGCTGATTTCATTATCTATTTTTGCTGTAGTTACGGCGTTTGCTATGGCTAATTTTAAAGCCGGACAACAAGGCGACGAGTTGCGGTTATCTGCCCGAATTACAGCTTCGCTGATTCAGCGTGCTCGCACTCAGACTGTGTCCGGCTACGCAATTTACTACTGTCATGGTGGCGCGCTGGCTGGTCAATTATGCCCCACTGGCAATGATGCTGAGTGCGGTGATGGTGTGTGTCAGCGAGATATACCACCGGCCTACGGCATTAATATTTCAGCGGCTGTCGAAGAAAATCGAGAAGTACGAATTTTTGCGGATATTAATGGTAACGAAAAATATGATGTTGGCGAAGCTTTACGTTCTGATTCAGTCTCTCCTGGGCCGTTCGTTTTTATTAATTCGGTGGCTCCGGTTCAGCTAAACGCTTTAGATATCATTTTTACTCCACCTAAACCAATCACCAGTTTTAACGGTTCGATTGTTGATGGTTTGGCTACGATCATACTCCAGCACGCCAATACCGGCAGGCAGACAACGATTACTGTAAATCGAATTTCTGGTTTAGTTAGTATCGATTGAGTTAGTAAAATAATGATTATTTATTCAGCCAAAAAATCTAATCCCAAGTCATTTTTTTTGCCTGACTCACTCGGCCAGAGCATGCTTGAGGTGATTGTAGCATCGGGAATAATAGTGACGGCTGTCAGCGCCGCGTTGACTCTAGTTCAAAGCTCAATTAATGGTGCTAAGGTTAGCGAAGAACAGATTGTGGCTTATAATTTGGCTCGGGAGGGGGTGGAAGTAGCTCGGATTATTCGGGATTCAAATTGGCTCGCCGGGCGTGATTTTGACGATGGTTTATGGGGTCCGCCCTTAGACTATATCGGCCAGCCAGTTTTTGATTCGGCTACTAAAGAGTGGTCAATATTTTTTGCTAGTAGCGATTGGGTTAATGATGGTACACGTGTCTATCGTCAGGTGGCACCGATTGGCACAGCTCGACCTGGTATGTATTTTCAGGCCCCGATTCAACCAGATGGAACTGAAGTTACCCGCTTCAGGCGGCGACTCTATCTTCATCGTCTGTGCAGCACAGTGGTCGGTAGTGATGAAAATTACATCGCCAGTTACGCACAGAATGATGGCTTGGATTGCAACCCAGGTGACGACAAAATCGGTGTCGAGGTTAATTCATATGTGCGTTGGGATAAAGCTGACGGTACTTTTAATGAAATTCAGCTGGTCGAGCAGCTATTTGATTGGCGTTGATGACCATGAAAAGATTTCAGAAAAAAAATCATTATTTTAATCAGCGCGGCTTTTCGTTAATGGAAATGCTGGTTGCAGTTACTATTTTTTCAATGTTGATCGTGACTGCTACTAATATTTTTTTATTAGCCAGTCGTTCACAACGCAAAGTATTTGACATGGAGTCGATGCAGGCTGGTGCGCGTTTCACCCTGGAGGCAATGACCCGGGAGATAAGGACTGGCCTTATTGATTATGATTATTACGCTGACCGCGATTTGGCTCTGCAGACACCAGAAAAAGTATTGGCCTTAGTTGACAGTGAAGAGATGCTATTAAAATTTTATGAAAGCGATGAAAGCAATGAGGACAACTGTCCGGATGAGGCCAGTCGCCCTTGTTTATTGATCGAGGTGGGTGATTACGAACCTTTTTCTCTAAGCCCGAAAGGATCAAAAGTCCAATCAGTTGATTTTTTCATCAGCCCGGAACAGGATCCGTTTTCTTTTGATCCAGCCATTTCTGGTTATGCCGCCGATGTTCAGCCATCAGTCACTATTTTATTGGCGCTGGAAAGTGTCGGACGTCGGTTTGATGAGCGTTCATTCCTCAGTCTGCAGACTACTGTTGCGAGTCGTAAATACGTCAGATAAAACATGTTGCCTCATCGAGTTAAACAACGAGTTATTAAATCCAACACTCAATCAACCGGTTCGGTGTTATTATTTGCGTTGCTTATAATGACTTCCGTGATCATTGGCTCAATCGGCCTCGGAACACTCATTATGGATTTATTACAGCAAACGCGTATTACTGACAGTTCTATTTTGGCCTATTACACGGCCGAGTCCGGAGTAGAACAATCATTATTTAATGCTCGGCGCACCGGTCAAATACCGGATTCCTATAGTGAAGATGAGGCCAACCAATTGCTAAATCACACCGAATGGTGGGGAACAGTTACTGGTACAACAGAAATTATTTACACGGATATCAGTCAGGATGATTTTATTGAGGTGAATTTATTTGATCCGGATGCCCCGGCGATCGCCACCAATATTAATCGCGTGGAAGTTGATTGGAGCGATTCTTGTGGTGGGTGTTCAGTTTTACGTGCATCGGTCGTTAGTTGGTTGCCTGGCGGACAGGTTACTTGGACGGAGAATGTCGCTAGATTTGATAATCCTTTCGAATTTGTAGGGGGTATGGCCACGCTATCGCTCGGTCCAGCGATTAAGCTTTATAAGCTTCGGTTGCGGGCGAAGAATGCGGCTCTTGAGGATGTCACTATTCGCGCGTATGATGCGTTGGGCAACCGGCAACCAGTACCTGGTCAAATCAGGATTGATTTAACCGGTCAACACATAGATACTCGTCGGCGTTTAATTGCCACCATGCCCCGTGGCGCACCTTTGTCTGGTATATTTGATTTTGTTATATTCAGTGAATGTTCATTGGTTAAGGGCGGACGGCCGATCAGCTGTCCTTAGAGTCCATCCCAAAACATGACCAAACCAGAAGCTCAAAAACGCATTCAGCAATTAAAAGAAGCGATCAATCATTATCGCTATCTTTATCATGTTCTAGATCGACAGGAGATTTCTGAAGCGGCACTTGATTCGCTCAAGCACGAATTATTATTACTTGAACGCGAGCATCCTGAACTGGTGACAGTTGATTCGCCGACTCAACGAGTAGAGGGCAAACCACTCGCCAAGTTTAAAAAAGTAACGCATGCGAGTCGCATGTTATCAATGGAAGATATCTTTTCCGAGACGGAATTAAATGATTGGCATGCTCGCATTTCTAAATTAATTGATCAACCGATTAATGATTTTTACGCTGAAATGAAAATGGACGGTTTGGCGGTGTCTTTAATTTATGAAGATGGCTTGCTGGTTATCGGCGCCACACGCGGTGATGGGGTTACCGGTGAAGAAGTTTTGAATAATTTAAAAACAGTTGAGGCCATACCGTTAAAATTGCGTCAACCCAGCGCTAAAGAAGCCGAGGCTTTTGTTCAGAGGTTTTCTGATTCAGTGGATGCCGGAAAAATAAAACAGTTTATCGCCAGCCTAAAAGGACGGCTCGAGATTCGCGGTGAAGTTTATATGTCTAAAGCAGTTTTTGAATCACTGAACCAACAGCGGGAAAAATCAGGTGATGAGTTTTTCGCCAATCCAAGAAATGCCGCCGCTGGCAGTATCCGGCAGTTGGATCCGGCGGTCGCCCGCGCCAGGCAGCTCGAATTTTTTGGTTACGGATTGATCGGTGACGTTGGACTAAATACGCATGAACAAGCGCACGAATTCATGAAACTTTTAGGTGTTCCCATCAATCTATTGAGTCGACACATGTCTTCTTTGACCGAAGTTCAGGATTTTTTTGTTAAAACAGCCAAGCGGCGTGAATCTTTACCTTATTGGATAGATGGCATAGTCGTGGTGGTTAATAATGATCGCATTTTTCAGCAGTTAGGAGTGGTTGGCAAAGCGCCGCGTGGTTTGGTGGCTTATAAGTTTCCGGCCGAACAGGCGACAACAGTTGTTGAGGAGATAAAAATTCAGGTTGGTCGGACTGGTGCTATTACGCCAGTAGCGGTTATGCGGCCAGTTAGAGTGGCTGGCACGACTGTAACACACGCCACCTTACACAATTTGGATGAGATAGATCGATTGGATGTTCAATTAGGCGATACGGTGGTGATTGAAAAGGCGGGCGATATCATTCCCAAAGTAATTAAAGTAATCAAAGAAGCTCGTTCCGGCGGCGAACAGAAGTTCCGCTGGCCAAAAAAGTGTCCGGCTTGTGGGTCAGAAATTCAGCGTCGTCCCGGCGAGGTGGTTCATTATTGCTCTAATCCAGGCTGTTACGCTCGCTCCAAAGAATCATTGAGTCATTTTATCTCCAAAGCTGGAGTTAATATGGACGGTATTGGTGAGAAGATGATCGAACAATTTATGGAAGAAAGGTTGATTAGTGATGCCGCCGATTTATTCGATTTGCGTCAGGAAGATCTGGTTGGGTTGGCTGGTTTCGGTGAAAAATCAGCTGAAAATGTGATTGCGTCTATTCAGGCCAGTCGACGGGTTCCTTTGCGTAAATTCATTTACGCTCTGGGTATCCGACATGTGGGAACACAAACCGCCGTTGATTTGGCTTTCAAGTTTCGGACTTTAAAAGCGCTGCGTGAGGCGACCGTCGAGGAAATTGTGGCAGTGGAAGGTCTTGGGCCAAAGGCGGCGGCGAGTATAGTTTCATTTTTTCGTGAATCGAAAAATCGACAAATGCTTGATCGATTGGAAAAGTTAATGGAGATTCAACCGGCCAGTGGTCGGGGATCAAGCGGGTCTTTAAGCGGTCAAACATTTGTTATTACCGGATCGCTTCAATCGATGGGGCGTCTTCAGGCTAAAGAACGAATTCAATCTCTCGGGGGAAAAATAGCAGAAGCGGTTTCCAGTCAGACTGATTACTTAGTCGTCGGAGAAAAGCCGGGCTCTAAATTAGCCAAAGCAAAAAAACTTAACGTAACCGTCTTGAATGAAGCGGATTTTCTCTCTAAGCTGGAAGAGCTATAAGTTAAACATGTTTTTATGTCACTTACCCCAGAAGAAGTAGATAAAATTGCCGATTTAGCTCGGCTGGAGCTGTCTGATGAAGAGCGCTCAGCCTTTCGTTATCAATTATCTTCAATTCTTGATTACGTTGGAAAATTATCCGAAGTCGATATTGAAGGAGTCGAACCAATGAGTCATAGCATCCCTGTGTTTAATGTATTGCGTGAGGATGATTTAGAAATTTGCAACACTGAAACACGCTCCGAGATCATAGCTTCCTTTCCGGAAAAAGAGGGTGACTTGCTGAAAGTTAAAGCTGTTTTTGAGTAGACTTTTATGGATACAAGAACATTAACGAGTCAAAAAATTTCACAGGGTTTGACGGCTGGTGAATGGAGCGCAAAAGAAATAGCCCAGGCATTTTTGGCCGCGGCTAAACAGGGTCAGAATTCTACCCACGCTTATGTTGATTTGGCCGAAGATTTGGCTTTGCAGGCAGCTGATGAATCCGATACTCGTCGCGCCGCTGGTCGTAGTCTATCTGAATTTGATGGTGTGCCCATCGCCATTAAAGACAATATTATGGTGGCCGGGTGTCGAGCGACGGCTGGTTCTAACATCTTGAAGAATTACGTTGCTCCGTATGATGCAACCGTAGTGCAACGACTCAAGTCCAAGGGTTTGGTTATTTTAGGAAAAACCAACCTGGATGAGTTCGCTATGGGTTCATCAACTGAGTCGTCTTGTCACGGCCCCACATTAAATCCTTGGAATTTGGAACGCGTACCCGGCGGTTCATCCGGCGGATCAGCGGCCGCCGTGGCCGAAGGCTCAGCTCCGGCCGCCTTAGGTTCTGATACCGGCGGTTCAATCAGACAACCGGCGGCTTTGTGTGGCACGGTGGGTATAAAACCAACTTACGGGCGAGTTTCCCGTTATGGTTTGATTGCCATGGCTTCGAGTTTAGATCAAATTGGTGTGTTATCGAGAAGTGTGGCAGATGTGGCTGGATTATTGCGGATTATAGAAAATCGAGATCCGAAAGATTCGACCAGTGTTGATTTGTTAGAAAAGTGGCAGATTCCGGCGAAGCTAACCGGATCAGTTAAGGGTCTGCGGATCGGCTTACCGAAGGAGTATTTTGTTTCTGGCATGGAGGCTGGCGTGGAGCGGGCGGTGCGTTCAGCTGTTGATCGATTTAAGGAATTAGGCGCAGAAATTGTTGAGGTTAGTCTGCCGCACTCAGATTATGCGTTAGCGGTCTACTATATAATAATGCCGTGCGAAGTCAGTGCGAATTTGGCTCGGTTTGACGGGGTTCGTTATGGCTTGCGTGTGCCCGGCGAAACTTTAGTGGATACTTATCGAAAATCACGAGGTCAGGGTTTCGGCCAGGAAGTTCGACGACGAATTATTATTGGAACTCACGCGTTGTCGGCCGGTTATTACGATGCTTATTACAGGAGGGCTCAACAGGTGCGGCAATTGATTTCTGATGACTTTACGCGAGTGTTGGCTGATGTTGATTGTATTTTAGCCCCAAGTTCACCGACTGTAGCCTGGAAATTGGGGGAGATGGCTGATGATCCACTCGCTATGTATTTGCAGGATATTTACACTGTTTCGGTAAATGTGGCCGGCTTACCAGCAATTAATTTGCCTTGCGGATTGGTCGATGGTTTGCCGGTTGGTTTTCAGTTAATTGGTCGCCACTTTGATGAACGAACTATACTTTCGGCCGCGGCTGATTACGAACAAGCTGAAGGAGGTTTCGATTCTTTTATTCCGTCAGCTTCGCCTAAAGAGAAAAAATAATTTTGATCGCTGATCTCGATTATTATGACCGTTACTTTTGATTTATTCGCTTTTGTTAAATTTGCCGTGATTGGTGCAGCGATTTTTGTCGTGGTGCTATTGATTTGGTTAACTCTGGTCAGTTTAAAACGTTTGTGGGCCGCTCGACAGTATGATGTTGGTGATCGTGAAGCCATGCGTCGTCGGTGGCGCGAGATTGAAGCCCTGCTTGATGCGCCGGGAGAAATGAGTCCCAAACTGGCGGTTATCGAAGCTGACAAACTACTTGATCATGCTTTGAAAGTTTTAGCCATGCCCGGCGAGACGCTGGGTGAAAGGCTCAAGTTCGCCACTTATAAATATCCCAAACTACAAGAGGTGTGGTGGGCCCATCGGGTGCGCAATAGTTTAGTGCACGAAGCCAGCTATAGGCTCGATCGGGTTATTGCTCGTAAAGCCGTGCGGACTTTTCGTGAAACTTTAAAAATGATTGGTGCAATATGAGCAGATCAGCCTTCCCTAAGTTCAGGAACGCCGTCGGTAATCTTAAAAGATTCAGGACGGTGGTGACCGTACTCTTTGAGGAGGGTTTTTCTTATTTAATAGACGAGATGAATTTACGATATCTGGTGCCTTTTCGCGCCAGGTTTTTTTTCAGTCTGAAGAAAAAAGCTTGGGCCAGCGGGCAGGTGGTTGGTGTTAAGATTATTGAAACCCCACCGGAGGTGCGTTTACGTCGTACCATGGAACGACTCGGACCGACGTTTATGAAATTGGGGCAGTTATTGAGTGTTCGATCGGATATTTTGCCGCCAGAATATACAAGAGAGTTTTCCAAACTACAGGACAAGGGGCCGATCATGAATCCTGGTGTGGCGGAAAAAATTATCGAGACTGAGTTAGGCATGCCGATCGAGAATATTTTTGCCAGTTTTGACGAGCAACCTATCGCCGCCGCTTCTTTAGCTCAGGTGCACCGGGCTACTTTGCGCGACGGGACACCGGTCGCGGTAAAGGTTCGACGCCTGGGCATCGAAGAAATAGTTCAAACTGACATTCACATCTTGGCCTATCTAGCTCAGCTATTTGCCAAACATTTCCCGGTCAGTCGGAGATTTCGTCCGGTGCGTTTAGTGCGTGAGTTTGCCGATTGGACGTTACGAGAAATTGATTTTGAGATCGAGGGAGCGCATACTGACATGTTCCGTGAAAGTTTTGCTCGACTACCAGAAGTCGTAGTGCCAAAAGTTTATTGGGAATTTTCGAGTCGGTCAGTTTTGGTGACCGACTTTTTGTCGGGCTTCAAAGTGGATGACCTCGCGGCTTTAGATCAGCAGAAAGTTGATCGACATGAACTGGCCAGAATTGGTTTACGAATCGGTCTTCGAATGTTTTTAGTTGATGGTTTTTTTCATGCTGATCCACACCCGGGAAATTTAGTAGTTTTGCCAGCCACACCCAGCTCGTCAGTCCGGGGAAAAGAAATAATTGGTCAGCCATTACGACTTGGTTTGTATGATTTTGGCCAGGTTGGCCGGCTGACTGATCGGATCAGAATCGAACTCATCAGTTGCTTCATGAGTTTCATCGAACGCAAAGAAGAGATTTACATCAAACACATACTCGATGTGTCAGAGCAGGAAGAAGATGCTGATGTCCAGTCGTTTCGAAGTCAGGTTCAAACCATCTTAGTCAGTGTCATGCATAAGCCCACTGAAAAGAAAGGTTTAGCCAGCGCTTTCTATCAAGTGTTATTGGCCGGAGCACAGTATGGCATATTATTTCCAGCCGAATTGATATTGTTGGCCAAATCGTTTTTAACGATTGAAAGAAACGGTCTGCGCTTATGGCCGGATATTAATTTAGAGGAAGAGTTGCGACCACTGATGGCTGAAGTAGTTAAAGAAGAATTGAATCCAGCCCGGTTGGTAGCTGATCTTAAAACTACCGCTTTTGATAATTTATACTTGCTACGGCATTTACCGGAACAAACTCAGACTTTATTGGAACGTCTGAATCGAGGCGAGATTGGTGTTAAATTGAATTTGCAGGAATTACGCGATCTTAAAAAAGAATTTGACCGCCAGAATGATGTTCGGGTGTTGGCTTTGTTGGCCGTGGCCTTGTTGATTTCTTCAGCTGTGGTGTTGCGGCTCGATATCAAAGCTTCGGCCTTCGGAATATCATTGGGTAGTCTGGGATTTATGGTAGCAAGCGTCGTCGTTCTATGGTTATTCTTTTTAATTAAAAGACGTCCATGATTCCTTATTTTAAATTGACCGTCCTGCCCTTAGGACCGTTGGAAATTAAAGTCTGGGGGTTAATGGTGGCCAGTGGCATATTAGTTGCCTTGCTTTTAGCTCAACATTTGGCCAAACAGCGTAAATTAAATCCGGAAATATTGCTGGATTTAGCAGTCTGGGCACTAATTCCAGCTTTAATATTTGGCCGGTTAGGTTACGTCCTTTTTTATGATTGGCCGACGTTTTCAGGCAATCCTTGGTTTGTGTTTCGGGTTTGGGAAGCTGGTCTGTCTAGTTTTGGTGGTTACTTTGGCGCAGCCTTGGGAATTTGGCTTTTTGTTCGACGACAAAAAATTAGTCTCCAGCCATATGCAGAAATTGCCGCCTACGCTCTGCCCTTGGGCTACGGTTTAGGTCGTCTCGGGTGCTTTTTTATTCATGATCATCCCGGTGTGCGCAGTTCGATCTTTTTTGCCGTAGCTTTCCCCGATGGATCTCGACTGGATCATGGTTTGTTACTGGCTTTGTTTGGTTTCTTGATGTTCGCGGTGTTTGCGGTGTTGAAATGGCGGGGTTGGCAACCCGGAGAAACCAAGTGGCGCTATTTACCGCTACTGTTAGTTGTTTATGGTCTAACCAGATTCGTTCTGGGTTTTTTCCGAGCCTGGGATCTGATACTATCGGATGTTCGTTTTTATTATTTAACCCCAGCTCAATACGGAGCGGTAATTTTGATCGTTTTAGGTATTTACTTGTGGCGGATCAATCGATCAGACTGATGATTTATGAATTTAAATAAAAACACCTCTCATCCGATAATTCGATTTTATCTACCAACCGCGGCTTTTGTTGTTGGAGGCTCGGTGATGGCGGTAGAGATGACCGCTTCGCGAGTATTGGCGCCACATTTTGGCGCGTCTTTTTTTGTCTGGACCGCGCTCATTGTAACCGTTTTATTATCGATGTCGCTTGGTTATTGGTTTGGTGGTCGTTTTGCCACGCAGGCAGTCAGTGGATTGAAGCCGCTTGGTCTGTTGCTTTGCAGTTCAGCTATTTTGTTGTTGATCGGTTTATGGGGGTCGCGCGATTTGGCGGGCTCCCTGCCGGCTTTATTGAGCAATTTTGGCGGTGCAGCAGCAGCGTTATTTTTAGGTTCATTGGTGATGTCCGTGGCAGTTTTTGCCCTGCCGGTATTTATTCTGGCCATGTCGAGTCCGTTGATGATGAAGTTGTGGTCGGCAGAGATGAGTGATGTGGGTGGTGCGGCTGGACGTTATTTTGCCGTGTCGACTGGCGGAAGTGTGATCGGTACACTTCTGCCATCTTTGGTATTGGTACCACAGTTTGGTGTTCGGATTACCATGATGTCTATTGCTGGTGTGCTGGCCATTCTGGGTTTGTTGGTTATTCGGGGAAAGATGCGCGCGGTTTCGTTGGCGATTTTAATCGTAGTTTTTTTTGCGCTATTGATTCAGGGCTATGATCGTCCAGAGAGAGTGGTGTATGAAAAAGAATCACCGTACCAACTTATCCGCGTCGAAGAATATGGTTCGGATCGTTATTTGATATTCAATGATGGTTCGGGTACGCAATCAGTCTGGTTTCCAACTCGTCAACGAACTGACATGTACTATGATCATCTGGCGGCGGTGCCTTTATTGCTTAATGAGACCGATCAGCATTGGCGAACTGCCGTGCTGGGTTTGGCTGGTGGTTCTCTTATCAGACAATATTTGACTACCTATCCGAAAGATTTAACTCCCGACATTGTCGGAGTGGAAGTCGACCCCAGTGTTATCGATACCGCGCGGCGGTTTTTTGCAATCGACGAATTACCAATTCAAATAGTTAATGAAGACGGCCGGACTTTTTTGGCCAGGACACAGGATCCGTTTGATGTAATCATTATTGATGCCTATAGCACTCAATTATATATTCCGCCACACATGGTAACCGAAGAATTTTTTAGTTCAGTCAGAGATAATTTGACCGTGGGTGGTTTGACAGCGATGAATGTCAACGCACCCCAGGAAGATTCAGCTTTGCTTCAGGCTATCACTAATACTGCGGCCAGTGTTTTTCCGTTTGTTTATATGACCAAAGCTGGGAGCACCTGGAATTGGTTGGTCGTCGCTTCAGATCAGCCGCTGGATTATTTATCTGCGGCCAGCCGACTACCCGAGAATTATGGTGATGTGGCCGAGTCATTATTAGCAGTGCGGCGCATTATGTTTGATTCTGGGCAACAAGTGCTCACTGATGATCGGGCACCAATTGAACTTATGACTGATAAAATGATAATTGCCGACGCCTTGCGCTACATGGGGGAGAGATAATTCGGGTCATGACTGGCCGTGCCGGTTCAGTGTGAGTAAACAGCCAGCGGTAAATAGTTTAAAAGTCCGGTCGGCAGGCCGGATTCTTTGATAGATTTTTGGCTAAGATTAGCTATAATTTATGCCAAGTTGTTGAATTAATGCTTTTTGCGTTAAAGTAAGGCTCCAACTCTATGCAAGAAATTCGTCGAGCCGCCGCAATGGTGGCCGAACAAAGTCAGCAAGTACGAATTGATTCCGCTGGTCTGGAGCGACTGGCGGCTGATTTGAAGTTGATCAATCCGCCGGTTTGGTTGGCCGCTTATTTAGCTGGAGATCCGGCTGGACCCGAGAAAGATCCAGTACATTTTTTCGATGGCAGTGAAAAAACAATTACGTACATGCTGGTGCTGGACGCAATAAATTTCTGTTTCTGGCCGACGGATTTCACTGTCGAGTATAAAGGCCAGGAGTTTGGTCGGGACAGCAGATATCGAGCTGTGGCCGTAGCCTTGAGGCGGGCTTTCGAAGAGGGGATTCCTTTGTGGCGAGCAGATTATTTGCAGACCTTAACCCCGGAAGATTTTAAAGATATATTTCGGACGTCTTCCGGACAAGTGCCACTATTGGAACAGCGCTTGACCAACATCCAAAATATCGGCCAAGTGTTGACCGAACGATTTCACGGTCAGGCCATAAACATTTTGACTGAGGCGAATTGTCACGCGCCAGATGTGGTTCGTTTGGTTCAACGTGAGTTTGTGGCTTATCGCGACGAACGCTCTTATCAAGGTCAACGTTTTCCCGTATTAAAACGCGCGCAGATATTTGTTTCTGATCTGGCAATGTTGTTTGGCAATCGCGGTCTGGGACAACTAACCGGATTAGACGAATTAACTTGTTTCGCGGATTATCGCTTGCCACAGTTTTTGCGAGCTCGGGGTGTGTTGGTTTATTCGGCTGAGCTGGATCAGCGCATAGCTGCTGGAGAAATTTTACCGGAGGGTTGTCAGGCTGAAGTTGAAATTCGGGCAAACACCATTCAAACCATAGAATTGCTTCGATCGCTCGTGGCTAAATCCGGCCAGCAGCAGTCAGCTCGTGAGATTGATTATTTAATTTGGGAGGAGCGGGTTCGGTTGGGTGAGTTAACTGTGCCACATCATCGCACTCTTACCACAGCGTATTAAATTGTCACCGTTTTTTGCCGGGCAAGTCGTAATAAATAAAACGTATGAGTCAGCTGGAATTCAATTTATTAGCTCGAGACTCGCGATCCATGGCGCGAGCGGGAACGTTGAAATTAAAACACGGGGTGGTTCAAACCCCGGAATTTATCGTTGTCGGAACGCGAGCCACGGTTAAGGCGGTTGATCCAGCTGATTTAAAACGCATCGGCGTTCAGATTACACTGGCCAACACTTATCATCTTTGGTTACGCCCCGGTGAAAATGTCGTGGCTGGTCAGGGTGGTTTGCATAATTTTATGGGTTGGGCTGGACCGATGGTTACTGATAGTGGTGGATTTCAGGCTTTTTCTCTTGGCTATGCGCTAGAACACGGTGTCGGTAAATTGATCGATAATTTTGCTGATCGTGATTGGTTCAAGAAGCGTAAACCACTGCGGCCAAAACTGGCCCGGATTGATGAAGACGGTGTTATCTTTCGTTCTCATCTTGATGGCCAGCCACTGAAATTAACACCGGAAAAATCAATTCAGATTCAGGAAAAATTAGGAGCGGACATGATTTTAGTGCTGGATGAGTGTACTTCGCCGGTGGCTAGTTATGAATACACAAAAAATGCGCTGGCTCGAACACATCGCTGGGCCGAGCGCTGTTTAGCGGCACGAACAACGGATCAGGCTTTGGTAGGTATTGTGCAAGGTGGTGAGTATCAAGATTTGCGAATCGAGTCAGCTAAGTTTTTGGGACAGCTGCCGTTTGACGCGTACGCTATCGGTGGATCACTGGGTAAATCCAAGTTGGATATGTTGCGTGTACTTGAGTGGTCCAACGAAATTTTACCGGAAAATAAACCGCGTCATTTACTGGGCATTGGATCGATTGAAGATATTTTCGCAGCAGTCGCTCGTGGCGTTGATTTATTTGATTGTATTTTGCCGACTCGTTTGGCACGAATGGGGATTGCTTTGATTCGATCAGAATCAGGCGGCCATATTGGCAATCACTGGCGAATGCAGATTAACGGTTCGATGTTGAATGATTCGCGACCATTGGATGAAAATTGCAGTTGTCCAACCTGTACTCGTTTTTCTCGTTCGTATATTCGTCATCTGCAGAAATCCGGTGAGATGCTCGGTCACACTTTGGTTTCAGTGCACAATATCGCTTTTATGACCCGGCTAATGCAAGAGATTCGTACCGCCCTGATTGGCGGTAATTTCGCCGAACTACAATCAACCTGGCTTGAGTCCGTTCGGGAAAAAGCTTAAAATTAAGCTGTAAAAGTTTCTATATTATTAGCAAAATAAATATGAAAGTTAGATTAACGATTTTAGTTGCGGGTTTAGTCTTACTGATGAATTTAACGCCGGTCGGCGCGATTAATAACATCAGTGAGATTCCGGACGGCAAGTTGATTAAATCCAGCTCTTACGCCGCGGTTTATTATTATTCCGGTGGCCGGCGTTATGTTTTTCCGAACGAGAAAACTTTTTACACCTGGTATGATGATTTTTCTGATTTACTGACGATCTCGCCGGGTTTGCTGGCGCAGATACCGATTGGCGGCAACGTAACTTATCGACCGGGCAAGCTGTTAGTGAAGATCACCACCTCGCCGTACGTTTATGCGGTTGAACGGGGTGGAGTTTTGCGCTGGGTGCGGAGCGAAGCAGCAGCCCGTTCCATGTACGGTGATAACTGGCGCTACAAAGTACACGATGTACCGGATGAATTTTTTGTTAACTATCGGGTGGATGAGAGTCGGCCGATTGACTCTGGTACGGATTTTAATTCAGTGACGGTTTTGGCTGGCACAACGACCGTGCAACAAGATAAAGGTTTAACCGCCTCACCAGCATCTTCGTCTGGCGGCACTGGCTCATCTTCGTCTGGCGGCAGTGGTTCATCTTCGTCTGGCGGCAGTGGTTCATCTTCGTCTGGCGGCAGTGGTTCATCATCCTCATCATCCTCGTCTTCTTCAGGCAGCACCAATATAAGCACTGCACTCATTCAACCGGCTGATCTCGAATATCGTGGGATTTTTCGCTTACCAGCTTCTCCGGACGGTATGGGCTGGGAATGGGGAGGTGATGCCATGACCTACTATCCGGAAGGCGATGCGTCCGGCTCAGGCGATGGTTATCCGGGCTCGTTGTACGGCACCGGTCATGCTTGGAATATGAATGTGTCAGAAATCAGCATTCCAGCGCCGCGTGTTTCTGCCACGCGCAATCTGGCCGAGCTAAATCGGGCGACCACCCTGCGACCGTTTACTGATGTACGGGGTGGTTTGTTTAATCCGCTCAACGAAATCATTCGCGTGGCTCTGGCCTATTTGCCAGCTCAGGGCAGTCAGACTTCCGGCAAATTATACCTGGCCTTTGGTCAGCATTTTCAGGAAGAAGGTTCCGAACAGTTGATTCCTTCACATGCCTGGTGCGATCTGAATTTAACGAACACCAAAGGTGCCTGGTGGGTGGATGGCGAGAACATTTACAGCGTGAATGACTACATGTTTGATATTCCGACTAATTGGGCAACGACCTATGCCGGCGGGCGATTGCTGGCAACCGGTCGCTATCGCGATGGTGGCTGGTCTGGTCAGGGACCGTCCTTGTACGCGATCGCGCCCTGGGATTATGGCAATCCACCGGCCCGGGGGACACATATTCAACCGGTTACGCTACTGCAGTATCAGACTTCGTATGAAAGCGACACCTTGTTTAACAGCTCGGCGCACACCATGAACAATTATCATCATACGGATACCTGGACCGGCGCATCGTGGCTGACTACTGGTAACAAAGCGGCGGTGGTATTCGCCGGTACCAAAGGGTTGGGTAATTATTGGTACGGAGATATTAATGGGGCATGTATGGAGTGTGCGTTGCAACGGGGTTGGTGGAGCACTCGAATGATTGGTCAGTTGCTTTTTTACAACCCGGCGGATTTGGCCGCGGTGGCGAGTGGCACCAAGCAACCCTGGGAACCACAACCCTACGCCACGTTGGATTTGACACCTTACCTATGGAATCATCAGTCAGACCAGCAGATGTTCCGCGTAGGAGCCATAGCTTTTGACCGGGCTCATGGTTTCTTATATCTGTTTGAACCATTGGTGGATGAGGATCGGCCATTGGTTCATGTTTGGAAGGTGAATTGAGATCTTAACGATCAGTGCACTAAATATAATCTTGCTATTCGGGATAAACTCCTCTTGCCTTGAGGATTTGAAGCGGTTACAATTCGACACGCCACTACCATTGCGGAGGGATCGCATAGTGGTCTAGTGCGCCCGCTTGGAAAGCGGGTAGGGTGCAAGCTCTCGGGAGTTCGAATCTCCCTCCCTCCGCCAGGACAATTTCTTATCGTGTGACTCACCGGCCGATAACAACGGGGCGATCGATAGGGCATTATCCTTCGAACAAAAGCGACTCAGTTATGAGTCGCTTTTGTGATTTGGGGTCAGGGCTTTAATCTATAGTATAAGTTAAAGCCCTGACCCCAATAGCAGTATTGAGCAATTTCATTTATGAGCTATGCATGATTTCGTGTTGGTTTTTTCAGCCTGAAATGTAGATACCAGCACACCAACGCCAGTCGCTGATGTTTCGACAGTCCGCGGTGTGAGCGAAG
>JAHJAU010000083.1 GCA_018813785.1 Patescibacteria group bacterium | reverse complement strand
TCGATACTCATTTGCACGCGCTTAAACAATTAGGGGCTACGATTGAAGATTGCGGTGATGGAGCCATCAGATTAACCGCCACTAATTTGTCCGGGGCTACGATTATTTTACCAGAATTTTCGGTCACCGCCACGGAAAATGCGCTGATGGCGGCCGTTACTGCTCAGGGCACGACGATCATTAAATTGGCCGCAGCTGAACCGCATGTTGAAAATTTATGTCAGTTTTTGAATGCGGCTGGAGCCAGGATCAGTGGTTTAGGTACACACACACTAGCAATAGAAGGAGTGGAGAAATTGCATGGTACAAGACATCGTATTATTCCTGATCAGATTGAAGCTGGTACATTGGCGGTATTAGGAGCGCTAACCAAAGGCACCCTGAACATCAGGGGAGTGGTACCGGAACATCTCGATATAATTTTATTAACGCTAAAGCGCGCCGGTGTTAATTTTGAACTGAAGGGAGATACTCTGGTCGTAACTTCAACTGGTCAGTTACATGCTTTCAAGTTGCAGACCATGCCGTACCCTGGTTTCCCGACCGATTTGCAATCGCCGTTTGGTGTATTGGCTACCAAGTGTTCTGGTACATCATTGATTCATGATCCGATGTATGAAGGACGACTTGGTTATATCAATGAACTTATAAAAATGGGAGCTAACGCCACGATTTGTGACCCACATCGGGTGGTGATCACTGGCCCAACGCCGCTTTACGGTCGGGAGATTCGTGGTTTGGATTTGCGGGCCGGAGCCACCTTGGTGATTGCTGGCTTAGTTTCAACTGGTGAAACTATTCTGCATAATGCCGAGGTTATTGATCGGGGATATGAACGTTTTGATGAGCGCTTGCGCGCCATAGGAGCAGACATTCAACGAGTATAAATCTGGCCGGCGGACATTATTTTAAAGTAAAATAAGCGATATTATCAGACTGGCGTTGGTTGTTTTTTGTTTATTCGTAAAAAAATCGTTTTGACCCGACGCCTGGCGACTGATATTCTTACTTTCGATTATCGATATTCAATCTATTTATGGAAGAACACAACGAACAACCAGACAGCACAACAACCAAATCAAAATCACGTCATTATTCGATTAGAGTAATAATAATGGCCTTGATTATAGCTGCCTTTGTGGTTGGGGTTGGAGTAGGTGAGTTGCGTCCCCAAAATCAAAAACAGAACGCAGCACCGACTCAAATAGTTAATATCGAGGCACAGAAACCGAATAATGTTAGCAGTGAGATTGATTTCAACCGTTTTTGGGAAATCTGGAAAATAATTCGCAGTCGTTATGTTAAACAGCCGGTTAATGAAGTTGATTTATTTTACGGTGCGGTGGCCGGCTTGGTGGGTTCACTGGACGATCCTTACTCGGTGTTTTTAGATCCGAAATTTGCTGAAATGTTTCAGTCTGAATTATCCGGAACCTTTGAAGGAATCGGTGCTGAAATAGGAATTAAAAAAGATCAATTAAGAATTATTGCCCCGCTACCTGATACACCGGCTGAACGGGCCGGACTTATGGCTAGTGATGCCATTTTGGCGATTGACGGTACGGATACCTATGGCATGTCTACTGATGAAGCCGTGCGGCGTATTCGCGGACCAAAAGGAACCGAGGTTAAATTACTCATTGGACGCGGCGATCAGGAAGCGCAAGAGATACCAATTATCAGAAGTACGATTTCGGTTGATCCCGTGCGTTGGCGATTAGAGGATTATGGCACCGCTCGATTGGCAGTTGTTGAAATTTATCATTTCAATGAGCAGACCAGACCCATGTTTGAGGAAGCAGTTCAATCGATCCTCATTGAAAATCCCAATGGATTGATTTTGGATTTGCGAAATAATCCCGGAGGTTTTTTGGACACGGCTATTGATGTGGCTGGTGAGTGGATTCAGCACGATGTAGTAGTGCAGGAAAAATTCAGCGATGGTTCGGTTCGCAATTATTTATCCGACGGCAATGCGCGATTAACGGATTTGCCAACAGTGGTTTTGGTTAATAGCGGTTCAGCTTCGGCCTCAGAAATTGTTGCTGGTGCGTTGCAGCATTACAGGCTGGCGACCATTATTGGAGAACAAACTTTTGGTAAGGGTTCAGTTCAGGATTATGTTGAGTTTGACGACGGTTCGGCACTTAAACTGACCATTGCATTGTGGCTTACGCCAGCTGGTCGTTCTATTGAACAAGAGGGTATTACACCGGATGAAATAGTTGAATTAACCATGGAAGATTTTAATCACGATCGTGATCCACAAATGGAGAGGGCAGTTGAAGTTTTAAAGTAAATTTAGACCGATGATTAGTGTTTATGGCGGCAATGAATAACATAAAAGGTGGTTCGTTACGCAAATCACGTCAAGCACGGCCTAACTCCAAACAGCCGAAGTCTGGTAAGCCGGCTGAGAAATTAGCGTCGAAAGCGATTAAGAACAAAACCCGGGTCGAAATTTCGGCCGGCGGGATTGTCTTCAGACGCACTCCGAAGGGGGTGCGTGTCGCATTATTATTGGATCCTTTTGGTAAGTGGGCTTTTGCCAAAGGACATGTTGAACCCGGCGAGACAATTCAACAGGCTGCTGTTAGAGAAACAATGGAAGAGATGGGGCTGAATAACTTGCAGGTACGAGCCAGATTAGGAAAAATTGATTTTTGGTTTCATGATCAATATCGATCGGCCACCCGTGGTATGCTGGTGCATAAGCATGTGCACCTTTTTCTGTTGGAGGCTCCAGCTGGTCAGCGAGGCAAACCACAGAAAAAAGAGAAGATTCGGCGAATTATC
Source organism: Patescibacteria group bacterium (assembly GCA_018813785.1). Lineage (GTDB taxonomy): Bacteria > Patescibacteriota > Patescibacteriia > SG8-24 > SG8-24 > JAHJAU01. The sequence continues at coordinate 26,168 of JAHJAU010000083.1, read as the reverse complement.
TGGGTGTCGACCGGCCGATTAAAATCCACTTCGAGTTATGCTGATGTTAAACCGATTATCGATCGAGCAGTTAAAATATTGGATCGATACAAATCGAATACCAGCGAACCGAAGAAGAGTGGTTAGCAATTAATTACAGTTTGGAAAGAGTCTTTGTGGAGATCCTCTCGCCTGTTCTCGGTTTTCAAATTTTTCCACTCACTAGCTTCATTAATATGAAAGTCATTCTGCTTAGAGATATTAAGAACGTCGGTAAAAAAGGTGAAATTAAAGAGGTAAATGATGGACACGCCCGAAATTATTTACTGCCACAAAAATTAGCTGTTGTTGCAACACTGGTGGCAGAACAATCTTTAGCGCGCGCTGATCAGTATGCGGAGCGTCGGGAAAAACGGCAGAGAATTCAGGCCAAACGCGATGCCAAAATTATTCGAGGTTTGCAATTGGAATTTGTTGAACCGGCCGCAGCCTCTGGTCGATTGTATTCAGCTGTCACTGTCGATCGTATTGCCGCTCAGATAAAAAAGGCCGGTCCAGAAATTTTTCGAGTCGAATTAGCCGAGCCAATTAAAAGACCGGGCGATTACAGCTTCAAGGTGTTTGTCTCAAAAGAAATAGCCACGGAAATTAGAATTCAGGTTCGGGCTAAGGCATAAATTTTAAACTATTTTGATTTTTACCAAATAATTTTCCGATAGCTATGCCACCCAAATACATTTTCGTTATTGGCGGCGTGATGAGCGGCGTCGGCAAAGGTGCGGCCACAGCGTCCATCGGCCGGATTCTCCAGAGTTATGGTTACAGCGTGACCGCCATTAAGGTCGATCCTTACATTAATGTGGATGCTGGCACCATGAATCCAGTTGAGCATGGTGAAGTATTCGTGACTGACGACGGTGATGAGACCGATCAGGACATCGGCAATTATGAACGGTTTCTGAACATCGATATTAATTCGGTGAATTACATGACTACTGGTCGTGTGTATCAGACGGTTATTGCCAAAGAGCGCAATCTTGAATATGGCGGTCGATGTGTTGAGGTGGTGCCCCATGTGCCGGAAGAGATTATTCGGCGGATTAAAGAAGCTCAACGGCGCGCTAAGGCCGATTTTACGATGATTGAAATTGGTGGCACGGTCGGGGAATATCAGAATATTTTATTCTTGGAGGCGGCGCGTATGATGAAATTGGAGCGACCCAAAGATGTGATGTTCTTTTTGGTAAGCTATCTGCCGATTCCAAAGAATACTGGTGAGATGAAAACTAAACCCACACAGTATGCGGTGCGAACGGTTAACTCGGCTGGCATTCAACCAGATTTTATTTTGGCTCGAGCTGAGCGTCCTTTGGATGGACCACGACGGCGTAAATTATCAATTTTTTGCAACATTAGTGAAGACGAGGTGATATCAGCACCGGACGTTGATTCGATTTATAAAGTGCCAATAAATTTTGAAGCCGAGGGTTTGGGGAGAAAAATTTTAAAGCGATTTGGCTTGCGAGCCAGGCGTCATGATTTAGGCGTCTGGTCGCATTTTGTTGATAGCCTCGGGAAGGCGGAGCGAGAGGTCCACATTGGCTTGGTTGGTAAGTATTTTGCCTCGGGTGAATTTACCTTGTCCGATTCTTATATTTCAGTTATTGAAGCTGTAAAACACGCCGCCTGGAAACAGGGATTGAAACCGATTATCGAATGGATTAACGCTGAGGATTTTGAGCAGCGCCCAGCCAACGTTAAGATGCTGTCCAAGTTTGACGGCATTATTATTCCCGGTGGGTTTGGCAGTCGTGGAGTTGAGGGTAAAATTCGGGCGATTAAATACGTGCGCGAGAATAAGATTCCCTATTTTGGTCTTTGTTATGGTATGCAGTTGGCGACGGTTGAATTTGCCCGTCATATCGCTGGTCTTAGAAACGCTAATACCGAGGAAATTGATCCGACCGCCAATCATTTGGTGATTCATACCATGCCCGGACAAGAGAGATTAATTCGAGAGAAAAAATACGGCGGTTCGATGCGACTCGGTGCTTATGATTGCACACTGGCCGCCGGTTCAATAACCCGACGTGCTTATGGAAAATCAGAGATCAGTGAACGTCATCGCCATCGTTATGAATTAAACAATGCTTATCGTGAGCGTTTGCGCGACGCCGGTCTAATAATTGCCGGAACATCACCGGACGGTATGTTGGTTGAGATCATCGAAATTAAAGATCATCCATTTTTTGTCGGAACGCAGTTTCATCCGGAATTCAAGTCACGACCACTGGCACCTCATCCACTTTTTATGGCATTTATAAAAGCTGCAGCCAGCAGTTTCGTCTCAACAAAAAAGAAACACCGAGCAGTTCGTCGGAAAAAATAATTCTCTGGGCTTGCGTTTGTATAACCAAAACCGTCCGGCATTCACCGGACGGTTTGTTTTTAAAAAAATAAACCACCAGCGTTAGCTGGTGTGTGCGTTTGACGCGTAGCGAGTTGGTCAGTTAACTGAAATCACCCCCAGAGAAAGGAGGTGATAACAGTGTCGAACGCACGATTGTATAGGACTCAGAGTCACTGTACGTACACCTGCAAGTACCACTTGGTGTGGACCCCCAAGTGGAGAGGAGGTGTTCTAGCTGACAGGTTCATCAAAGCAGAGCTGAAGCGCATATTCAAGATGGTGTGTCGATGGAAGGGGTTCACAATTTACGCCTGGCACGTGGGCGACGACCACGTTCATTTGTATGTGGAGATACCGCCCAAGCACTCGGTGGCATACGCTACGCAGGTGATAAAAGGCAAGTCGTCGGCCTGGTTGCGAAAAAAGACCAAGAAACTTCCGTCGGGCCCACTATGGGAACGCGGCTACTTCGTTTCTACCGTCGGTGTGAGCGAGATGGCCGTCAGGAAGTACGTCGAGAACCAACACGTTCATCACACGGAAGCATTGCAGATGTCGTTGATCGCTAGGGTTCTGAAGTCCAAGCGGGCGTAGCCCGCAAGATAAAAGCCACCGGCAAGGCCGGTGGTTTTTTACTTATCTAGTTACACGGTCGGGGTGACCGATACAAACGTTGTTTGCTCCAGATGATTATTGAATTTTCGGACTTTCTTCTTGTTAAAGCTAACTATACCAGCGCAAGTCGCGAAGAGAGTATCATCATTGCCACGTTTCACGTTTTCTCCGGCGCGAAATTTGGTTCCGCGTTGACGAATAATAATAGCGCCACTTTTAGCGACCTGTCCTTCGTAGAGTTTAACGCCTAGGCGTTGCGCTTGTGAATCGCGGCCCAGTCTTGTGGAGCCCGATGCTTTTTTATGTGCCATATTATAGCCAATCTTTAGGTATGCGCTGATCAGATTACCGGAATCTATTAAGCTTGTCAATAGAAAATAATCAAATTTTGCCACCCTGTTTAAATTGACTATTTTTCCATGAAAAGGCAACCTAAAAAAGGTTCTTTGGCAGCGGTAATTACCACAGGAGAATGGCATGACATGTGGAAATTGTGAAGGTGCAACCCAAGAGCTTTGCCGTCGCTGCAAGGAGTGTTTTAAGCAGGAATTTCCGGCGTTAAGTCTGGCAGTATTATCTGACGGCACCGTGGTACAGATGAATGGTGTGAGCATCGCTCGATCCGGTCATGGTTTCGGGCTGGCAGTTCGTTATCACGCTATCGGTCGGTTGCCATACTGGACTCAAGATATTGCCAGCATTGTCGGTTTGCCTTGTCTACCAGAAGGGCAATACGTTTGTGAGCAGGGCACGGTGCCACTGAGTGTAGAGGACTTGGGTTCTGAACCGCTCCGGCCCTATGATGGCAAAAAATAAGAAGTCAGACATGATTAATGTGATTTGCCCGTGAAGTTCGTTTTAAGTTCTCCAGCAAATCATTAGAGCCGTCCTTGTGGACGGTTTTTTTGTACTCAAGTAATTTGTCAGGCTTAAAAAGATTTTTTTAATTTACTTATCTGAATCTTGACCAGCCTTTTTTAACCTGGCAAAATAAGCCACGGTTTATTAACCAAAAATTTATGATAGACATTAATCAAGCTTTGGAAAAAATTCGACCAGGGTTACAACAAGATGGTGGTGATGTGGAAGTCGTTTCATTTGAGGAAAAGACTGGGGTATTGCAGGTTCGATTTACGGGACATTGTGCCACTTGTCCTTTCGCTCAGCAGACTTTAAAGCAGGGGATAGAGAAGACACTTAAAGAAATGGTGCCAGCAGTTAAATCGGTCGAGCTGATTAAATAATATCAATCGATCTCAATGATTTATTTAGATTACGCCGCGTCTAATCCTATGGATCCACGAGTTCATGAAGCTTTGGTGGAAGTTTTGGCTTGGACCGGTAATCCGTCATCGGTTCATGCCTTTGGACGAAAACTGCGGATCGCACTCGATGACGCTCGGTCGGCGGTGGCTAAACTAATTGATGTTCCGGCAAATGATGTCTTTTTTACTTCTGGTGCCACGGAGGGAAATAACACCGTCTTGTTGGGTTATTTTCGGCGTCTACGTGAACTTTATGGTTCAGATCGGGAATTGCGTTTATTGGTTTCAGCGATCGAGCATTCATCAGTTCGTGTTAACTTGGGGCGATTGGAGGCTGAGCTGGGGGTAATAATTGATAAGCTGCCAGTTGATGGTGATGGTGTGGTTGATATCAAACGAGTTGGTAATTTGCTGCGAGACTCAACAGCAATGGTTTGTGTTATGTGGGCTAACAACATTATTGGATCGTTGCAACCAATCGCCGAGATTGGTCGTTTGATCTCAGCAATACGTCAAGAACGAGGATCGAATGGATTGCCGTTAGTTTTTATGTCGGATGCAGTTCAGGCATTACGAACCGAGTCCGTTAAGCCACGAGAATTCGGCGTGGATATTCTTACTCTATCTGGGCATAAGATTTATGGCCCTCGGGGAGTGGGGGCAGTTTATATTCGTAGTGATCTGGAATTAGCTCCATTAATAATTGGTGGAGAGCAGGAAGCTGGTTGGCGAGCTGGTACTGAGAATGTGGCCGGTATCGTTGGCTTGGGTCAGGCGGCCACAAATTTGTTGGCCGAGCGTTCCGTTGATCGTGCGAAGGTGGTCGATTTAACCCAACGACTACGCACCGGACTAAGAGAACAATCCGAACTGGTCGTTATTGGAGACACCGCCCGTTCTGTCCCGGGTATTCTTTATGTCGCTTCGACAAAATTATCCGGCGAGATATTAACTTTAAAATTGGATGCGGCCGGGATAGCTGTGTCATCCGGCTCGGCTTGTGATGCCGGAACCAGAAAGAGTGCTTCGGTTTTGCAAGAAATTTGTTCCAGTCAGATAGCTCGACACGGCGGCTTACGATTGTCTTTAGGAAGATTTAATACACAAAAAGAGGTGCAATCAGTTTTGCAAATTCTATCGACCCTGGTTTGAGAGCTGATCTTTAGGCACACCACATATTTATTTTGTTAAGTAGCAATCAAAACCCCGGACACAATCCGGGGAAATTTTGTCTAAATTTTTAATTTTAAACTTCGCCACTACGATCCGGTAATTATTTCAAGTCAAAGCAACCATTGGCGCAATAATTGCCAGAGCTACCCCACCCATCCAGGTAATCAAAATTAAAATTAGAACAAGTTCGATAATAGCCGCTAGATCACCCAAGCTGTTGCTTATTTGCCGCTCATAACTGTCAGCCAGGTTGGCTAACAATTCTTCCAACTTTTTTGATTGTTCGCCGACTGATACAAGCTGTACCAGTAGAGGTGGAAATTTTCCTTCAGACGAAGAAAAGCTTTCAGCCAAAGAGATTCCCTTTTTGATATCTTTTTCTATTTTATTTAGAGCTTGTTTGTAGCGGGCATTATTGATTGCGCTGGCGGTAATATTTAACGCTTTTATGGTTGGCAGATTCATTCGTAGCAAGCTGGAGAATATTCGGGTTAAGCGAGCTAAATTTATTTTTTCAATCAGTAGTCCAATAATCGGACAACGCAATAAAACGTAGTGTGATCGTCGTTGACCAGACGGGGAACTGGTTAAATAGACAATACCAGCGATTAAAATTGTCAGAATCAATATTATAAACAAGCCATGGTGTTGGCTGAAATTATTACCGGCAATTAAGACACGGGTAATTAAAGGGAGAGATTTTATTTGATCAAGATTTTTACTGAGACTAAGCAGTTTCGGCAAAACAAAAGCGATCAGTCCGATCGATACACCAAATATGGTCACCAAAATTATTAGCGGGTAAGTTGTAATGCTTTGAATTTTAGATCGCAACTCGTGATCTGTCTTTAGACAAGCAGTTAGCTCAGCCAGCGATTCTTCTAAAGAGTCAGAAATTTCTCCAGCTTCAATTAGATTACAATCGAATTTCGAAAAAGTTTTTGGGAATTTGGCCAGGCCAGATGATAGAGAGCGGCCAGAGTCAATTATTTTTTCTATTTGAGAAATTTTTTTACGAAAATATCTAGACTCGACTTGCAAGCTGAGTGTGTTCAGGGCTTCAGGTAGAGTCAACCCGCTTTTAATCATAACTTGAAGATTTTCAGTAAAAAAAATCTTCTGTTTTAGCGGAGTTGGAGCATTTTTGATCAGCCAATCATCAAGGTGTTTAAGAGTTTTCATACCAGGGCAACTTGTAAAGTATCAGACAGTTTTTAATGTCAAAATTGTCCAGTGCTTTATTTTTATCATTTTCCGCTTCATTCTGCTACTTATTATGATTTTAAGTGGCCTGATAGTGCCATCCTACCCTTGCGTCCCCGTCCAACCAATGCTATTTTTTGCTTTAGAAGCTGCAGTAGCCAGCTTTAATTTACTGATCGTTATGTTAGTGCGTACGTTTGGTAGTCAGCCATTGGAACGGTTGCTTGGGATTTACAGTCGTCGAGCCGAATTTTTGACGGCAGTAGCTATGTCTATTTTGCTGACCCATTGGTTGTTGATTATGTGGTTTATTGTCTCGCGTTTAGGTTCGCTGGAGTTTCTTCGTTTGCACTATACAGCAGCCTTAGGCATAGACTGGATTGATGTTTGGTGGAAGATTTTTGTTTTTCCAGGGGCAGGACTGGCGGTGATAGTAATTAACGGATTACTGTCCGGAGCACTCGTTAAGAGTTATCAATATCTAGGCTTATTATTAATGAGTCTGACGATTTTACTTCAGATATTTTTTATGATTGGTGGTGTTATGGCGATGCTTCTCAATGGCTAGACAAAGTTAGTTTTTTAAGGTAAAGACATCGGGTGCAGCACAGAGCAACTGACCATATTTACTCCGGACAATTATTTTAAAATCGACTAATTATAATAAAAAATCATGGAAGTTTACGGCTTAATTAAAATTTTATTTCTAACCACAGTCTCGTTTTTGGTCGCTGTTACTTGGACACCACTACTGACCAATTTTCTTTATCGACACCGGCTCGGTAAACAGATTAGAGACGCCAAATCTGCACCAATTTTTTCGCGTCTGCACCGTAATAAGTCAGGCACACCGACCATGGGCGGTATTTTGATTTGGGTGACTGTATTAGTTTTGGCGCTCTTTTTTTATTTCGGCAATCAATTGATCGGTGGAACATTTTTTTCCTGGTTTAATTTTCTGTCCCGGTCTCAGACTCTCTTGCCGCTGGGTGCGCTAGTTGCTTCGGCACTGGTCGGACTCGTGGACGATTATTTCAATGTCCGTCGCATCGGTCCGCGCGGTGGTGGTTTGACGATGCGGCATCGGTTAATAACTTATGCGATCATCGCTTTAATTGGAGCGCTTTGGTTTTATTTTAAACTGGACTGGGATTTATTCCGCGTACCTTTCTTAGGTAATTTCAATATCGGTTGGTGGTATATTCCGGCTTTTATCGTAGTGATTGTGTCTACGTCTTTTTCGGTTAATGAGACAGATGGTTTAGATGGGCTGGCCGGCGGCATACTTCTTTCTAGTTTTGTGGCTTATGGTGCAATCGCCTTTATGCAAGGTCGGACTGATTTGGCGGCCTTCTGTGGAGTAATTGCCGGTGCGTTAATGGCTTTTCTGTGGTTTAACATCAATCCAGCCAGATTTTTTATGGGGGATACCGGCGCAATGTCTTTGGGAGTTACGCTTGGAATTGTCGCCATGTTAACCAACACCGCTCTACTCTTGCCAGTTATTGGTTTCGTTTTTGTGCTCGAATCGTTATCAGTCATCGTCCAGACGCTATCTAAGAAGATGCGGAGCAAGAAGATATTTCATTCGACCCCAATTCATCATCATTTTGAGGCAATTGGCTGGTCGGAGCCGAAAATTGTTATGCGTTTTTGGATTATAGCTGGGGTAACAGCTGCCATGGGATTTATATTAGCACTGGTTGACATTGGCTTTTTTTCTTAGAGCACTTCATTTAGAAACTAGCATTCATCGAGTTGTATGATAATCATTAATTAAATGCAAACTAAGGACAATCAACGTTTTATTCAGGAATATTTTGGTAAAAAAAATACACGTGAGGCACCGTTGATTCCTCTGCGTGACACGGTTGTGTTTCCACGAGTGGCTTTACCTATTGTGGTTAGGCGTTCGCGCTAAATGAAAGCATTGGAAGAGGCAATGAACCATGATCGGGTTATTGTTCTTTCGGCTCAGCGTGATCCAGAAACCGAAGATCCAGAAGTTAACCAAGTATATGATATTTGTTCGCTCGCCAAAGTGCGAGAATTAGTAAAACAAGATGAGGGGACAGTTAGAGTTTTGGTTGAAGGTTTAGTTCGTGTGCGTATTAAATCAACCGTAGCCCAATCTCCGTACTTAAAAGTAGTTATCGAACCTCACATTGAGCCGGTTAGCAAAAAAAACGAGCATGTCGAAGCACTTATGTATAGTGTTTTGAATCAGTTTCGGCGCGTGATAAATATGGGGGCCAATGTATCTTTTGATGCCCTGTTGGTTATTTTAAACATGAGTGAACCTTGGTTGCTGAGTGACTTAATTGCTGCCAATGTAGAAATTAACGTGAATGAGAAACAGCGTATTCTTGAAGCAACTAAGATTGAGGAAAAACTGGGCTTAGTTGCCCGGGCGTTGGGTCGACAAATTAAAATCATGCAAATAGCATCGAAGATTCAGGCGGAGACCGGCAAGGAACTTGATAAGATGCAACGCGAACTTTTTTTGCGTGAACAGCTGAAGTCAATCGAAAAAGAACTTGAAAACATGAATGCCAAAAGCGATAATGATGATTTGCCTGGACGGATTGAAGCTGCCGACTTGCCGGAAATGATCAAAAGCAAGGCGCTTAAAGAGTATCAGCGCCTGAAGGCTATGCCGTCTTTTAGTCCCGAGACTTCTTATGTAAGAACATATTTAGAATGGTTGTGTGATTTACCTTGGAATAAAAAAGATGAAACAAAAATTAATCTTAGGCAGGCACAGAAAATTTTGAATGAGGATCATTACGGTTTAAATAAACCCAAGGAGCGAGTGTTGGAGTATTTGGCGGTACAAAAATTGGTGGGTAAGATGCGTGGTTCGATTATGTGTTTTGCTGGTCCACCAGGCACAGGTAAGACTTCTCTGGGTAAGTCTATCGCCAGGTCACTTGGCCGCAAGTTTTTAAGAGTTAGTTTAGGTGGAGTGCATGATGAGGCTGAAATTCGTGGTCATCGTCGAACGTATGTTGGTGCACTGCCAGGAAGAATTATTCAAGGTATTGCCACAGCCGGAACTAAAAATCCAGTATTCATGTTGGATGAAATAGATAAGATTGGTGCGGATTTTCGGGGTGATCCTTCAGCCGCTCTTTTGGAAGCGCTCGATCCCGAGCAAAATTCTGAGTTTTCTGATCATTATTTAGAAGTTCCATTTGATCTCTCAGATGTTTTGTTTATTACCACGGCCAACATGCTCGACACTATTCCACCAGCCTTGCGGGATCGAATGGAAATCATTGAGTTTCCTGGCTACACCGAGCGTGAAAAGCTAGAGATTGCCAAGGGGTATTTAGTGCCGAAAACGTTCAAAAATTGTGGCCTGGAACGGCGCGGTTATCGTTTTTCTGATTCAGCATTGACCGAAATTTTGCGCTATTACACACGTGAGGCGGGAGTGCGTAATTTAGAGCGTGAAATATCAGCTATTTGTCGCAAGTTGGCCAAAAAGACAGTCGAAGGAACCAGACCACAGAAAGTCATTAAGCCGGCAGGTGTGGAGAAATATCTGGGTCCACGTAAGTATTCTCATCTGCAGGCTAGCAAGAAGAATGATGTTGGTGTAGTTACAGGGCTGGCTTGGACCGAAGCTGGTGGTGAAATTTTACAAATTGAAGCGACGCGCATGCCTGGTAAGGGAAATTTAATTTTAACAGGTCAGTTGGGCGAGGTGATGCAAGAGTCTGCCCGGGCGGCGTTATCTTATGTTCGGTCGGTCGCTAGTCAGCTGGGTTTTGATATCAATTTTTTCCAAGACGCTGATTTTCATATTCATGTTCCGGCTGGTGCTATACCCAAGGATGGGCCTTCGGCCGGAGCAGCTATGGCTGTTGCTTTAGTGTCTTTGCTCGGTGATGTGGTTGTTGATCGAACAGTGGGGTTAACCGGCGAAATCACTTTGCGGGGTCATATACTGGAAATTGGCGGGATCAAGGAAAAATGTTTAGCTGCCCATCGTGCCGGATTAAAACGGATTATTATGCCGACTGACAATCGTCGGGATTTACCAGATGTGCCAGCTGAAGTGCGCAACTCTATGGAGTTTGTGTTTGTTAAAAATATGGATGAAGTATTATCACTTCTTTTAAAGAAGACCGGACCAGGAAGACGAATGGTAAAAAGTAGGCAGTCGAAGAAACAAAAATAGAGACCTCTGAAAAAGTCGCTTTCGTCGCGAAATTTCAGGATTTCGAGCGAAAATTGCAGATGCGACGATGTTTATACGGAGTATAAGCGGAGGAGCATGTACAATTTTGCAGCCGAAACCCTGAAATTACAGCAAACATGGATTTTTGCCAAGGTCTCAATAACTAATTGGGCGCGATGGTGGTGTAACTAATGCTCGCGGCTGCGTCTATGAACCCTCCTCAAATAGACAAAAAGTTTCTTATCATGCTCAGTTTGCTGCTGGTGCTGGGTTTGGTAATGCTGACTTCCGCCTCTGGTCCGGTTGCCTGGCAAAAGTTCGGTGACTCCTATTGGTATGTTAAACATCAATTATTTTATGGTTTGCTGCCAGGTTTAGTTTTGTTTTTTTTGTTCTCACATATTGATTATCGTGTTTTGCGGCGATTAGCCCGACCACTATTTTATTTATCCTTGATATTATTGCTATTAGTTTTTGTGCCAGGAATTGGGGCTGAGTGGGGAACATCAAAAAGTTGGATTGGATTTTTTAATTTTTAATTTCAGCCAGCCGAAGTAGTTAAATTAACGTTATTATTGTTTTTTGCCGACTGGTTGGCTAACTGTGATCGAGAAGAGATTATCGATCCACATCGTGGTTTATTGCCTTTCTTGTTAGTTTTGGGTTTGGTAGCTGTACTGCTTATTCTTCAGCCCGATCTCGGTAGCTTATCGGTTATCGCGGCCTTATCTATTATTGTGTTTTTTCTAGCTGGAGCACCCTGGATGCATTTGGCCGGGATATCCGCTGGCGGTGTGCTGGCCCTATGGATACTTATTAAAAGTGCGCCCTATCGAGCGGCGCGACTCATGACTTTTCTTCAGCCAGAGCTCGATCCACAGGGTATTGGTTATCATATCAATCAGTCTTTTTTAGCTATTGGTTCCGGCGGATTATTTGGTTTAGGTTTGGGGCATTCCCGTCAGAAATATATGTATTTGCCAGAGGTGGTAGGTGATTCTATTTTTGCCGTCATGGCCGAAGAGTTGGGTTTTGTTTTAATATTTATCGTTCTTATGCTATTAGCTGGGTTTATTTGGCGATTGCTCCACATCGCTCGCCAGGCACCAGATGGTTTTTGTTTTTTGTTTGTGGCTGGTGTGGCTGGTTGGTTAGCTTCACAGATTTTATTGAACATTGGCTCGATGGTCGGCTTGTTTCCAATGACCGGCTTACCTCTACCGTTTATGAGCTATGGTGGCACAGCTTTGTTGGTAACACTGGCGGCCATGGGAATGGTGGCTAATATATCTCGACATGTCTCTAAATCATCACGCTTGGCCGGGAAAAGACTATGACTAAGATTCTTTTTTCTGGCGGCGGGACTCTTGGTTCAGTAACTCCATTACTGGCGGTAGCTGAGGTTATTCATGACAGGAGACCGACTGCATAATTTTTGTGGATCGGCACTAAAGATGGTCCAGAGCGTCGGTTGATTGAAGGTGCCGGTCTTAAGTTCATCGCCATCACCTCCGGTCGCTGGCGTCGATTTATTACTTGGCGAAATTTACTGACACCGTTTTTTGTTTTGAGAGGTTTGATTGAAGCCTTCATCATTTTGTGTCGATTCTGGCCAGATATTGTGATTAGCGCGGGTGGATTTGTAGCCGTACCGGTTATTTGGTCTGCTTGGCTGTTGCATATCCCAATTCACATTCATCAGATGGATTGGCAACCAGGCCTGGCCAATAAATTATCTGCACCGCTAGCCAAAACGATCTCTGTGACTTTTGAAAAATCAAAGAGCGATTTTGATCCGCGACGAGTTACGGTTATTGGTAATCCAGTGCGACGGTTTTTATTTGCTGGATCAGCGGTTATAGCTCGTGAAAATTTTGGTTTACGCAAAGAAACGCCGACCATATTGGTTTTGGGAGGTGGAACCGGAGCCACGGCACTCAATCAATTAGTGATCGAGACGATGTTAATGTTGGGTGATCGCGTTCAGTTTTTACATATCACTGGTAGCGGTAAATCAATTGAAGTACCACAAGCACCTAATACTTATCATCAGTTTAGTTTTTTAAATAAAGAAATTGCTTTGGCATATGCGGCGGCTGACCTGGTTGTTTCTCGGGCCGGTATGGGCACTCTGACTGAGTTGGCAGCCCTGGGCTTACCGGCGATTATTGTGCCGATCCCCGGTTCACACCAGGAGGCTAATGCTGAGTTTTTTGTTCAGTGCGGCGCAGCTAAGATGTTCGATGAGCGACAGCCGGCCACTTCTCTTTCTGATTTAATTCAGAGTTTGTTGGCTGATCAAAATCAATTGCAACGAATGTCGGCAGCGATGTTAAAAATTAATGATCCTCAAGCTGCACAACGATTAGTTGATTTGGTGTTATAATTTTTTTAATTTGAACTAATTTGCCCCGCTTTAATCAGCGGGGCATTTGACAATAATGCGAATTTTTTGCTAAAATAACAGTAAATTAGACACCGACTGCTTGCTCGCAGCAGAGACTACAATGAGTATTTTAATCGATGAATTAGTATGGCCGTTATGGAAGCTCGGTCTGGAACAACCAGATCGGAAGAACAATTAGACCAGCCAGAAAATAGCGAGACAACACCCGGATCACCAGAAGAAATGCTGGATCGCATGCGCGGTTCACTGGTTTTTGATTCTTTGGGCTGGGTGCCGAGCAAGTGGCGGCAGGATCTACTCGATGATTTCGTCCGCGAATTATCAGAAAACGAAAAACGTTTGTTGGCGATAGAATCTTTTTGGGGAGAACGCTCGGTCGCTGTTGGTGCTCCCATCAGAGAGGTGGGTGATCTGCTCGGTGAATTGAACGAACAAGAATTGAATGAGTTGATTTCTGGTTCATTGGCCAACATTGACTGGCTGCCAACCGATAAACGCGAAGAAATTCAGCGGCGCATAGTTAATGACTATCAAACAGACAGTACCGGCCACGAAATAGTCAATGAATGGTTAGCCGAACCTTTAGCTGATTTATCGTCTTTGGCTAAGAAGGACACACTAGAATACATGCGGGCAGTTCGAAATGTGCGGGTTTTTGATCAGTTGAGGTCGTTGACCGAGGCTTATTCCGGTAAACATCGTGAACTATTTGAGGATAAACGATTCGAGTTTACGAGTAATGGTCAACGCGAACACCTAATGAAGGATGTGTTTGGTAAATTAAAAACCATCGAATGGCTGCGTGATTTATTTAAAGAAGGTTCGGCTGATATAACCGAACTAAAAAAGATCGCTCGTTTTTCTTTTGATGCTAATGGACTCAAGGCGATCAATGACTTGTCTGGCTCGCATGCTAAAGGAGACGAATATCTGAAGCGTGTAGCTGAAGTATTTCGTCGTGATGCCAGACAAAGTGCCGCTCGACATAAATTGCAAGAGATGGGCGTAAGTGAGGTTATTCCACTTTTGGGTGGAGGTGATGAATACAGCTTACTTATTAAAGGGGAGCGTGAATTTGATCAGCCTGGTTTGGAGCAGGCGCTCGCTCTTTATCAGAGCGAGATTGAGGCTTTAGATGTTTCTGATTTGGTTAATTTTACTGATCAAGCCGTGCTTCTGCGTTATGCGGGTATTTCTAGATCTGAATTTGATGCCTTGTTACCAGACCAGCAGATCGAAAAATTACAGTCGATCAAGAGCGAAATTCCTCCGGATTTTAAGATGTGGGCTTCGGTGTCTGGTGGTGTGGCTACATTACATGAAGGATTAATCCATGCCAGCACTGACGATCGGGCGAACAAACGACTAACTGGTACAGAGTTGAGTGCCGAACGCATGTTTGAAAAAACTATGGGTGGACTGTGGGATGAGTCAGATCATCGAGCTGAACAAGCTAAGAAGGAGTATAAGGATTACATTGAAGCTGGCACTAATTTGGAGCGATTCTATTCTCGGGTATTAAAGCGTACTGAAGAGGCTCGTCAGCTTCGGGTCAGATTGGATAATTTGCAACAGGAAATAACTGCTGTTAAGCAAACCATCGACAATTTGCAGGTTTTAGTTGATGACGAAGGTGTTAGTCAATCAACTGAATTTATCCGTCGACTAATCCAGCAATCCGAACAATTAGCGGTTGAAAGGCGGGCTATCAAGGCGACAGTTAAAATTGATCAAGGTGAATCAATCGAATCGTCTTCGTTAGATGTAGAGGCAGCGATAGTTGAGGGTGGGACGATAACTGAACCCGAAGAGGTAACCAGGAGAATCGCTGATGAGCAGCTATTAGCATTAATGGTTGAAAAAGCTCAACAGACTACTCAGGGTAAAGAATCCAATTTATCTGATTCTGAATTATCTCAGCGCTTATCACTTCTGCCCGGGGCACGTCGACAGGAAACAATAGCTCGTTTACAGACGCTTTTAACTAAAGTTGATGCCCATATTAAAAATCGACAAATAGAGATTGCTGGTTTGGTTGAGCAAGGCGATGGGGTTGCTGCCACAGCTAATCTTGATGCTTTGCGCTCCGAATTAAAGCAGCTAGTAGTTGATCGAGAACGCTTTATTGATCGTGAATTGGAGATGTTTAATTTGGCTTACGCCGACCAGCGCTTTGAATTTACAAGTGAACGAGGCGGGATTGAACACATGATGAAGGATGTTTATGGAAAGGCTAAAGTGGCCGATTGGCTAACTGAGATGTTTGATGAGTCTCAACCCCGGATTGAAGAACTTAACAAAGTGGCTCGTTTGTTTTTTGATGCCAATGGACTTAAGGCAGTTAATGATTTATCCGGTTCACATGCCAAAGGTGATGAGTATTTGAAACGTATTGCTCAGGTGTTTCGTCGTGGCGATTCTGAGGCAGTACTTTTTCTTAAGAGTCTAGGACAGAAGGTTGAGATCGTGCCAGTTTTAGGTGGTGGCGATGAGTATGGTTTATTGGTCAGATCAGATCAGGAATTGAATCAAGCTGATTTAGATTGTGCCGTGGAGATGTTTAGATACGAGATTGAAACTTTGCAAGTCAACGACTTGGTAAATTTTCAGACCAAAGATATTCGTGACAGATTTAATGACGAACAAATACCGGCTGGTTTTGAGATGCGTGCTTCTGTGTCGGGCGGAGCAGCTCTTTTGAGTGATGGTTTGCGTCGAGCCAGATTAGATCGACGACCCAGTAAGCGTTTGACCGGTCAGGAAACGAGTGCTCGCGAGATGTGTTTTAAAATTCTTGGCGGTTTGTGGGATGAAGCGGATTATCGAGCTGATGAGCAAAAGAAAGAATACAAGAATCAGCTGACCTTGTCTGAACATGAAGCAGACCGATTTTACTCTAAGGTACTTAAGCGCACGGAGGAGGCTCGACAATTAGAGCAGGAGGCGAGTGATGCCGTTGAAATTTTGGAAAGATTTGATCGCTCTTTAAATGAGTTGGCTTTATTGTGTGGTCTGGGGAGTAGTTCGGCCGATAGTACATCAGTCGATGTATCGATACTCAGCATAGAGATGTTGCGGGCTCGCGCTAGCGAAATAATTAAAACCGCTAAGGCAGTTTTTTCTTCATCTTTTTAAAGTTGATTAGCGAAGGTTGGTGATAAAAAAGCTTAGTCTCATCTTGACGGGGCACACTCTTTATGTTATGCTGACTTGTCGTTCGATGTTTTGTGAATTGTCTAGTTCGGAGGAAACATGGGTTTTTTGGCTAGGTATCAGGCCACTTGCATTGGGCAAGCTAGTCTCGAGCGGTCTGTACGACAAGAGTTAGATTCGATCATCCGACAGCTTGATGTAAGGGAACGGCAGCCAGCTGCGCAGGCCGTTAGAAAAATTTTGTCACAATCAAGTTGTGACATCGAACACTGGTCAGACATCACCGATTTTTTCTGGGATGAAGCTGGCCGAGTGCGTTCGGAAACCGCTTTATTGCTCGCTTTTCTGATCAATTATCGGCAACAAAATCAGACTTAAAATTATCGTCGGTTTCTTGCCGGCTTTTTTTATTTTAAAAACTGTCCCCAAAAAAGTATTTTCTCGTTTAGTATCATGTGTTATTCTTGTCGCGATTTAACAATTAATAGGAGGATATGGATAATCTAACTTTAAGCATCGAAGATTTATATAATGAGGTTTGTGATCGGGCCCGTTCAGATGGTGTGCTTTCTCGTGAGGAATGGCATGATCTAGTTGACGAAGTTTTAGAAGAAAAGCGTAGTCAGATGAAAATTGAAGATGACGACGATTGGCAATATATCATCGAGTCCTTACAGACTCGTTTCGAGTTATTTTCTCAGGAGATAGACATTATACAGTAGAAGCTTGCCAGGTAAGAAAAATTATGCTAGTCTAGCGTCGCGCTAATCTGCGCGGCGTTTTATCTTCTGCCTTAAGATAATTTGGGTTGGTAGCTCAGCTGGTAGAGCAGCGGCCTTTTAAGCCGAAGGTCCCGGGTTCGAGCCCCGGCCGACCCACCACTCATGAAGATACCAACCAAAAAGGCTGGTATCTTCTTTTATTATTTAAGATCATTGAGGGCGAGAAGGGCGGCGAGAGGACTGTGAGCTGGCGAACAGTCCGGTGCGCAGCCGCCCCGGTACCCGAGCGGAGCGAGGGGGAGCCCCAGCCGACCCACCACTCATGAAGATACCAACCAAAAAGGCTGGTATCTTCTTTTATTATTTAAAATTGCTGGGGGCAGAAGGTAGCCGCTAGAGTTTATCTCTGCCCAGCCGATACGATATTTTTTATTGCCATCAAGTTATTGTATCAGCAGAACAAAAGACGTCGACATGATAGACTTATCTTGTATGAAAAATGATCAACATAAATTTTTTCGAATCGCCATGATTGGTGCGCGCAGCATTCCAATTACAGTCGGTTCTGGTGGTGTTGAGCGACATGTAGAAGAGCTGAGTGCGCGTTTAGTGACCGCTGGTCATCAGGTCACAGCTTATGTTCAACGAAAGAATCGAGTGCCAGAGAATCAACGAGGCATCAAGTTAGTACCAGTGATATCAGTTTCGATTAAGGGCTTA
Organism: Patescibacteria group bacterium; assembly: GCA_018813785.1. GTDB lineage: Bacteria > Patescibacteriota > Patescibacteriia > SG8-24 > SG8-24 > JAHJAU01. The sequence goes on along the minus strand of JAHJAU010000083.1, from coordinate 8,335 downwards.
GGGACATTACTCCGGGTGTTTATTTCAACCTGCCGAGTATTATTCAGTCGTTTTGATATCGTTCATTTTCATGGTGTGGGACCAGCGACATTTGCTTGGTTGCCACGTTTGTTGCGACCAAGAATGAAAGTTTTGGTGACTTTTCACAGCATTGATCGTCTGCATGCTAAATGGGGACGATTGGCTTGCTGGTATTTGCGTTATGGTGAGTGGGCAGCACTTAGGTTTCCTCATTCAACCATTTCTGTCTCGCGGGCGATTCAGAAGTATTGTGACCTGACGTATCAAATCGATACGATCTACGTCCCAAATGGGGCTACTATTAGCGAGTATCCTGGATCAGATCAACTGGCACACTGGGGTCTTAAGCCAGATGGTTATATTTTGGCTGTTGGACGTTTGGTTGGTCAGAAAGGTTTTCATTATTTGATTGATGCTTATCAACATCTGGAGACCGATAAGAAATTAGTTATTGTTGGAGGTGATGCTGGTGGCGGTGATTATGCTGACTATTTGCGTCAGACAGCGGCCGGCAATTCGAATATTATTTTTACCGATTTTCAGTCGGGACGTATGCTGGCTCAACTCTATGCCAATGCCTATTTATACATTCATCCTTCAGAAGCTGAAGGTTTATCAGTGGCGATACTTGAAGCTATGGCTGCCGGACGATGTGTTCTTGTTTCAGATATTCTAGAGAATCGAGAACCTCTTGATCACAGCGGTCTGACTTTTATCAGTGGTGACACTGAAGATTTGACCAAGCAACTACAATCCTTATTAAATCATCCTGAAATAGTGACTGAGCGTGGTGCTCGCGCTGCCAAATGGATCTCTGCTGAATATAGCTGGGAGCGGGTGACAGCCATGACCGAACAGGTGTATCGCGAATTATTTTAATGTATTCGACGATTATTGCTACCGCGATGGCAATCTTTAAATGAAAAAACGGGGTTTAATACCCCGTTTTTTAGGTGAAGATTTTTTTTAGGGCCGCTCGGATCGCCTCATACTTTTCAGCAAATGTGGCGTAGTTGCGGATAAACACAAAGTTGGGGTGTTCAGACCAAGCTTGTTGAGTTCGCCAACCGAGCTGTTGTGCTTCCTCATAGGATGCACAGCGTGCCGCACTATTGTTTTTTTTGCTTTCGTAGATATCACGCGGTGGTACATCGAGGACAATAACCGCTGCGTAGCGAGCATATTCTATTTGAGCCGTAGTCGAACAGACTCGCTCGAATTCTTGTAGACCCCCAGGAAGATAGGCCGCACCATCCAAGGTGCCACGATCCAGCAGTAGGGCTGATCTTCCTTCACTGAGCGCCTTTGATAGCGAGACTTCTTCAAAGCCACGCTGAACACGGTACACAGTGCGCTGGAATTGATGTGTGCCCGGCACATTTTCAATCGGTGGCCAGGCACCTACTCGATCAACAATGATTGTGGCCGTTTCCGGAACACACTGCAATACCTCAGACATGTCGGCCTGCAATTGAACGATGGCCGAGCTTTTACCTGAACACGGACCACCAGTTAGAACGATGCGTGGTCGATCAATGAGAATGCGATCACTCATTTGATGGTCGTCAGCTGATGCCGAAAGGTCGTGGGCCATTCGTGCCAGATGCATGTTGGTGACGGTAGAAGTAACCTCAACAGCTGAATAAATCCACGGTGGCAAGATTACTTCTTGGTCAGGTGATTCCATTTCATATTCGGCAATAACTAGTCCAGTCAGTGGTCCAGTGAAAAAATCTATCTCCCAGCCATCACGAAGGTAGCGCTGTTTTTTTATTCGGTATGGTGAAGAATCAATCAAGAATCTAGCCGCCTCTAAACCGACATCCACGGTTTTTTCCTGGCGAACAATACCATGTCCGGATTTACTGGTGATTTCCGCTCGTTGTCTATTTGGTCCGGTAGTAATACGAACCCGCAATCCAGCCGGTACTTCAAAGTAAGCTTGTTCGATAGTGATTGACGGCGATCGCTGAATACCCGGATCGAATAAGAGTACGATCCATTTTCGTTCGAATTCAGGTTCGAGTCTCATGCTTCGCACCTCTTGGTAAAGAACTATTTGGACGTCTTAAGACGTCGATGTGGCAGTATACAGGTCTAAGAAGTGATTCGTCAAAATAGTTTGGTCTTTAGAATTTAAAATTGACATTGTCATAATTAGCAGGGCAAGATTAGTTTCTTGGATCGTTTAATAACGGTTCCGTTCTTTGACTGAAGGGAGGGCTCATGTCCGTAATTGCACCTGGCGATACAATGCCAGTGATTGATGAGCAGCTTCATTCTGGCCATGAGTGTGAAGAAGTAAATGTCGTGGTCAGCGATTTGCATATTGGTGAGGGGCCGTATGTTCGTCTGGTGTACGGCGGTCGTCGTGGTCTGGCGCGGCTTTGGCGGGTATTATCACATCGTTTGTTTCGACTGGGTGAGGAGCACGAAGAGATCGAAAATCCGCTGGAGGAATTTCATTACGACGGCGAGTTCGATCAGTTTCTAACTCTGATCGCGAATCGATATAGAGAGAGCAATGTGCTTCGATTGCGGTTGCTTGGTGATACGTTTGATCCTCTGATCGTGTCCTGGAAAGGGCGCTATGAAGATCCTCCTTATGAACGAGCTGCAGCCATCAAGATGAAGTGTATTATTGCTGGACATCCAGATTTCTTCCAGACTCTCAGCTGTTTCGTCCGTCAATCAAATTGTCGGTTGGATTTTTTTGTCGGCAATCATGATTTGTTTCTGGTTTGGCCTGGAGTGCAAGCAGAATTGCGTCACGCCATCGCCGGAGACGATCCAGAACTGAACGATCGAATTCGTTTTGTGGATCACCATCAACACTATCGATTGATTGAGCGAGGCGTATTGTACGAACATGGTAATTTTGCTGAGCCACACAATAGTGTAAAGCCAGAGAACACGATCGTTGCAAGTGTTCTTGGTCAGGATCTCAAACATCCGATTCTGAACGCTCCTTACGGCAATTACATGTTTGTTGATATGGTAACGCGTCTGAAATACAGCAATCCTTTGGTTGGGCGTATGCGCAGCGATCGACGCGTTTGGAATCATGCTTTTCGGCATCGCTGGCTCTGGGGATTCAAGACTGGCGTGCTGTTAATTTGGCACTTCGTTTATAGCAACTTGTTTGCCATAGCCGACATCCGTCGTAAGGCTAGTTTGCGCAAGATCCTTGACATCGTAACTTGGACCACCAGCAATCAGTCAGTAGATCATTACGCCGAACAACTTTTGCGGCGGCATGATGAAGCGAGGGTGGTGGTTCTGGGTCACTCGCATCGATGGAGACGACAATCCAGTGATGATGGTACATACATCAACACCGGCAATTGGTCTAGATCGTATCGCCTGGTTGAGCCGCAGTTGGAGCAAAAATGGAGTCGGTTTCAGCGAATTGAGTTTGTCTGGCGGGTTCTAGTTTATTTTTTCCGGACAGGCGAAGTTCGTTTGGCTTGGAGAATGACCAAGTTTGTAGCTTTGATCATGTTGATTGCATCCATGATCGCGTTCATTAGCGGAGCCTTTGATGGTAGTACTTGGACATTATGGCCATTGCCGCCACTACTTTTTAAAGTGTTGACCGGTATCGCTTTGGTATTTTTAATCGCTGCCGGAATTTTTAGACTGCTTTCTGCTGAGCCGGATATTTTTCTGGATACCAAGTTCACCTTTGGTTTGATCAAACATAAACACGATGGCTCGCTGGAAGCGGACTTGATGGAATACGAACCAGACAGCAACAGTTTTCAGGAACGAGTGTAACTACTTAACCGTGTCAATTAGAGGCACGGTTTTTTAAATAATATTTCCAGCTTGATAAAATACCCCAAAACAGCCATAATGCTTGGGATTGAATCAATATTATGATTAAGACAATGGTTAAAATTAGGGTTCTAGCAAAAAGCATCCGGAAACATATTCGTCGTGAGAAAGCGCGAATTAGGAGGCAGGTTGCTGATTTGTCGGAACAACAGCGACAAATTACAGCTTTGTATTCGCGATTTACCGGCAATACGTCGAGATAGTTTATGTTGGACAAGAAATTTGTGCGGCAGATTAAAAATGCCGTTTCTGAATATAATGAGGCTCGACGTGAGATTATTCGTTTGTCTGACAACATCAGAAATGCCGCCAAGCGAGCAATTTTTGCGATGCATCGGGATGATTTGAGTGGGGCTGATCAGCTTTTGGCTGAGGCGCTTAAAGATGCCGCTCTGGTACAAAAGCAAATTATTAATAATCAAAAGTTGGGCAAAGAAGGATCATTTCATTCCGCACTGGAGGAATATGTTGAAGCTCAGTTATATCGAGACTTTTTGGCTGGTAAGACTATGAGTAAGGTTCAGGTACTGGATATAGAAATATCGTACGATACTTATCTGGGGGGGTTATCAGATGTGGTGGGGGAGTTACAACGACGACAAGTGCGATTAGCGACCGTTGGTGATCTAGATGGTGTCAAAAAAATTCGCGACATCATCGAGGAAATTATTGGTGAATTGCTGGAGATGGATTTAACCGGTTACTTGCGCAATAAATTTGATCAAGCTAAAAATAGTTATCGTCGAGCTGAGGAGGTGCTTTACGAAATGTCAGTCCGTCGATCGTGATATGTCTTCTCAGGTGGTAGCCATCGTTCCGGCTTACAATGAAGAAAAAACAATCGGAGGTGTGGTGAAGACGCTGGTTGATTCCGGCGTTTTTCAGGAAGTAATCGTGGTTGATGATGGATCTCAAGACGCCACCGCATTGCTGGCGGAGACAGCTGGCGCTTCTCGGGTTATTCGATCTGAATCGAATTCAGGAAAAGGCCAGACTATGTTGCTTGGGGTTCGCGCTACTACGGCAGAAATTATCTGTTTTTTTGATGGTGATTTAATCGGTTTGACTGTTGATCATATTCGATCATTGACCGAACCGGTTGTTGCTGGTCGATTAGCTATGAATGTTGGCACAGTGGATCGTGGAGCAATTTTTAATACTCTGGCTCGACGATTACCAGCAGTCAGTGGTCAACGAGTCTTGAGGCGTGAAATTTTTACGAACATACCAGCAAGATACATTGGTGGTTTTGGCATTGAAGTCGCCTTGAATTATTGTTGTCGTCTGGCTCGATTACCGATCGGCCGGATATTTTTGCCCGGAGTGTCAATGATCCGCAAGGTTCAAAAGGTAGGCTGGTGGTCTGGATTACTTGCGTATGCGCGCATGTGGTGGAGTGTTTTGGGGCGTTGGTTAAGAGTGCGACTTGATCGAAAAAATTTTTTCATTGACTAGATATGTACACCAAAGAGTGGTTCAAGGGAAAGAGAGTAACCGTGATGGGGCTGGGTTTGCACGGTGGTGGTTTGGGTATTGCTAAATGGTTATTGCGGGCTGGAGCCAGACTAACTGTGACGGATCTAAAATCAAGCCATGATTTAAAACAATCAGTTGCTTCGTTGAATAAGGAATATGTTGTCCTGAAGAAGCGAGTAAGTCGGGCTGTGAAGACCTGGCGACCAAAATATGTTTTAGGACGACATGTTGAAGGTGATTTCAAGACCGCTGAATTAGTGATCCGCAATCCCGCAGTTCGACGAAACAATAAATATTTAATGTTGGCTCAGCAGCGAAGGATTCCGGTTGAAACTGAAGCCGCTCTTTTCCTCCTGCTCTGTCCATTTCCGGTAACGGCGATTACTGGAACCAAGGGCAAGAGCACCACCACAGCCTTATTGGGTGAAATAGCCAAACAGTACGATGCACGGACGGTAATCGGTGGAAATATTAGAATATCACCATTTGATGCACTGGATCGTTTGTTGCGCTTGGCCGCACGACGCGTCGGTCGACCAGTTCCAGTTATCTTAGAACTATCCTCTTGGCAACTTGAGGGGTTAGAGCAGCATCGATTTAGTCCGCACATCGGTGTTGTCACTAACGTACTCGAAGATCATTTGAATACGTATTCTGGTCTGGATGAGTATGCCCGGGCCAAATCGTTGATCATTGCTTATCAGACGACTGACGACTGGGCTATTCTCAATTTGGCTGATAAACGGGTGGCGGCCCTGGGGGCAAAAATTCGTCCGAGTCATAGTTCTTTTGCTGGTCAGCGTTTTCCGTTTTCTCATCAGCAGATTTTTCGAGGCTCTGGCTGTTTTGTTCGCCAGGGAAAAATAATTATTCTGGATCATGGTCAGGAGCGGGAATTACTGCCCTTGTCAGCCTTGCGATTGTCAGGCGAACACAATGTGTCTAATGTCTTGGCTGCCTGTGCCGCCGCTTATGTCATGGGTATTCCAATCAGAACAATTGCGGCGGTGGTTCGATGCTTTCGTGGTATTGAAGGTCGAATGCAAGAGATTGCGACAATTCGTGGTGTGAAATACATTAATGATACAACCGCCACCATGCCCGACGCTTCAGTGGCGGCCATGAAAGCGTTTTCCGCTGGACAGAAAACCAAACGAGTGATTTTGATCGCTGGCGGCGCACAAAAAAGTTTACGTTATCAAGCTTGGGCTAAGGCAGCTAAAAAATACACCAAAGCTATGGTGTTATTAGAAGGAACTGAAACACCAACCCTGGAACGTGAATTACAGCGAGTCGGTTACTCGGGTGAAGTTTGGTTGGCTAATTCCATGCGCAAAGCAGTGTTATTGGCCGCCGGTTTAGCTGATCGGGGAGAGGTGGTATTATTGTCGCCAGCTTGTTCAAGTTTCGGTTTATTTATTAATGAGTTTGACCGAGGTGAAAGATTTGTTCGGGCTGTAAAAAATTTAAAGTAGCAATTGAGTTTACCCTGTCGCTCGCGAGCGACAGGGTTTATTTCTGCCCATCCGATTGAATTAATCAAACAAAAAGACGGCTCTCCCTCGCTCGGCCGTCTTTTTGCTACATCAATCGACGTTCAGTTTAAGGTTTTGGTTTTGTTTCGTCGCTGACGTGGGAAATTATTCAGGCGCCTACGGGGCGCTTCATTTTAGTCCAGCTGGCTGGCAAATCAGTGATATGCGAATCAACTGCCGACAAGTTATTGCGATACTCACTCAGCGTATCAGCAAAACTGGCCAGAGCTCCATTGGCATATAGGCCAACCTGTACGAATGGTGGTAGTTTTGATTCGGAGAGCGGCTCGGATAAGTTTTCCCAGCGAAAAAAGTAAACCCTTCTTCGATCATTTGCCTCGAGAGGATGAAGTGAACTAAGGATTGAATCGAAAGAATGAATTTGTCGCTGGATAATTTCGACTGCTTTAGCTCTTAATTCACTGACGGCAGGATTGCTTTCCGATCCAATCTCGTGTGACGTCGAATAGCGACCCGATTCAGGACCCATTTGCACGATTGTCCCAGTACTGGGTTCGATTCGGTATTCGTGACCTGTGGTGTCGACATAGGTATCGAGGGTTAATGTTTCGTCGCCTTCGAGCGGCTCGGTTTCCCGGCAACGAAACTCCAGCCGGAGATCGTTCCATTCGGTTAGGTTTTTTGTCGCCTGCTCAGCGCGACGCTGTTCGTCTTGTGATGCCGTCGGTTTGGGTAGTTCGGTGCTGGCCATAGCCGAACCAACCGGGCCGATAAATTCAGCGATCGTTTCCGAGACGTGGTTCATAAATTGTTAAGTTAGTTTATTACCCGCGGGTAAACCGACTTTAGGCGTAGATAAAAAAAGTGTCAATGCGCCGACACTTTTTTAAATTAAGCTTATTTTTTCAAAAATATTCTCGTTTTAGTTATCGTCTGTGGATAAAACAGCGTTGAAAATATTAAGAGACCTCTACAAAAGTCCATTTCTGCTGCAATTTCAGGATTTCAGCTGCAAAATCGCAGATACTCATCCGCTTATACTCCGTATAAACATCGTCGTATCTGCGATTTTTCGCTCGAAATCCTAAAATTTCGCGACGAAAGCGACTTTTGCAGAGGTCTCTTATTTTATTGAGGGGGGTTCGGATTTTTAAATTAACATTTGGACAATAATACTCCCCAGGCTGACGTCTGTGGTTTTTGGCGGGCTCTGGACGGGATGCGGTGTGTCCGGCTGAACCGAGCGACGACGCGAGGCCATACTTGATTGATACGACGAGCTAGGAGCGAGGGAAGCCGGGCGCAATGTGCCCGAATCAGAGCCCGCACGAAATAAAAATGCCTCCGGATTAACAGTCCGGAGGCAAGGAGGAGGATGGAAGCTTTAATTTAGTGGAGGCAGCAGACTGATCACCATCAGTTGCTAGTCTGTTTTTTGGGGCTTTTTTAGGAGGAAAGAGGAGTCTTGGAGACCAGCCCATTAAAAGGAGCAACCGATTTTTGGG
>JAHJAU010000082.1 GCA_018813785.1 Patescibacteria group bacterium | reverse complement strand
TTCAGCTACGCGCTCAACGGCTCGGATGGAAACAGCGAGGATTTCGACTACTCCGTGGGATTGACTTCGACACCGTGCCACTTCGGAGGGCGGCGCTGGTGGTTCGCCTGCCCACTGATTCGGGACGGGACACCGTGTCGCCGCCGCGTCGCCGTCCTCTACCTGCGCGGCGGATACTTCGGTTGCCGCCAGTGCCACGGCCTCGCCTACAAGAGCTGTCTGGAGCCGCACACGGGCAGGAAGGGGGAACGCACGAAGCAAATCAACATGGCCTATCCGCGACCGGGAATGTGCTGGAACACGCGGACAAGGTTCTGGAAGGGCAAGCCGACCAAGCGCTACGCGAGATTCTTGAGCAGGTGGAGAAAGCTCTCCAGCATCGTCGGCAGGATTTATTACGAAAAGCGTTAATGCGAAAATTTACTAAATTATTCAACCCTCACCCCATTCGGGAACGTAACAAATAACTTATGACAAACGAAATCAGCGAAGAATCCAGCAACACTCCCAAGATTACCCCAGAGCAGATCGAGAAATTCAGAAAAGCGTTCGTTGACCACGGTTTCGACGAATACCATGCGGAAGCCTACGCTGGCATATCTTCATTCGATTTGCGCGGCTGGCGTGAAGACAACGGCAAATATGTTTATGACGAGGAATTGAGAGGCAGAGAAATGAATCCGGGAATAATTTATGAATGGATGATAATCCGTGATAGACCCGTGCTTGAGGCGGAGAGAAAACAAGCGAAACTCAAAGTCGAGGCGGCGATAGCCAAGGCAGAACAAGACCCAGACATGACCGAGTAGCTAGACCGCTCCTGCTTGGTGCTTTCCCACCCCCTAGGGGTTTGCCAAGCACCAAGCACACGAGAACCCTTGAGACACCATAATTAATCAGGTAAGGTAGCGACTGCCCACGAGCGGCCAGACGGCGACACAAGCCGTCAGCCGTTCCCCCGGACAGTTGCCCTCTAACAATTTAAACGTATGACCAAATCCACCTCCGAACAGAGTATTGGCGGGCAGAATCTTCTTAACGTCCGAGAACTGGCGGCCTTGCTGAAGGTATCGGCCACCTCGGTTTATCGGCTAGTCGAGCGGCGCGACATTCCTTTTGTGCGCTTGCCGCGTGGCCTACGCTTCAGCGAGGCCGACGTGGAGGCTTTTCTTGCCCGGCACAGAGTGGAGGCGGTCGAATGATTAACTATGGCCGCAAGGAAGATTAGAAACACGTGGTGGGTGGACTTTCGTTATGGTGGCAAGCGCTACCGCGTCCGCTCACCACAGAACAGCAAGGCCGGAGCCGCCGCTTACGAGGCGGTGCTTCGCCAACGTCTAGCGCGTGGCGAGAGCATCAACGGCAAGCAAACGGCGACAGCGCCCAAGCTGGCCGACTTCATGGCCAAGTGGCTCGACTCGTACGCTCGGACGAACAACAAGCCGAGCGAGTATCAGCGCAAGGAATCGGTGGCTCGCACCAATCTCGTGCCGTTTTTCGGGGATCTGCGGCTCGACCAGATTACCGATGAGCGTGTCGAGCAGTACAAGACCGCTACCCTGGCGCGCGGCGTGACCGCCAAGACGGTCAACAACCATCTGACGGTGCTATCATCGTGCCTTAAGTGCGCGATTGAATGGGGTAAGTTGGAGCGGCTGCCTCGCATCAAGCGACTTCGGGAGTTGCCGACCAGATTTGATTTCTTGGACTTCAACGAGTCCGAAAGTCTGTTGTCGGTCATCATGAATGTCGGGTGGTATGGCATGGTGCTGACCGCGCTTAGGACGGGAATGCGGGCTGGCGAGCTGATGGCGTTGAATTGGCAAGATGTTAGTGTTGAGCGCGGACTCGTGACCGTGCGGCGTGCCTACAGCGGGGGAGTGCTGTGCGCTCCCAAGAACCACCACGAGCGCCACATACCAATCTGCCATGATCTAATGGATTGGCTGACCATACATCAGCAAGAAAAGGGGCTGGTGTTCCATGACGGCGAAGGCGAAAGAATCCTGCACGGTCGGGCCAAGCGCGCGCTGGCCGGATTCTGTGAGCAAGCAGAAATCAGGAAGGTTGGCTTCCATATGTTGCGGCACTCTTTCGCATCGCAGTTGGCGATCAAGGGAGTGCCAATCGGTGCGATTCAGCAATTGCTCGGCCATTCGGACATCAGAACAACGCAAAGATACGCTCACCTGATGCCTTCAACATTGGTCGATGCCGTGGGGCTACTGATGCCGGAATTTAAGGTCGGGCAAAAACAGTTTGGGCAACAGGTGGTCAACACTCCGAGCATGGCTCAAATTGCGGAGGTAAGCGGCTCGCTTCCTATCCGCTCAACCAACCAAAAAATCGGCCTTGGAGCCGATTTAGTGGATGGTGGGCGGCAGAGGAGTCGAACCTCTGACCTTCACAATGTCAATGTGACGCTCTAACCAACTGAGCTAGCCGCCCTTAATATTTGCGTTACCAAATATACATTAATAGGCAAGTGCTGACAAGACTAAACAAATCAATTTCACCCTCCTTATTTAGGCGCTCGCGAAGTATTAGATCGGCGCACATCCGGCTGTCCATCGGATTTGATTCGTATGATATTACTGTCAGTAAGTTCGTTTAGACTTAGTCCATCCGCAATCTTAGTCAGTAAAGAAATTGGTTGCTCGGTTTTGTCCGCTCCATTGCCATTAACCATCGGTGGTGTTTCAGTATTTTTTTGTTCCACCAATCCTACCGAGCCTAAAATCACAGAAGCTGTATCAGGTTTATCTTTTTCGACAGTCGTTGTTGCGGTTAGTCTGTTGATTCGACTGATAAATTCCGGTTGTTTAGTTTTGCCCAGTGATTTACGAATCGAAGTCAGCACGGCCTGTTCAGCCTGTTGAATATCGCCGGTCAAAAAACAAATTCGAGCCAATTGGCGATGGCCTTCTGGCTGTAAATCCGACACTAACCCCAGTGCGTCTGCGTGTCGCTCGGAAGACACGATGGCACACACGCTGGCTGGCGCACTACCTTCGGCATCTCTTTCATAAATTAACGCTGTGATTTCTGCTTCCGGTGCTGAAACCATTAGTTCATCCATAACTTCAGGCAAGCACTCTTCATTGGAGCTGGTGTGAATGAAATCCTGTCGCACCAGAAGAGACCAAACCATTTTTATCTCCGGGTCATATTTTAATCGAGCCAACGCGCGACCCCAAAGTTTTAGAGTGGCCAGAGAGCGCGTCTTATATAAGTTTTGGACAATTTCATCGCGTCGCGCGCCGGCTGCTACCAGCTCAGCTGCTGTATCGAGCGTTCGTGGCGTTACCTGCGCTGTTCGAAAACTACGGGTGGAGGCAATAATTCCGGTCAGTAGCATGGTAGCAACGTCTTCATTCGGTCGGTCATTTTTCGCCAGCAAGTGATGTACGATCTCGGCAGTCGAAGTCGCGGTGATATCAACCACATTTACATTGCCGTAATTTTCGTTTTGCGCATCATGATCGATGTTGATGATCGGACAATGATAAAATAATTCGGAGTGTTCGGAGAAGAGTCGTCCAAGTGAGCCCAAATCGGGCGTACCAACAGTGAAGATTAAATCGTATTTATAATCAGCTGCCCGCGACAAAACATTCGAAGGATGGAATTGGCCAGTTTTGGGCGTAATGTGGATGTTTAGTTGGTTTTCTACCAAATCATAAGTCAGCTCATCAATGGGTGCCTTAGAAACATCTAGCGAAATAACAAATTTACGCAGCCGATTGAATTCAGCAGCGATGGATTCGATGGTGGGCAGAAAAGACACCTGTCTGGACGGCTTAAAATCATCGGCGATGACATCAACTTTTTTGCCGCGTGTTTCCAGTAGTCGCGCTAAAGCTAAAGCGCTGGCCACCGCATCAACGGTCCAGTCCTTGCGGAACGCGATGAGGGCGTGAGTACTGTCGTTAATTGAAGCTTCAATCTGTTCGTTCGTTTGTTTGGCCATAAAAATAAAACCGTTTCATGAAGAGGGAATCTTAATCATCTTGGTAAAAATATGTCAACAGTGCATAGTATCACAATTTTTTGTCAAAGAGTATTGTCATTTTTCTTTGGGTAAAGATAGCCAAAGAAAAGCCAATTTTCTGGTGCCTGTCACCCTCGACACACAAAAGGGACAGGTAATCACGACTAATCGCTGCTTCGAGAATTGGATCAAATAACGGCGGTTCAAGACTTGCATTTAGGTCAAAAAACACTATAATCAACCCCGTTATATATAAGAAGACCAGCATGAGTGCGAATCACAACGAATTGCCAAAAGCTTACAATCCAAAAGGCGTGGAAGATCGTATTTACGAGGCCTGGGAAAAAAGCGGCTTGTTCAATCCGGATAATTTACCCGGTGAACGAACTGAATCTTTTTGTATCATGATGCCGCCGCCGAATGCCACCGGCACCCTGCATATAGGTCACGCCATGTTTTTGACCTTGGAAGATATGATGACCCGCTTTCATCGAATGCGTGGGCGGGCGGCGCTGTGGCTACCAGGCACGGATCATGCGGCGATCGCCACAAATACTAAAGTTGAGAAATTATTAGCCGCCGAAGGTCGGACTAAATATGATTTGGGTCGTGAAGGTTTTATTAAACGCGTTGAGGAATATATCGAAGGTTCTCGCGGCACCATTCGCAAACAGATTCGTAAGATGGGTTCTTCCTGCGATTGGTCGCGCGAAGCCTATACTTTTGATGAGCAACGCAATCGCGTGGTGCGCGAGATGTTTGTGCGTCTGTTTAACGACGGTCTGATTTATCGTGGCTATCGTATTGTGAACTGGTGCCCACGTTGTGAGTCCACATTGGCTGATGACGAGGTGGAATATCGAGAAGAACCAGCGAAGCTTTATTACATGAAATACGGGCCGTTTGTCGTGGCGACCACTCGACCGGAGACCAAACTAGGCGACACGGCTGTGGCGGTCAATCCCAATGACGAGCGATATCAGGCTCAAATTGGTCAGACTTTTGAAGTTAATTTTGGTATTGGCCCACAGCAGATTCGGGTGATCGCTGACGAGGAGGTAGATCGTGAGTTTGGCACAGGTGTGGTCGGTATCACACCAGCCCACTCAGCAGTGGACTTCGCCATGGCTGAAAAAAATAAATTACCAATGAAGAAAGTGATTGGTGAGGACGGCAAGATGACTGCTCTGGCTGGTAAGTATGCGGGCTTTGTGGCAGTGGAAGCGCGAAAGAAATTTGTCGCTGATTTGCAAAAACTCGGCCTCATCGAAAAGATAGAAGACTTAACACATAAACTATCGATTTGTTATCGCTGTAGTACGCCGGTTGAGCCTCTGACCTCTCGTCAGTGGTTTGTGGATGTAAATCGATCCATTGCCACTCGTGATGGCCAGACCCTGAAACAATTATCACTTGAAGTGGTTCGTGACGGACGCATTAAGATTTTGCCCGAGCGATTCGAGAAAGTTTATTACAACTGGATGGAAAATTTGCGCGACTGGTGTATCTCGCGGCAGATTTGGTTCGGTCATCGCATTCCAGTTTGGTACTGCCAGTCTTGTTATGTTGGGAATGATGCGCCAGAACGAGTTGGTGATTCGAGCAGTTACGAACGTGCGGGGCAGCCCGGCTTGATCGCCTCGGTCGAAACACCAACCAAATGTCCGACTTGTGGTCGGGATGAAAATATCGGTGACTTGTCGCAGGATACCGATACTCTGGACACTTGGTTTAGCTCCGGCACCTGGACGTTTTCGACACTTGGCTGGCCGGATCAGACAGCCGACCTGAAAAAATTTCATCCAACGCAATGTTTAGAGACCGGCTACGATATTTTATTTTTCTGGATTGCGCGCATGATTTTAATGACTACCTATGCCGTCGGGGAGGTGCCGTTTGAGACCGTTTATTTGCACGGCTTAGTGCGTGATGAGCAAGGTCGTAAGATGTCCAAGTCACTCGAGAACATTATTGACCCGCTGGATGTCGCCGAAAAATACGGCACGGATGCAGTGCGGCTGTCTTTAATTATTGGCAATACTGCCGGCAACGATCTGAAGATGTCTGAGGAAAAGATTGAGTATTATCGCAACTTTGCTAACAAACTGTGGAATATTTCCAGGTTTATTTTGCTGAATTTAGATTCAGACAAAGCAGGCTCAGAAGCAACTAAGGGGACAAAGTTTCCCAAATCGAAAACTTTGGCTGATAAGTGGATACTTAGTCGATTAGCTACAGTGATTGAATCAGTTACGCTCGATATCGAGAGTTATAATTTTTCGCGACCAGGTGAAACTTTGCGAGAGTTTACCTGGAATGAGCTGGCTGACTGGTATCTAGAGATTGCGAAAGTGGAAGGCGACAAGTCAGAGATGCTGTCTTATATATTACGTACGATATTGAAGTTATGGCATCCGTTCATGCCGTTTGTTACTGAGGAGATTTGGCGTCTGGCATTTGCGGAAAATGAGAACGATTTTCTTCTAGTGGCTGAATGGCCTGAACCAAGCAAAGAAGCAGATGTATTGGAAGATAGACAAATTGCCGAAGAAAAATTTAATAAGATTCGCGAAGTGGTGATCGCTGTGAGAAATATTCGTTCTGAAAAGAAAATTGAGCCGGCTAAAAAAATAGATAGTATTTTTAGTTGTCATGGCAATTTTTCTGAGTTAATGCTCGATCAGGCAGAGATAATTAAACATCTTACTCGGTCGCTGGACTTTAAAATTTCAGCTGATGATGAGTTGGCTCGTGTTGTCAGCAATAGTTCCAGCACGACTACAACTTCAGGTGTTTCAATCGCCGTATCTTTAGATGGGGCAGTTGATTTTGACCAGCAGAAACTAAAGCTCCAGAAAGATTTATCGGAAGCCAATAAATATATCGGAACATTACAGGGAAAGTTATCTAATGATGATTTTATTACCAAAGCTCCGTCGCAAGTAATCGAAGCTGAAAAGAAAAAATTAGCCGAAGCCGAAGACCGCAGCGCTAAACTGGAAGAACAATTGAAGGCTCTTGGTTAAGTAGTTAAAAATTATCTGACACTTTTGAAGATAAAAAAATCGGACCAGACGGTCCGATTTAAGTTAAGCGAGATTATTTTCCGGGTAGCGACTTATCATTGTCTTCAGTTATGCTCTCTCGACTAAAGATAAAGATGTGCAGGCCGAGAGCCAGGCCGTTTATGATAGCCGACTGAAGAGTGAACTGATTAATGAGAATGTCCACCCAGCGATCGCTGCTAGCAAACACATCCGAAGAATCCGCAACCATATTTGCAGCAAACAGATTGATGCCGGCTATTATTACCGCTGCACCATGAAAGAGGATGACGGTTTCATAGAAGTCGCGCTTGGTAACGTGTTTTACCAGACGCGAGATTACGATAACCGCAAACGCGATAATCACCCAGATCAGCGCGTTCCAGGAGTAAAAGTTGATAAAAAAATTTGTGAACCAAATCATTGATCCCCTCCAGAAGAGTAACTTAACAATTCTGATTGGCCTGTCAATTATGTCTAATTGATTTTAGACACGGATGGATAATAAAGTTTTGGCTGAATTAAGCAAAAAAGTATAAATAATGTTAAACTTTAAGTCTCGTTTTAAGCTGCTTATATTTCAATCTTTTTTCACTTTAGATCAGTCATGAGCCGAGTCACCACCTTCACATTTACTCTTACACCAGATACATTCACGTCATATGACAGTCTCCATAGAAAAGAAAAAAATCACTCGATTATTAATGCGTCGTGTAGCCGAAGTCATCACCGAAGATAGCTTGCGGCAAAAATTGGAATTCGGTCGGCC
The DNA here is from genome assembly GCA_018813785.1 of Patescibacteria group bacterium. Taxonomy (GTDB): domain Bacteria; phylum Patescibacteriota; class Patescibacteriia; order SG8-24; family SG8-24; genus JAHJAU01. The sequence continues at coordinate 1,825 of JAHJAU010000082.1, read as the reverse complement.
GTTACGTATTAAGTTTGGTGCTGATCCAACTGCGCCGGATTTACATCTGGGGCATGTGGTGCCATTAAAAAAATTGCGCGAGTTTCAGGAGCTCGGGCACACGATTGTACTCATCATTGGTGATTACACCGCGATGATCGGTGATCCGAGCGGTAAATCCAAAACCCGTCCCATGTTGTCAGAAGAGGAGGTACGGCAAAATGCCGAAACTTATCTGGCTCAGGTCGGCAAGATTTTAGATCGAGAACAGCTTGAGGTGCATTGCAACAGTGAATGGTTTGCCGGGATGAGTTTCGCCGAAGTGGTTCAATTGGCTGCCCGGTTTACTGTGGCGCGGATCATTGAACGAGATGATTTCTCCAACCGACTCAAGGAGGGTAATGACGTACACATGCACGAACTGCTTTACCCGATGATGCAGGCTTACGATTCGATTATGGTTGATGCGGATGTGGAGATCGGCGGAACTGATCAGCGATTTAATATACTGGCCGGTCGGGAACTACAACGTAAACTGGGTAAGCCGGAACAGGACGTGATGTTTTTGGGTCCGATTTTAGTGGGAACTGACGGCAAACAAAAGATGTCCAAATCACTCGGCAACTATATCGGCATCACTGATGAGCCGGCTGATATGTTCGGCAAAGTAATGTCCATACCAGACGAAGCCATGTGGGATTATTGGACTTTAGTGACCGATGAATCAGAAACAGAAATTAAGAAAATGCGTACAACCTGCCAGCAGAGCAAGATGAATCCCCGCGATGCCAAAGCCAAATTGGCCCGGGTTATTGTAACTGAGTTTCATTCAGATCAGGCGGCCAGCGAAGCGGAACAAGCTTTCGATCGGCTTTTTCGTCAGGGGCAACAGCCGGAAGATATTCAAAGTTTTGAAACAGCCGAAGAGCAGTTATCATTGATTGATGTTTTGGTAAATGCTGGTTTGGCCACTTCAAAAACCGATGCTCGTCGTGTTATCGAGCAGGGTGGAGTTAAAGTTGACGACCAGATTGTGACTGATATCGCGACTCTGATAACACCAACCAGCGAGGGGATTATTATTCAGAAAGGTAAGCGACACTTTACTAAAGTGACTAAGAAATAGTGAGTGACGCGTTTTACTGCTTTAGGCGCAATGGCAAAATCTGTTATTACCCGAGATCAACATGACTTACGTTTTAGATCAAGCCAAAAAAGAAATTATCGAACAGCTTCGGACCAGGTTACCCGAAACTATTTTAATTTCAGTCAATGAACTCGAAGAGCCACCACAACGCGAATTGGGTGACCTGGCCTATCCTTGTTTTTCGTTCTCAAAAGAGATGAAAAAAGCCCCGGCCGTTATTGCGGCAGAGCTGGCGGAGCAGTTTGAGGCGACTGATTTGGTGGCCGCGGCCAAGTCAGCTGGGCCGTATATTAATTTTTCGTTTAATCCAACCGGTTTTTCGCGAGGTGTACTGAGTGATGTAATCACCGCTCAGAATACTTACGGTCAGATCAGAGAAGATCAATCAACCGAAAAACCAAAAAATCTTTTAATTGAATACGGTCAGCCCAATACCCACAAAGAAGTTCACGTTGGTCATCTGCGGAATTTCTTTCTCGGATTATCAGTGGTCAGAATCACCCAGGCGATCGGTTATAGGGTGATACCAATCAGTTACATTGGTGATGTTGGCGCGCATGTGGCCAAGTGTCTATGGGCTTACCAGAAGTTTCATGCTGGCGAACGGCCGGAGTCGGGGCAAGAAGGTAAGTTTCTGGGTGGTATTTACACTGAAGCTTCACAACTCATTGAGAGTGATGAATCGCTGAAAGAAGAAGT
>JAHJAU010000081.1 GCA_018813785.1 Patescibacteria group bacterium | reverse complement strand
TGCTGGAAATGCGGGCGTCGTCATGGCTATATAAGAGATTTTGAATTGTGCCGCATTTGTTTTAGAGAAATGGCCAGGAATGGAGAAATTCCAGGCATAAGAAAGGCTTCTTGGTAAGAAGAAAGGAGAGAATCTTATATGATAACAGATCCTATCTCCGACATGCTGACAAGAATACGAAATGCTTATCGGGTTAAAAAGCCTGAAGTAAGCATCCCGTATTCTAATATGAAATTCGCGATCGCGAAGATTCTCGCGAGCGAAGGTTTTGCATCCGCAATTGAAAAGGTCGATACTGGGTTCGGCGAAATTCGCATTGTTCTCAAATATGACCAGGGTGGTGCTGCTGCTGTTAGTAATATCAAGCGCATTTCTAAACCTGGCCGCCGGGAGTACGCTGGTTGTCGTTCTCTACCGCGGGTCAGGTCTGATCACGGTATCGCCATCATTTCAACCTCGCAAGGTATTATGACCAATGGGGAAGCCCGAAAACGTAGATTGGGCGGCGAGGTGCTGTGCGAGATCTATTAAAGATCACGAAAGTAAAGAAGGCTTATGTCCAGAGTCGGAAAAAAACCAATTCAAATCCCAGCGGGAACCGAAGTTAAACTGGACGGTGACAAGATCATCGTCAAAGGACCGAAGGGAACACTAGAGCAGAAAATTCATCCTCTAGTTAGTGTTGGTATTAAAGACAACGAAATTCAGATTGGCATCGGCGATGAAACCGATGTTACACAACGATCTCTTTGGGGGTTATTCGCTCGGCTTATAAGTAATATGCTGACCGGAATCACCCAAGGTTTTGAAAAAAAATTAGAAGTGAATGGTATTGGCTACAAGGTAAGTGTTCAAGGCAAGGTGTTGAAGTTGGATGTTGGTTTTTCGCATGAGGTTGACTTTGTCATCCCGGAAGAAGTGAATGTTTCGGTTGAAAAAAATATAATTACAGTGAGTGGTAATGACAAGCAAGTAGTTGGTGAGGTTGCAGCGCGCATTCGACGTATCAGGAAACCGGAACCTTATAAAGGCAAGGGCATTAAATATCAAGAAGAGATAATTGCCCGTAAAGCTGGAAAGGCGGGTAAAGCCGGTGCTTAAAGTAACAGACTGTTAAGCTTGAGATTGCGGGGCTGCTAAGTGTTTTCACTTGATAATTAGCTCGACAACTCAATAGTTTAAGAAATATGGCAGACATAAATGCACAAAAGAAGAGACTGTCTCGAATTAGTCGTCATCGTCGGGTGAGGGCCAAGGTTTCAGGTACAGTCGAAAGACCCAGACTGTCAGTTTTTCGGAGTAGTAAATACATCTCTGGTCAGATTATTGATGATCAAACCAACAAAACCATAGTTGCTGCAACCGAACATGAATTGGACGCCAAGACACACGAAAAGCTCATCAAGGGCGATAAAGATCGTCGCGGAAAATGTTCCATAGCTTTCGCTGTTGGTAAGATTTTGGGCGAAAAAGCTCGAGTTGCCGGCATAACCAAGATTGTATTTGATCGTGGTGGATATTCTTACACAGGTCGTGTGGCAGCTTTGGCTGACGGTGTCCGAGAAAGCGGTCTCGAGTTTTAATACGGAAAGATTATGACTAACGAGAACAAGGAAAAAATAACTAGAGGTCCGCGACCAAGAAGGCCGGAAGAGAAGAAGGAGTTTGACTCCGTCATTCTGGATTTGGCTCGCGTGACACGTGTTACCAAGGGTGGTAAGCGCATGAGATTTCGTGCCTGCGTCATTATCGGTGATCGTAAGGGGCGTGTTGGTTATGGTATAGCCAAAGGGGCTGATGTTCAGCAAAGTGTAGCCAAGGCTTCCAATCAAGCTAGAAAGAATATGGTTAAAGTTTTGGTAGTTAACGGCACCATTCCACACGAAATGTTAATGAAGTTTTCTGCGGCTCAAGTTTTAATCAAACCTGCCCCTGAAGGTACTGGTATCAAAGCCGGTGGTGCGGCACGTGTGGTTTTAGAAATGGCCGGTATCCCAAATATTGTAGCCAAGATCATGGGTTCAAACAGCAAGATTAATAATGCCAAGGCAACTATTCGAGCTCTACTGGGGTTGCGTGGTGCAAGTAAATCGGTTCCGAGTAAGCCAGTTCCTCGTCTTCGAGAAGAGGGTCGATCAAAGATCAGGCCAATAGTGGTGGCCAAGGGGGCTTCAGATATGAAGAAAGCCTAACTTAGTGGATTTATGGCAGCGTTAAAAATGCACAACCTAAAATCATCCACGGGCTCGAGAGGAAAGTCCAAACGTGTTGGTCGTGGCAATGCTTCTGGAAAAGGTACTACTGCCGGTCGAGGCACCAAAGGACAAGCTGCTCGTACCGGTGGCAGAAATCGCCGGAAATTGCGTGGACTTCGATCGATCATGTTGGCTACTCCAAAGTTGCGTGGTTTTAAGAGTTTTAGACCCAAACCAACAGCGGTTAGCGTGGCTGTAGTCGCTACGATTTTTCCTAGTGGAACAGAGGTCAGCCCGACCTCCTTGCTTAAGGCTGGGTTGATTGATGAGGTGCGCTACGGTGTGAAGATTATTGGATCAGCTAAATTAAAGAAAAAATTGATTATTTCTGATGAGTGTTCCATTACGGCCGGCGCGCGTCGGTCGGTGGAAGAAGCGGGTGGGCAAGTGAAATAGCATCACCTGTTTTCTCGTGCTATCATTCCTTACGGCTGTAGTCAGCGCCGCGATTATGCGCTAGTCTGACTACAAATGCTATCTGGCAATTATTGAAAGTCTCTTTATGATGAAGACTCTCCAGCAAATCTGGAAGACCAAAGACCTTCGGAACAGCATTGGTTTTATATTGTTAATGCTCGTTCTTTTTCGGGCAGCAGCGCATATACCGATTCCTGGGGTGGACACAGTTGCCCTGAAGGATTACTTTGCTTCAAATCAAATTCTCGGACTTTATAACATGTTTTCCGGCGGAGCAATGGAAACATTCTCCGTGGTGGCATTGGGTGTCGGTCCTTATATTACAGCTTCGATTATCTTTCAGCTTCTCGCGATGATAGTTCCGCGTCTGGAGGAGATGCAGAAAGAAGGCCAGTCCGGTCAGGAGAAAATAAACCAATATACTAGACTGGCCACAGTGCCGCTGGCGTTACTACAGTCTTACGGTATTATCACTCTGCTTCGACAGGCTGGTAGCGGAATAATTTCTTCAAATTTAGGCATGTTTGAGCTGGTGTTGATGATGATTACCATGTCTTGTGGAACGATTTTCTTGATGTGGTTAGGTGAGCTTATTTCAGAGCGGAAAATCGGTAATGGTATTTCCATTCTTATCTTCGCGGGCATTATTGCCAACCTACCAACTACACTACAGCAGGCATTGGTTACCTTTGATTCATCACAGGTGGTGTACTGGGCTGCTTTTGCCGTGCTGGCGATTTTGACTGTTGCCGGTGTAGTGTTTATCACCGAAGGTCAGAGAAATGTACCCATCGTTTATGCTAAGCGCATGCGTGGAGCTAGGTCAGTTGGTGGATCTCAGACTTTCTTGCCTTTGCGGGTGAACATGGCTGGTGTAATACCGATTATCTTCGCCATTTCCATTGTGTTGATTCCAACCATGGTGGCTCAATTATTTACGCGGGCTAAGACTGAATGGTTGGCTGATTTGTCTCTAAAAACCATTGGATTGTTTCAAAATCAGCTATTTTACGGTATTTTGTATTTTGTTTTAGTATTTGGTTTTACCTATTTTTACACGGCCGTTATTTTTCATCCGGATCGGGTAGCAGATAATATTCAGAAGCAAGGAGGTTATGTTCCGGGTATTCGTCCAGGCCGACCAACAGCTGAGTTTATTCAGCGGACCATCAACCGTATTATGCCGGCTGGCGCGTTTTTCTTGGCAACGATCGCGGTATTGCCGATTATTATGCAAGAATCTCTTGGTACAGCAACGATGGCGATTGGCGGTTCCAGCTTGTTGATCGTGGTATCAGTGGCAATTGAGATAGTCAATCAGGTAAATTCGCAGTTGACCATGCGTGAATACGAACAACTATAAGGAGCCAATTCCAGGCTGAGCGATCTGCATGTCGCTTCCTGCGTTCGATCGCTCAGCGCACCACACCAGTGCGCTTCACGCTCTCACTTAGTCCAGCGACACACAGCTCATCTCAGCCTGAAATTGGCCAGATCTTCTTAGGCTGAGCGATCTGCATGTCGCTTCCTGCAAACATCAATTAGCTAGTAAATAAAAAGGTCGGCTGAAAAGCCGTCTTTTTTGGTATACTGAGGAAAGCTAAAGGTCGGATAATGCGAGGCAGGTAGGATTTGGTCGAATATCTAATTCCGGTCACTATAGTAACTCTTTATATTCTGAATATTCCGATATTCGGATTCACCTGATGGGAGAGCCCTCACATTTTTCTATATTTTTTCATCTTTATCATGTCTGCCAACCAAGAACCATCCACCATAAGTCAAAAGATTAAAAATAAAAACTCGGTTTTTATAGTTATTCAAGGAGTGTTTTATTTACTTCTAATAAGTTTTTTGTCTATCGCCACTGCTAGCCGAATTGATCCAATGATTAATGGAATCAACGGAATCAGCCGGGGGTCATTTTCATCTTTAAATTTTTTAGTAGTCTTTTTCGCGATGACTTTATTCGTTTTGTTTTTGGTTAGATCAACTCGCGGAAGTAAATTATTGGGAGCGCTTTTTGCTGTGGCTATTTTGGTTGGTGCCAGTTCGATCGCTGATGCCTTCTTTGGCCCTTCGGTTGGTGTGTTGATATTTTGTGTTGGTGCATTTATTTATTACACCAATCCTCCGGTTATAGTTTTTAATTTAATTGTGTCTTTTGGTTTATCGGGGGTGGCAGCCGCTATCGGATCAGGTTTTAATCCGGTCGTTTTATTGGTTATTTTGGTTTTGTTAAGCATTTATGATGTGATCGCCGTTTATTTTACCAAGCACATGATAAAATTAGCCCGATCTTTATTGCGGCGAAAAGTTTTTTTTGCCATGATTCTTCCGGTTAATCCGGCAAATTTAATGAGCCGAATTTCTAAGGTTAGTATTCGGCCGGATTATGCTTTTTTGGGCACTGGTGATCTAGTTCTCCCTGTCTTGTTTTTAGTTTCCGTTGTTTCAACTCAAGGAATCAGGTCAGCTATGCCGGTGGTTATTGGGGCAGTGGTCGGATTTTTGTTCATGAACGTTTTATTTCTGAAGCAGAAGCTGCGTCGACCCATGCCGGCACTGCCACCCATTGTAGCTGGTTTAATCGTTGGTTACGCCTTTGCATTATTCATTCGTTAACTTATCGAGAGTCTATGTACAATATCATCATGCTCGGCATTCAGGGTTCGGGTAAAGGTACTCAAGCTGAATTATTATCATCTCGTTTAGGTATTCCTGCGGTTTCCACCGGAAATCTTTTTCGAGCGGAAATCGAACGTCGAACTGGTTTAGGTCTCGAAATCGCTAAATATGTTGAAGCTGGGGAATTGATTCCACCGGCCATTGTCGACCAAGCCATTAGTGAGCGCATCGCTGAAGATGATGCTTTGCGTGGTTTCATTCTCGATGGTTATCCGCGAAATATCGGGCAAGCCGAATCGTTAACCAAGATTTTAGAAGATGCTGGTCGAGTATTAACTGATGTGGTATTTATTCGTATTTCTGACGAAGAAGCGATGCGGCGTTTATCTGGTCGTCGAGTCTGTTCGAATAAAAAATGTGAAGCTAGTTATCATGTTGAGTTCAATCCACCGCAGAAAGATCCGAATAAATGTGATCGTTGTGGAAATGATTTGATGCAACGTGATGATGATACAGTTGATACAATTAAGCATCGTCTTGAGGTGTATCATTCTGAAACAGCTCCACTGATTGAGTTTTATCGCCGGGCTGGAGTATTGCGCGAGGTTGAAGGAGAGCAATCAATTATCAATGTCGAGACAGCGATAGTCGCGGCCATTGGTATCTAAATCAGTCTAATTTCAAGCATTTGAAATTAGGTCCCAAATCGGGTTAATTATTGATAGGATCTTTTAATTATCCTGGAGGCAACATGAGTCTGATAGACAATTTTGATCTAGTGGTCGGTATCACCGGTTTGAAAGCCGGCGGCAAGGATGAATTATCGCGGGTTTTAAAAACGCATGGTTTTAACGTGCGTCGTGTTTCAGATGCGGTTCGTGAGGAGTGTGCCAGTCGAGGCATCACCGATCCGTCCGTGGAACAACTCATGGATGTGGGTGATTGGGGACGGAAGCATTCCGGTGACAATGGTTATTGGGCCGGACGCCTGCTTGAGATGCAAGCCCAGGAAAATAATCGGCAGACAGCCATTAATGGCTTGCGCAATCCGGGTGAAATTGAAACGTTGCAACGACTGGTTAGTTCGCGTTTCGTTTTAGTTGGTATCACTGCACCAACCTGGTTGCGTTATCAACGTGCTATGAAGCGTCAGCAAGGTGGCGACCCGGCTGAACTTGAGGGTTTTTTGAAGATGGATGATCGTGATCGCGGTATTGGTCAGCCTATTGCTGGCCAACAGGTTGATCGCTGTCTGGCCTTAGTTGATCCGGAAAATCTTTATTGCAACGATGGTACATTGGCTGAGTTCGAGCAGTGGATCAAGTCATTCATTCTTCGGCACAGTTCCAAATTTTCTGGTTAGTAAGCTTGATTCAACTACGCAAAATAACCGCTAACTTAAGCGGTTTTTTTTATTAATTTTTTCATCAGAATAATTGGAGATTTATTTAAACAATGCCGCCAGATTTTTTGTCGCTTGCCCCCAACCAATCTTTTCCCTAAACTGACCGCATGATTTTACTTAAGACAAAAATTGAGATTGAAGCACTGCGCGAAGGTGGGGCAATTTTGGCAGATATTATGCATGAGCTGGCTGATATGGTTGAGCCAGGCATCACCACTGACGAGCTAGACGCATTGGCTGAACGGCGAATGCGAGCTGAGGGCGATGGACCCTCTTTCAAGGATTATCAATCTGATCCGGGTGATCCGCCATTCTCTTCCGCGCTTTGTACTTGTATCAATCAAGAGGTAGTACACGCACCCGCCACACCTGGACGCAAATTGAAGTCGGGTGATATTTTAAAAATTGATATGGGTATGTGGTTGGCTGGTATGTGCACTGACATGGCCGCCACTATTATAGTGGGGGAGGTAGATACTGAGACAAAAAAGTTAATCCAGGTTACCAAAGAAGCTTTAGCGATTGGTATTCGCAAATCAGTGGCCGGCGGTTGGGTAAGCGACGTTGGTCGGGCCATCGATAAGCACGTGCAGCGACATGGTTTTTCAACCGTGAAGGATTTGGTTGGGCATGGTGTTGGTCGAGAAGTACACGAAGATCCGCGCATCCCAAATTATTTTGATCCATCATTGTCTCCAGTTAAGTTTATACCGGGTATGACTTTTGCTATTGAGCCCATGATTAATGCAGGTGTGGATGCGGTGCGCCTGATGTCTGACGGCTGGACAATCATCACAGCCGATGGTCGTCGTTCAGCTCATTTTGAAGAGACATTAGCCATTACCGAAGACGGTACGCTGCGAGTAACTCCTTTACCCGACAATGTTTGAAGATTATGCGTTTACTTGGAGTAGATTACGGAACCAAAAGAGTTGGTCTAGCTATCGGCGATACGGCGCCATTTTTTGTTGAACCACTAAAGACAATTGAAGGTGGCGAGGGTGCAGCTCAACGAGTAGCCGAGGCGGCAATTGAAGAAGGCGCAGAAATGATTGTAGTTGGTTTGCCTGTGTCGCTCGCCGGGCACGAAGGTGGTGAAACAGCTGAGAAGGTTCGCGTTTTTATCGAAGAATTAGAGCAAATAACACCACTTGAAGTCTGCGCTGAAGATGAGCGTTTGACTACGGTTATAGCTGATCGAATGCATCGCGAATTTGGAACCAGCTCCCGGAAGAAATTTGACCGAGATGCGGTGGCAGCAGCAGTGATGTTAGAGACATATATAGAAAGGTTGCAGTAAAAACTACTCTCAATTTGAATCTCAACCATGTAGCTGCCAAAGCTTGCCCCCTACCCAACATTTTTTAGTCAGATAGGCAGGAATAAATTTTATTATCACTATTTTTTAGAATGGCTACCTATCGAGATCAGGCAATTGTGTTACGGATGCGCGGCTTGCACGATCATGACCGTTATTACACGGTATTTACGGCTGATCATGGCAAGGTGACACTTCTGGCCAAAGGTCTGCGCCGAACCCGAAGTAAAATGTCACCACACATGGCAGCTTTGGGTGTAGTTGAAATTATGGTGGCCCGTGGCAAGGTGTTTGATCGATTGGCTGGCGCCAATCTATTGGAACCACATCGTGAACTTTTAGAATCTTTGCCACGCTCCGCTATAACACAATCATTTTTATTGGCTGTAGATAGTTTGACACGCCAAGAATATCCTGAACCCCGAATTTTTTTGCTTCTACAGGATTTTATGCAAGTGGTCGCTTCTTTATCTGAAGATGTTTTGTCGGCCAGAACCATTATTTTTGATGCAGCGGTATTAAAGCTGCTTGATATTCTGGGACATGGTTTAGAACTGGATGTTTGTGTTTCCTGTCGGCAGTGTTTTGAGTTTGATGGCAATGCCTTGAATATATTGCGCGGCGGAATTGAGTGTCTGAATTGTCGTAGTGGCAGCTCTATAACAATATCTGGTGACACTATTAAGGTTTTGCGTTTTATCCGCACTACGTCATTGAAAGTTATACCAGCTCTTCGGCTTGAATTACCCGTTCGTCAGCAAGTCGCCTTTTTGACTGACATACTTCTTACTTCTCATCTTGAAGCTAAATTCGATCCGTTGCGGTACATGAACTCCGTTCGAATTTAAAAAACGACCAAACGGGTCGTTTTTGGTTTGAGCTAAATTAGATAATTCCAGCTTTTCGTATTGCATATTTAAGCCAAATTAGGCAAAATAAGGCGGTAAATTGAACTAAAAATATGTCTACAAACATAGCTGAAATTTCCGCTAAGTCAGGCCAAAAAGTCGAGATTCGCGGCTGGTGTCATAATTTACGATCTTCCGGAAAGATTGCCTTTTTACAATTGCGTGATGGAACCGGTCGAATTCAGGGTGTGGCAGTTAAAAATGAAGTTGGGGAACAGGTTTGGGCGTTAATTCAAAAGTTGACGATTGAGTCATCGGTTATCGTGCGTGGATTAGTGCGGACTGACGAGCGTGCACCAAGTGGCTTCGAACTTACAATTGAAGAAGTCGAGCCGGTGCAAATTGCTGAGGAATATCCAATCGGGAAGAAAGAGCATGGTCCAGATTTTTTATTGAACAACCGTCATCTTTGGCTTCGTTCTGAGCGACAAGCTTCCATTATGCGTGTTCGTGACACCATTGAGTTCGCTTTCCGTGATTTTATGCGACAGCGTGGCTTTGTCTTGGCCGACTCGCCGATTTTTACGCCAAGTGCCTGTGAAGGAACAACCGATCTTTTTGAGGTGAAATATTTTGATGACAAAGCCTATCTATCACAATCCGGTCAGTTATATCAGGAGGCGACCAGTGCCGCGCTTGGTAAAACTTATTGTTTTGGGCCGACATTCCGTTCCGAAAAATCAAAGACACGTCGTCATTTAACTGAGTTTTGGATGCTTGAAGCCGAGGCGTCGTATATGAATTGGGAGGAGAACATCCAGCTGCAGGAAGATTTGGTTGTATTTACTGTGCAACAGGTGCTGGCTCAACACGAGTGCGAGTTAACTGAACTGGGGCGTGATTTAACCCATTTGAAAAATACCATCGCCGGTAATTTCCCACGGGTTTCATATACTGAAGCCATCGAACGTTTACAGAAGTTGGGATCTGATGTTAAGGCCGGTGAAGATTTAGGTGGTGATGATGAAACTATTTTAACTAAAGAGTTTGATCGACCGGTTTTCATTCATCATTATCCGTCGGCCATCAAAGCGTTTTATATGGAACCAGACCCAACTGACTCAACTTATGCGCTATGTAATGATTTGTTGGCGCCAGAAGGCTACGGCGAAATTATTGGTGGGTCTCAGCGTGTTTCCGACCTGAGCCTACTTAAACAACGTATTTCCGAACATAAACTCCCAGAAGAGGCCTTTGGCTGGTATATGGATTTGCGTCGTTATGGTTCGGTTCCGCACGCCGGTTTTGGTATCGGGTTAGAGCGCACGGTGGCGTGGATCTGTGGCTTGGAACACGTTCGTGAAACCATACCCTTCCCGCGATTGCTCAATAGAATTAACCCGTAGAAATTTCAATGATCAGACAAGATAAAAAACGAGACTATACTTTGCCTGGCGTAGCTTTAGCTGCCGCCTTAACGCTTTTCGTTTTATTTTTAGGGTGGTATATAGCCAACATCATCAAACCGCCCATCACCGGGAAAGATATTGGCATCAGTGGAACCACAGCTAATCGTCAGTATTTGGTTTATCGTTCCTATCGTGTTTTATCGCGTGGAATTCAGGAATGGCCCAATGACGATACGGTGGCCTATGATTTTTTCCGTTATCCCTTGGATGGTTCGGCTTTGCGCAGCGAGAGTATTATCAGCATCGAACGGAAGCGCATTGATTCTGGTGTGGGAACGCCGTGGATGCGACAAGTATCTAATGACACATTACTTTTTGCCCGACGTGATAATGATCCAGTTGAAGCAGCTTGGATAGATGTTTCTGGTAACAAGCTGCGCTCCACTGAAGATGAGACCGAAGATATCATCTGGAACGGCCTACCTTCATCCACTGGTCAAAAAATTGCTTATTATGATTGGGTGTCTGGTCGAGTGATCATAATGGCAGGCGACAGTTTGCCGATGGAATATGATTTAGGATCGGATGCTTTTATACCAGTCGTTTGGGATGAGCAATCGAATAATCTCTATTTAAAAAAAGTTTCTGAGGGCGATTTACCCACGGCTGGTCTATGGCGACTAAATACCACGACTGGCGAAACCGAAGAGATCTTGGCCGTTAGAGAACTAAAATTGTACGATATTGATCTGGATATATCCGCCAGTCGTTTGGTCGGAGCGACCTACGAATGTCGAGGATTGGAAGATTGTGGCACTGGCCCTTCGGCACTTTATCTAGTCGACTTGCTTAGTGGTAATAGTGTGGAGCTACATTCAGATGAACATTTATCATTTGGCCAACCACGTTTATCACCCAACGCCAAGCAGGTAGCTTATACTTTATCGAATGGTCAGGCTGATGTTTGGGTCAGTGACTTGGAAGTTGCTGGTCATGAACGGAGAATAATTTCTGGTCGACTGCTCGATTGGTTACCGGATAGTAATAATTTGGTAGTTGATCGTGATAACGAATTACAACTAATTTCAGCTAAAGACAGTAAAATAGTTAGTGTAGCCCGTCGATCTGGTCAGTATCCAGATGCAGACTTCCTGGGAATTGATTATATAGGCATAGTTAGTAAAAGATAGCTGTCAGCTGACAGTCCAGAAATCATTTTTATGAAAAAGATTTACATTGCGGAAACCGGTAAAAAAATCGGAGAAAAAGTAACAGCGGCTGGTTGGGTTCATGCCCGCCGGGATATGGGCAAAATTATTTTTATTGACTTGCGCGACAGCACGGGATTGTTGCAGGTTGTTTTCGCACCGAACAACAAGGATTTATTGACGCAAGCCAATGCCCTCCGACCAGAGTTTTGTGTACAGATTAAGGGTCAGATTAACGAGCGACCAGAGAAAATGCGCAACCCGAATATGATCACTGGTGGCGTAGAGATGTTGGCTGAAGAGCTGGAGATTTTAAATGAGTCTAAGACTCCGCCGTTTGAATTAGATAAGGACACCATGTCGGTGGGTGAGGAATTACGTTTAAAGTATCGCTATTTGGATTTACGAAGTGAGCGCCTGCATCGTAACTTGTTATTGCGTGATCGAGTAGTTGGATTTTTTCGGGAGTGGTTGCGCGGTGAGGGTTTTATTGAAGTGGAGACACCGACGCTAACCAAGGGTACACCAGAAGGTGCACGTGAATTTATTGTCCCGTCCCGTATTCATTCGGGGAAGTTTTACGTCCTACCGCAATCACCTCAGCAATTCAAACAGTTGCTTATGGTGGCTGGCGTGGAACGTTATTTTCAAATCGCTCGTTGCTATCGTGATGAGGATCAGCGCGGTGATCGTCAGCCGGAGTTCACTCAACTTGACTTAGAAATGTCGTTTGTCGAACAGGAAGACATATTGGAGTTAAATGAGCGCATGATGATTGACATGGTTAAAACAATTACACCAGATAAACGTATAACCACATTGCCGTTTCCGCGTATTCCATATGCTGAAGCTATCGAGAAATATGGCTCAGATAAGCCCGATTTGCGTCAGGATAAGAACGATCCAAATGAGCTGGCTTTTTGTTGGATAGTTGATTTTCCTTTGTTTGAGAAAGGTGATAACGGAACACTACAGGCTGCACATCATCCGTTTTGCCGACCCAACCCAGAGGATATGGAATTACTCGACACTGATCCGCTAAAAGTACGTGGTTGGACATACGATTTGGTGTTGAACGGTTACGAATTGTCATCTGGTTCCATCCGCATCCATCAGCGCGAGTTACAGGATAAAATTTTTCGAATGCTTGGTTTAGAGGAGGAGACCATCAATTCACGTTTTGGTCATCTGCTTGAAGCGTTTGAGTATGGTGCTCCACCGCATGGCGGCATGGCGCCAGGTATCGATCGTTTGGTAATGCTCTTGGCAGGCGAACCTAACATTCGCGAGATTATTCCATTCCCTAAAACCGGTGACGCCCGTTGTCCGTTGATGGGTGCTCCATCTGATCTGCCGCCAAGTCGCTTGAAAGAGGCGAATATAGCCAAAGACGTTTAAATTACCAGTCCTTTAATCAGTTTTATTTATGGCCAAAGAAAAAACAGCCGCTAAAAAAATTACTAAATATCTTGAAAAACAAGGTGTTAAATTCGAACTCGTACCACACAAGAAGGTTTATACAGCCTATGATTTAGCGCAGACTATCGGTACTAAGTTGGATGAAATTGCCAAGACCTTATTAGTAAAGGTGGAGTTACCAGAAGTTAAAAAGAAAGGTGTTTTTTATATTGTTGTCGTGCTAGCGTCCTACCATGTTGATTTGCAGAAGGTGAAGAAAGCTTTGAAAGCAAAGAAAGTTGAGCTGGCTCCGGAAAAAATTTTTAAAAAGTTTGGTCTCGAGCCTGGGGCAGTGTCGCCGTTTGGTAGCTTGAATGATTTTGGCGTATTAGTCGATAAAGGAGTCGTAAAGGCTAAACATGCTATTGTTGGCGCAGAATCATTTATCGAGTCACTGAAGCTAAAAGTTAAGGATTTGGTGGAGTTGGAGCAGGCGATTGTCGCTAGTGTTGGCAAGAAGAATACCTTGAAGCTCCAACGACGATCGACTAAAAGCAAGAAGGCTAAAGTTTCCGGCAAAAAGAGAAAATCTTTTAAGAAAAAAGTGGCTAAGAAAGTTGCCAGTCGAATGAAAAAAAGATAATCAGATCATCCCGGGCGATTGTTATGTCGTACACCGTCAAGCTGGAACAATTCGAAGGTCCATTGAATTTACTACTTCAGTTGATTGAGGCAGAAAAATTGGATATTTCGGAAGTATCCTTGTCTCAGGTGACGGATGATTACCTTACTTTACTGGAGGCTAACCCCGATATTCCACCGGAAGAACTGGCGGATTTTTTAGTTATTGCCTCTCGACTGTTGCTCATCAAATCTAAATTATTATTACCTTATCTTCAACTCAATACCGAAGAAGATGACGGTCTGGATTTGGAATCACAGCTTCGCATTTACAAAAGTTATCTTGAGGCTTCAAAGATTCTTGAAAAGATGGTGGGGCGGCGTCGTTTTTTATATGTACATGACAAGCTGCCAAAAACTGAAATTGGTTTTTCACCACCGCACAATCTGACTCTCGATCAGATGCGAGAGCTGTTTTTGGGTATCATTAAACGGTTAGAGCCGTTAGTTCAACCGAAACGCGAAGCGTTGGAGCGCACGGTTTCCATTCACGATAAGATTACTCAGATTAGAGATCTAATATCACGCACCAAACAAATTAAATTTAGTGCATTGATGAATTCGGCCACGACTCGCATGGAAATAATTATCAGTTTTTTGGCTCTGTTGGAACTGGTTAAGCAACGTAATGTGTATGTTACACAATCCGGGCGATTTTCTGATATAACTATCGTTAAATCACCAAAATTGAATAAGTCATCTTGATCAAATGTCAGATAATCTTATGCTAAAAGCCAAAATTGAAAGTATTTTGTTTGTTACGAACCGTCCGTTATCTATATCAAAGCTGGCGGAGATTTGTGATGAAAAGAAAAAAGATGCGGTGACCAAGGCTGTGGATGAGCTGACAAAAGATTACGCCGATCGTAATTCCGGAATTCGTTTATTGCGTCACGGTGATAATGTTCAGTTGGCCACAGCTGGTGACACAGCTGAGTTGGTACGCGAATACTTAAAAGATGAGACTTCCGGTGAGCTTACCAAGCCATCACTTGAAACATTGACGATAATTGGTTATCGCGGACCAATAACTAAGACCGAACTAGAGCAAATTCGAGGTGTCAATTGTAGTTTAATCTTGCGCAATTTGATGATGCGCGGTTTAGTCGAAGCCCGAGGTGAAGTCGGAAACCCGCTGACTGTTTTTCAGGTCGGTATGGATTTTTTGCGTTTTCTCGGCGTGTCTTCAGTAGAAGAGCTACCTGATTACGAAAAATTGCGATCAAATGAGAACGTAGAGCGAGTTTTAGAAGGTGAGAAGAATGATGCCGCGGCGTAATTAATCCGCGGAATTAAAAATGACCAGCAATTAAAAAGTGTTATTTTCTTCAGATGTTTTCCTGGATTTTAGCCTTAACTTTGTATGTTTTAGCCGGACAAACTACTCCGGCACTGGCCTTGGCTGATTTAGGTTTTTCTTCGCGTTCCTTTTTACCTGCAGCCAAGACAGTCGAACAACCAATTATTGATCCGTTAGCACCGATTAAGAAAGATCCAACTCGTTTGGGGATAGAAACCGAATCAAGGGCTGCAGTTGTCATGGACTGGAACACTAATAAGTTTTTATTTAGAAAAAATGGTGATGAAGCCTTGCCGATCGCTTCCATTACTAAGTTAGTTACGGCTTTGGTGGTGCTAGAGTCGAATGTCGGACTCGATGATCCGATTGAAATTCTTTCCAGCGATTCCCGACCTGGAGGCATTCCATATGTTGTACCCGGCGAGAAGATTAAAATTATAGATTTGTTGCATGCTAGTTTAATATCATCTGCTAATGGTGCTGCGGTAGCTCTCTCCAGATCTATCGGGCTTAGTCATGAAGAGTTTGTGGCAGCCATGAATAGTTTCGCTGTCAGAATTGGAATGAACAGTGCAAGTTTTGCGGAGTCGACCGGATTGAGTGCACGGAATGTAGCCAGCGCCAAAGATGTGGCTATCTTGATTAAGTACGCTTTACAAAATAAAATCGTCCGGGAAATTGTTCTTAAAGATAGCTACGAATTTGATGCGCTGACCGGATTGCATCATAGTTTGGTCAGCACTGACGCACTTTTGGGTAGCAGTATTGCTCAGCCTCCGTACGGATTTTTGGGCGGCAAGACAGGTTTTCTTGAAGAAGCGGGTTATTGTTTTGGTGCTGCTGCCAAGAACAGTCAAGGTGATCAAATAGTGGCCGTGGTTCTTGGTGCATCAAGTAAGAAGGCCAGATTTGATGAAGTAAGTGCTTTGATGTATTGGACCTTTGACGCTTATTCTTGGTCTAAATAAATTCAGCATAAGTTTTTAATTTAGTTTAAATTTAAGCATGTTGAACATCCCACCTGAAATACTTATTTTAACCGTAGCAGCAGCACCGATTGTCGAGCTGCGCGGATCCATTCCACTGGCAGTCGGGGTTTTTAATATGACGATTTGCTGGGCCGCGATATTATCAGTAATTGGTAATTTAATTCCAGCTTTTTTAATTTATTGGCTTGGTCAATTATGGATTGACTGGAATGAAAGACATCAGGGTGTTCTACACCGATTAACGCAAGGAGTAATTCGTCGATCTAGAAAAGTATTCAATGATGGAAAATATGAGAAATATGGTTTATTGGCACTATCCTTATTTGTAGCTATACCACTACCCATGACTGGGGTCTGGACTGGAACTGTGGCAGCTTTTCTTTTTGGTGTGTCATTAAAGCGCGCTCTACCATTTATCGCTCTCGGGGCGATTATCGCGGCGGTAATTGTTTCGTTGGTTACCACGGGAGCATTGTCTTTTTTAGATTTTTTGTTTATCTCCCCATTGTCTTAAGGGTATTTAGATTTCAGCAATTTATGGGCTTTGTTTATCTAGGGTTGTTTGCGGATAAAGCTATTTTTGACAGGCAATATACCTTGACAGCCCCTTAAACAAAGGTTATTATAGTCCAAGCGATAAAAATATATCGCGGGGTGGAGAAGTGGCATCTCGCGAGGCCCATAACCTCGAGATCCCGGGTTCGAATCCCGGCCCCGCAACCAATAAAAGTGCCTCAATTCATGTTGTGGCATTTTTGTTTGTTTAAAAACGATTTTTTGTAATACCGTACCTATTTTTCATCCATGCTCATTAAGCAGTAAATTAGCCAAGAATTTGATTTATCCACACACGCCCCACCTGGTTAAAAGGCCATTTTTTTGATAAGATATAAGTAGAAATAAATACAAAAAAATTTTTACCATGTCAAATAGGCATGCGAAAAAGAGCTGGAATCACAGGTCACTGGCCTGTATATTAACCGTCACCATACTGATGAACGGTTTTATTTTACAAATTTTGCCAGTTATCCAGGCTGAAACACAGGATAATTTTCGTTGGCGTTTAAATAATGGCAATGAGGTGAGTGCTAGTTGGGCCGCAGAGGAAAATGTGTCCATTGAAGACTTTGCCCGCGGCGATAGTCGTCGTCTTAGAATGGGTGTATCGAACTCTGGTAGCGATACCGAGCTACTCAAGCAGGCCGCTCAAAAAGTTGGCTTGGGCGAAGATTATTTTTGGCCAGCTGTCATTGATCAGGCGAATGGTTTTGCGTACTTTGGTACGTATACCCAGCCCTGTCAAATTGTGAAAGTTCAGTTATCGAATTTTACACGTGTTGGTAGCTTACAGTTGACAGCTGGGGAGAACGAGTGTTCTTCAGCAGTGATTGATAGCGCCAATAATTATGCTTATTTCGGTTTAGGAACTAGCCCCGGTAAAGTGGTTCGAGTTAATTTAACTTCTTTTACGCATGGCGGCACTTTAACTTTAGCCGCCGGTGAAGATTTTCCTGAAGCTGCAACGATTGATACTAGCGCCGGTCAGGCTTATTTCGGCACGCGTACCAGTCCAGGTAAGGTTGTAAAGATTAATCTTTCGACCTTTACACGAACCAGTGCGATTACTTTAAACTCCGGAGAAGATAATTTGTTGTCGGCCGTTCATGATTCCTCTTACGCCTATTTTGGTACCAACACCTCACCGGGTCGTGTTATTAGAATCGTTCTAGATACATTTGAACGCGATGCGGCGATTACTTTAAATTCCGGCGAATCATTTCTTTACCGAGCACTGATGGATGAGTCATCTGGCTACGCCTATTTTACAACTTTCACTTTTCCAGGACAGATAGTGCGGGTAAGTTTGAACGGTTTTTATCGAGACTCAGTCTTAGCACTTAATAGTGGTGAGAATTCGTTGGTTAGTGCAGTTATTGATACGAGTAGTGCTACGCATTACGCCTACTTTGGTACTAGTACTTCACCTGGTCAAGTAATTAAAGTAAATTTATCAACTTTTTCTCGGATGAGTTCTATCACACTAAACAGTGATGAACCTCATTTGTTCGCTGCAGTAATGGATACCACTAATGGATTTGTTTATTTTGGTACTTATCAAAATTTACCCGGGAAGATTGTAAAGGTGCGCGCGTCGGATTTGACTCGGATCGATGCCTTGTCTAATGGCGGCGGTGGTCAAAATAGATTTGGGGCTGGAGTTGTTGATTCCAATGGAACTTATGGCTATTTCGGTACTGATACTAAACCAGCTAAGGTAGTTAAAATTAATTTAGCCAACCTGACTGTTATGGGTTCGTTGACCCTGCCTGCTGGAGAGGATGATATTCAGTCAGCAGTGCTTGATGAGGCCAATGGTTTTGTTTATTTCGGCACCAGCACTTCTCCAGGAAAAATTATAAAAGTTCGTTTATCTAATTTAACCAGGGTGGCGGCTCTTACCTTATCGAGCGGTGAGGATAAACTTAACGGAGCAGTGATTGATATTTCAGGTTCGACCCACTTTGCTTATTTCGCGACTTATACAGCGCCGATGATGGTGGTAAAGATAAATCTCACTTCTTTTAGTCGGGTTGGCTCGATAACCATGCAGTCAGGTGAGGATAGAAACTATGGCGCAGCTGTAATCGATACTAGTAGTGGTTTTGCTTATTTCGGTACTTACACTACACCAGGGCAAATAATTAAAGTTAACTTGGCTAGTTTTACTCGGGTAGGTTTTCTCTCACTTGAGAGCGGAGAGAACAATTTGAATTCAGCGGTTATAAATACAACCAATGGAACAGCTTATTTTAGTACTTTTACGACTCCTGGTCGGGTAGTGAAGATAAACTTATCTAATTTTAGTCGAGATAGTGCTTTAACTTTTGCCGGCGGTGAAAATTATCCCGGCGATGGTGTTATCGATCCAGCCAACGGTTTTGCCTATTGGAGTACTTTCTGGGAGTTTCCAGGAAAGGTAATCAAGATTCGGTTATCTGACATGACCCGAGTTGAAACATTAACCTTAGCCAGTGGTGAGGATAGACTTTGGACGGCGGTTATGGACACTCAGGGTGGCTACGCTTACTTTGCCTCGTATGCGAATCCAAGTA
Source organism: Patescibacteria group bacterium (assembly GCA_018813785.1). GTDB lineage: Bacteria > Patescibacteriota > Patescibacteriia > SG8-24 > SG8-24 > JAHJAU01. The sequence continues at coordinate 40,718 of JAHJAU010000081.1, read as the reverse complement.
CAATTTTCAAGATTTCAGTTGCGCCAAAATATGAGTTCCAGCTTCAATTTAGTGAAAAGACTGAGGAACAATGTGCTGATATAACGACCTGGGGTAATGTACCAGTTGAAGTAACTGAGAATGAAGAACATTTTTCCATGTACTCAGGAGCTCCGTTAGCCAATGCAACACCGACCACTAATTTAGTTGGTGGATTAACCGATGGCAATGCGTCATTTCATCGTGGTTACGTCATGACTACCAGTTCTCGCACGCCAGAAATATCACTTGGTGAATCAGAGTTTACTGAGGTTGAGTTTTCAGTCCAAACGACTGAATTTTCTCGACCTTATGGAGTGTATTGTTTCCGTTTGACCAATGCTGGCGAGCCATTAAATAGTTATGCTATTTACGGTGAGGCCATGGATCCAACCGATGACGCAACCATCAATAATCAAGTATTGCTATCACGGTTAGCAGCCGATACGGATGCTTCACTCTATTTGGAGTTTACTTTACAGAATGAGTTCGACGCTGGAACTTTAACCATCTTTTTTCCGGCTGCTTTCACACTATACGAATCTTCAGAGGGCTCAGTAACCGGTCACGCTTGCCTCGATCAATTCAATATAGATGATACAAGTAAAGTTATTACTGCCCGCAAGGGTAATGCGCAGACTTGTCCTACCACAGAACCTATTTGGTTAAGTGGTGCCTTGGTTCACAATCCAGTTACTCCAGGTGCCTATGTAATTCATTGGACCAATGACGATCCAGGAAAAGTTGTTGTTTATATTGTTGATAGCGATCAGGTAACTGTGTCATCGGATGTTGATCCAGTCTTAACGTTTGATATCGATACCTCAACAACGACTTCGGCTGACACCTCTGCTCCATATTCGGTTGCTTTTGGCACGCTAGATGTAGCAACCACAAATGTTTCCGGTGAAGATTCGATTAATTATATTGCTTTAGATATCGAGACCAATGCCACCAGTGGTGTGGTTATCACCATACAGAATGCCAATGGTGCCTCTGGTTTGGTTTCAGCTTCATCATCTGATACCGTAATCAGTCAGACCGATTCCATGTCTACTGGTACTGAAAATTATGGTTTTTGTGTTCAGCAAGTCAGCCAATCATCTGGTTCCAACTTGTCCAAGGCTGGTAATTACACCAGTGGCACCTGTGCCGATCAGGCTGATGGCAATGCAGTCAAAGCACTCTCCACCACAGCTGCTAGCCTACTAACTGTTTCTGGACCAATTTCTGGTGGTCGTGCAGTGATTTCTGGTTCAGCGGCTATATCAGCTCTTACTGAGGCGCACGATGATTACTCAGATACGTTGACGTTTATCGCTACTGCAACTTTTTAGCTGAATTTAATTTAAATCTGGAATAAAAATACCGCATAATTTATGCGGTATTTTTTATGAGTACAGCAATGTTAAATCTAAACCAAGACCAAACAGAAAGGCTCAATTATTTGTTGTTTCAGAAGAATTATCTGTGTTCGGAAAGAAATTTTTTGGTCTAATTTGAATATTATTGGTCATGATAGAACCATCGGTTCCCGAATCACCATTTATCATGAGGACATCTCCGATTTCAAGATTATCTAGTTTAATATTCATGGATTTTGTTATGACAGTTTCATCGGTTAAGATAATCAATTTCGATCCGCCGCTTTCAGTGCGTATGGTTAATAGACCAGCATCTACGGAAATTAGTTCACCAGAACTTAAAGCAGCTGTCGCCAGGCGACAATTATGGAGATGTCTTGCGGAGCGCAGCGGAGCATCTTTCCGCTCGCACAAGCCTTAGAGTTGCGAAACAAAAAGGACGTCCGAAGGATTCTTGGGGCGTCCTTTCTGGTAGCGAGGGTGGGAATCGAACCCACGACCTAAGGCTTATGAGTCCTTCGCTCTAACCAACTGAGCTACCTCGCCTTGCTTAAACATCTTTCGCTATGATATCAAAACCCGCGAAGCGGAGGCAAGCAAAACAACCTAAAGAGTCATGATCCATGGATTAAACCATGGATGTAGCTGAACTCTCTTGCGTACTGGCCGTGGGCATTCGCGGGTTGTCGATGACAATTTCTTTAATCAATGTTCCAAAACCAGCTTGAGCGCAATCACCGCAAACCACCATGCGCAGAGGGCGTCCGCCATCCCACTCAACAGCAACCAAATAACATGTCTCACCGTTTTTGAATTCGTAGAGACACTTGTGCAGCCGCGACTGGCAGAATCGAATTTCGTCACTATTGTGCTTCTTTTTTCGCATATTTTAGCCAAAAATTCGATATTTCCTTCTATCACACTATACCTTAACACAGCAGGTTAAAATTATCAAGACACTGGGATAAATTGTGTTAGATGGGAGCTAATGAGCGCGACTTAGAAGACGGATGTGACTGGTCTAACTTTAAGTTAGACCGATCGATAATTGGCTATATGAGGTGTATCTGGTAATCTAGTGCCTAGTAGTAATCTTACTTATGTTTTTAGTTATTCATGCTTCGGTTGGAGCTCTCGTGGGCAACGCTGTTGGTAGTCCGGCTGCCGCCTTTTCTTTGAGTTTTCTTTTGCATTTTTTACTCGACATGATCCCGCATGGTGACCTGGTAGTTTATGAAGGTTATAAAAAGAGAAGGGGAATTAGAAAAGCAATAATACACACCAGCCTCGATGCTTTGATGGTTGTCATCATGCTCACAATCATTTTCTCTTTAGGGCACATGATTTCAGCAGAAATAGCAGTGGCTGCTGGCATTGTCGGTGGTTTATTGCCAGACTTACTGGTCGCTCTATTCGAGCTCACCCAACCCAAAGGAACTCGTTGGTCCGGTCGTCAGCTGACCAAGTTTCATGATTGGCACATGAGAAATCACGTGTTCTTAATAAAGAAATTTTTTCGAGGAGATGTTCCGTTGAAATACGGTTATTTGATCCAGGCTGTAGTGATAGTGGTTTTATTGAAATTGATTCTCTGATCTGTTTCCTGATTTAAGGAGGGAATAAGCAAATTGCTCCATCGAGTCTGAAAAATATTTAATAATAAATCCGGCAGTCTCACTTTGTGGGGCTGCCGGATTTGGTGCCGCGGGAGGGAATCGAACCCTCATGGGATTACTCCCGCACGATTTTGAGTCGTGTGCGTCTGCCAGTTCCGCCACCGCGGCTGGAGCCAAAGACCAGTGGTTACTGGCTTATACTATACTTCAGAAATCGTATTGTCAAAGGTTGATCGATGTTGTAAAGTACATGCTGTTATGGCTTATATCTTAGCCGTAGTTAATCAGAAGGGAGGGGTGGGTAAAACCACCACAGCAATCAACCTGGGTGCTTATTTGGCTGCCCACGGTAAGTTTGTTTTATTAGTTGATCTGGATCCACAATCAAATGCCACTTCCGGGTTAGGACTGGATCCGAGTCAGATTGAGTGCGGCACCTATGAGGCACTAATCGGTGAAAGCACACTGCGAGAAGCTACGGTTTCAACTCAGATCGAAGGATTGAAATTGGCCCCCTCGACACCTTCGCTGGCTGGGGCAGCAATCGAACTGAAAGATTTGGAACAACGTGAACACCGTCTGGCCAACCTACTACTGGAAGTCAGGAATGATTATGATTATATTTTGGTAGATTGTCCTCCGTCACTTGGTTTGTTGACCATCAATGGTCTAACTGCCGTAGATAAATTAATCATTCCAGTACAGGCTGAATATTATGCATTAGAGGGTTTGAGTCAGCTGTTACGGACGATTGGCATGGTCAAAGAAGTTTTAAACCCGGATTTAGAAGTTTTAGGTGCGGTGGTAACTATGTATGATGGACGAAATCGATTGGCTAACGACGTAGTAGAAGAATTACACACTCATTTCCCCAATCGTGTTTTTCGTTCGGTTATTCCTCGAAATGTGCGATTGGCCGAGGCACCAAGTTTTGGCCGGCCAATTATGGAGTACGATCCATGGTCTAAGGGCGCCAAAGCATATGAGCGTTTGACCAAAGAAATAATAGATCTTGAGCATTCGTATTGAGTATGATGGCTAAGAAAAAATCAGGACTCGGGCGCGGTTTGGGTGCCTTGATTCCGCAGGCGGGTGCTAAAACCGCCACAGTCGATGTACCGCAAACTGGGAGTGGTTTAATGACTCGAAGTAGTCGTAGTGAGACTGTCCGACAGTCCGGGTCAGGTGTAGCAGAAATCAATCTATCTTTGATTCAAACTAACCCCAGTCAACCTCGGACAATTTTCGGTCATCAGGGCATGGAGGAGTTAACTGAATCGATCCGCCAACATGGAATTCTTCAGCCTCTAGCACTTGCGCCTAGGCCGGATGGAGGTTACGAAGTTATAGCAGGGGAGCGACGTTTACGAGCAGCTCGACTGGCAGGCCTGAAATCCGTTCCAGCCATAATTCGACCAGTAGAAAAGGATATTGAAAAATTTGTTTTAGCATTAATTGAGAATATTCAGCGTGAAGATTTAAACCCCGTAGAAGAAGCTCGAGCCTATCGGCGATTAACAGAGGAATTTGGCTTAACTCAGGAAAACATCTCAAAACAGGTTGGTAAAGCCCGCTCCACGGTGGCTAATACCATGCGTTTATTGGATTTACCATCTGATATGCTTGATGCCGTAGCAACTGGGGTCGTCAGTGCTGGTAATGCGCGAGCATTGTTGGCTATTACCGAACCAAAAGTTCAGGCAAAGATGTTTCGTAAGATGTTAGCAGGCGGCGTGACTGTTAGAGAGGCCGAAGCTAGCGTACAAAAAACCTCAACCAGACTTAAAAAGAGTTCTGAGATGTTGGCAGCCGAAGAAAATTTGCGCAGTGCTTATGGCACGAAGGTTTCAGTTACGAATCGTAAAGGTAAAGGCAAAATAGTATTACATTTTTTTTCCGAGGAGGAATACAATTCCCTTTTACAAAAATTACTTAGTTGAAGTTTATTTAGTGGATGGATTAAACCCCGGTTCTGGTGAACCGGGGTTTAATTATCCTTTCCAGATTCCAGATTGATATTTCTTATCCATCTGGTTAGTCGTGATTTAGCTCGACTTTTTATGTGATATTTAGCAGTGGAAGTTTTAACAAAAGATAACCAGTCTGGATTAGGACCTGTCCGGTTTTTATCAACGATAATTTCACAACAATCACCCGAACATAATTTCGTATCAAGACTAACGATATGATCGTTTATCCTGGCACCGACACAAGTATTACCAATTTGTGAATGAATGGCGTAGGCAAAATCAACCGGTGTAGCATCCTCTGGCAAATCAATAACATCACCCTCTGGCGTAAAGACAAAAATACGATTTTGAAAAACATCAATTTTAATTGACTCCAATGATTCCATGAATTCGGGACCGCTTTTTAGAAATTTTTGTCGCTCTGCCAGATCTTTTACCCAAGCCATTTGTTTGCGAACCTTGGGGGAGGCGGTTTTTCCATCTTCATCGTATTGCCAGTGAGCGGCGATGCCTAGCTCGGCCTCGTCGTGCATTTGTTCAGTTCTGATTTGAAATTCTACAATTTCACCCTCTTCGCAAAAAACTGTGGTATGCAAGGATTGGTAACCGTTTGGTTTGGGTTGAGCGATGTAGTCTTTGATGCGGCCTTTTAATGGCTTCCATTTTTGGTGAATAATACCCAGTACCGCATAACAATCACTTATTTTAGGCACAATAATTCGCAGAGCGACCAGATCGTGGATTTGTACCATATCGCGCTCGTATTTGAGTAATTTTTTGTACAAGCTATATTTATGTTTCACGCGCCCGTGGATATCAAGCACCTCAATATCATTGGCCTTTATTTCCTGCTCAATGATATTGCGCACTCGATCTACATAGGTTTTTTTGACCCGGATGGCTTGCTCCATCAGCCCGGTAACCCATTCATACTCTTTGGGCATAACATGGGCGAAAGCCAGATCTTCCAGCTGAGCCCGCATTTCATTCACTCCCAGGCGGTTAGCGATGGGCGCATAGATTTGCATTGATTCCAAGGCAACGCGTAATCGTTTATGAGGCGGTAGAGCGTTTAGTGTGCTCAAATTATGAATACGATCCGCAAATTTGATTAGAATAACTCTCAGGTCCGAAGCCATAGCGATAAACATTTTTCTAAGATTCTCGACATATCGATCAATTCCACGATATTTTATTTTTCCGAGTTTGGTGATGCCGGCGACTATTGAGGCGATATCATCACCAAAATTTTTTCTGATATCTTCAACTGTCACGATGGTATCTTCAGGTACATCGTGTAATAGTGCGGCAACGATGATCGATGTTGGTACTTTCATGTCAGCCAATAGTTCGGCTGTGGCTAAGGGATGGTTGATATAGGGTTCTCCTGATTTTCGCACTTGCCCCTCATGTGCATCGCGGGCGAACTCAAAAGCCAGACGTATCATATCTACATCTGCACCCGGCTGATAAGTCAGTACTTTTTTGATTAAGTTGTCGACACTAATAGATTGCATACTTTCAACCAACAACATTACCATCTTACCTCTTCGCTGTAAAGATTGGCTACTAAGTTTCGTTTAGTCTTCATCACTCGATAAATTATCTGGGTTGGAAACAGTAGTTTAAGCGTATTGCGTCCGGATTAGCGCCTGCATAATCAAAAGGACGAACCTCGCGATTCGTCCTTTAAATAATTTCTATTAATCTTCTTTATCTATCGTTCGTTCAAATTTACATTCTTGATTGGAGCAGCGTGCTGTATTAGCTTTGGCCAGGATCAATAAGGCGCCGCAGGTCGGACAATTTTCACCAGTCGGTCGATTCCAGAGAGCAAAATCACATTTTGGATAGCGTGAACAGGCGAAAAACATTTTACCTTTGCGGGTCTTTTTTTCTATTATCTCTCCCTGACCACAGCCCGGACATTTAACCCCAACCTTTTTTTGAATTGATTTAACCGTTTTACAATTTGGGTAATCAGAACAACTTAAGAATGGACCAAAGCGTCCGCGTTTAATTATCATTGATGATCCGCAATTTTCACATTTTTCATCCGTGCCCTCCGCTTCTCCTTTTACGACTTCAGCCCCATCAGCTGTCAGGGTTTTAGTATTGCGGCAATCCGGAAATCCAGTGCAGGCTAAAAATTTTCCAAAACGACCGATTTTGATTACCATTGGCGAGCTACACTTTTCGCAGATTTCATCCGTTTTTTCTTCGGCTACATCTTTTTTGTTAACCTCTTTTTCTTTGGCACTTAGATTTTCAGCAAATGGCACATAAAAATCTCGGATAACCGGTACCCAATCTTTTTGACCAGCAGCAACATCATCTAAATCTTCTTCCATTTTAGCTGTAAATCCAAAGTCAACGATATTTGGAAAATGTTGAATTAGCAGATCGTTCACCAGTTTAGCTAAGTCGGTTGGTTTTAGTTTTCGACCATCTTTTTCTACATAGCCACGATCTACCACTGTACCGATAGTTGGCGCATAAGTTGAGGGGCGACCAATACCATTTTCTTCCAGTGTTTTAACTAAGGTGGCCTCAGTATAACGAGGTGGGGGTTCGGTAAAGTGTTGTTCGGGATTAATTGACAGAGCTTCTAACATTTCATCAACATTTAGCTCCGGCAACAGGTTTTCCTTAGTTTCCGATTGATAAATCTCCAGGAACCCCTTTTTTACTAAGGTGGTGCCAGTGGCTCTAAACGTGTAGGTTGGTTTACCGTCAGCCTGAGTTTCCGAATCGACGGTTACTGTGTTCACTTCTGCATCAATCATCTGTGAGGCTACAGCTCGGCGCCAAATCAATTCATAAAGTTTTTGTTGCCGGGAATCAAGATATTTTGCAGTGATTTTAGGCTGTAAACTTACGTCAGTTGGACGAATTGCTTCGTGAGCCTCCTGCGCACCCTTAGCTTTAGTTTGATATTTTCTGACCACATTCGGCAATATCTCCTGACTAAAATTTTCTTTAAGCCACTGTCGTGCTTCCTCAATAAATTTTTCTGAGATATTAACCGAATCAGTTCTCATATAGGTGATGAGACCAGTCTGTCCATGTGTACCTATCTCTACACCTTCATACAACTGCTGGGCCAAAGTCATGGTTTGTTTTGAGGAAAAACCGAGACGATTATTAGCTTCTTGTTGCAGGGTTGAGGTAGTGAAAGGAGGATGTGGTTTTTTATGCACCGTTTTTCGTTCGATTTTAGAAACTTTCCAGGTCGCTTCTTTTACATCCGATACAACGGTCTGAGCTGCTGGTTCATCAGCTAGAAAAAATTTATCGAGCGTTTCACCATTTTTTAGGTGAAGCTTGGTCAGGAATTGTTCTTCATTTTCTGTTTTTTTGAGCAGGGCTTCAACCGTCCAATATTCCTGTGGCTTAAAACTCTCAATTTCGCGTTCGCGCTCAACAATTAACCGCACAACTACTGATTGAACACGCCCAGCTGATAAACCACGTGCAACCTTGCGCCAGAGAAAGGGGGACAGCTTATAGCCAACCAGCCGATCCAAAACTCGACGTGCCTGCTGTGCATCGACCAGATGATTATTTATATCACGGGGGTTTTCGAGAGCCTGCTTAATTGCGGTAGCAGTAATTTCATGGAAGCTAATACGACGTACTTTGTCCGGCGCTAGCCCAAACAATTGATCTAAGTGCCAAGAAATAGCTTCCCCCTCACGGTCTTCATCAGTAGCCAAATAAACCATATCTACGTTTTTGACCGCTTTTTTTAATTCAGAAGCAACCTTGCGCGATTTTGTCGGAATAACATAGCGCGGAGAGAAATCGTTTTCTACATCAACACCCAAATCATTTTTTGGCAGATCACGGACATGGCCAAAGGACGAGAGTACTTTATAGCCTCGTCCAAGAAATTTAGAGATAGTTTTGGCCTTGGTCGGTGATTCAACGATTACAATTTTTTTCATAATAGAGTGGCACAAAGAGTATGGGTATCAGCTTCTTTATTATATATATGTTAAATAGGTTAGCGGTCGATTGTTTACTCGTCAAACCCTAGTCGTGTACAAGTCTCCCGAACAAAAGATCAGCTCATTTATTTCGAGTTCAGATATTGCCGCAAGAACTGTCTTGGTGTCAAGTTTTGAGCTGATGATGAGATTGTCAGCTGATGCTGGGCCGGTTTTTAATTTAGAGTAAATTAGTGCGGCATTTAGGCTAAGTTGTTGTTTATTTTTTTGGGGTTGTTTTTGCGTATCAATCTCCAGATATTCAAGGAGATCTTCCGGTTGAAGCAGGGGGTGCGCACCCTGAGAGATTAGCCAGTTTGGAGCGTTGCTGATTTCAGTTGTGATTGGTCCGGGAACAGCAAAGACGTCGCGGCCGTATTCCAGGGCCCACTTAGCCGTAATTAGTGTGCCAGATTTCATGGTGCCTTCGGTTACTACTACCACCTGAGATAATCCAGCCACAATTCGATTACGTTCCGGAAATCTAAAGGCATCTGCTGTGGTGCCAGGTGAGTATTCAGAAACTAATACTCCGTTTTCAGACAACAAGCGTTGAGCTAAGCAGAAATTTGTTCGTGGGCTGATATGAGGATCATCAACCCCTGAAGCCAGAACAGCTACGGTTTTCCCTCCAGCATTTAATGTTTCTTCGTGTACGAGTGCATCTGTGCCGAGTGCTAGACCACTCACAATAGTAAGGCCATGTCGTACCCAGGTTGGCACCATTCTTTTTATGACCGCTCGACCATACGGTGTGATTTTTCGTGTACCAACGACTGCCACCATCGGTAGCTGTGTTAAGGTGTCCAGATTGCCACGCACATATAGCTGTTCCGGTCGGTCTTTTCGATCTTTCAGTTGGGTGAGTAGTGGTGGATAGGTCGAGGCGGTGTGCTGAATTTTATGAATGTCTGTCATAAGCGCGGCCAACCGTAACCAAGATAGTATAAATTTGTCAAATTATCTTTTTTAATTAAAAAAGCCCGACGATTCGGGTTTTTTATTGACTGGAGTTATTGGTGTGGAGTCACGACGATCACTCTCGTTGCAATCAGCCTCCTTTATCGGGGTTGTTCCAGATTAATTATACCGATTCATTGCCTCCTCAAGACCCTCCATCAAAATAATGTTCAGGGCTTCAACTGCGCTACGCAGAGTCGCAATTAAGGGCTCCAATTCATTTTCAGCAAATGGTTCGAGTACAAATTTTTCAGCTGGCAGGTGCTCCAGCAATTCATTACCAATCCCGAGGCGTAGACGTGGAATTTCTTCTGTGCCCAGCAGAACAAAGATTGATTTTAGTCCATTGTGTCCACCAGCTGAACCTTCTCGTCGTAAACGCAGCTTGCCCAGCGGCAGGGAAAAGTCATCTGACACCAAGATGATATCTGTCGGCTCGATTTTCCAGAAGTCGACAGCCTCGCGTACGGCTCGACCGGACTCGTTCATGTATGTTTGTGGCAACAGTAGGGCAATTTTTTCATTGCCAATGCGTCCCTCGGATACCAAACCTTGAAATTTATTTTTCCAACCATCAAAGTCCAGCGCGTGCATTGCATGCCAGGCTCGCACAACACGAAAACCGACATTGTGACGAGTTGATTCATATTTGGTTCCCGGGTTACCCAGACCGACGATTAGTTTCATATAACCAGCGATTCAAATTGGTAATGGCGTATTTTGGTCGCAGTTTTATTTTTTTCGTGACTTGGCTCGAATCTCGCGAGAGACAACCGTGATTGGCGTTCCCTCAAAATCAAACTCTTCACGTAGTCGATTCTCAACAAATTTTAAAAAATTGGGATGAACATTTTCACGCTTATTAGCGATGAGCATGAAGGTTGGTGGTTTAGTCCCGACCTGTCTAATGCCGTGTACCTTTGGTCGATTGCTTTCCTTATTTCTACCTCCACCGATGATTGCATGATGTTTTTTCTTTAGCATCTCGACGAAATTATCCAGCTGGTCTTGTGTTAATTCACGCTTGCGTTGTTGAGCGATATTAATTGCAAACTGCAACAGTTTATTGACTCTGTTTCCGGTTTTAGCCGAGATAAATGCCACCGGAGCAAATTTTAGGAATGGTAATTCAGCGGTGACATATTTACGAAAGTCATCTCCACTACCCAAATTATGTTCATCAGCTAAATCCCATTTATTTACAACGATGAGCACTCCAACGTTTTTTCTCTCAATTAGGCCAGCCAGTTTTCGTTCCTGGGCATCGATACCAATGCTAGCGTCTACCATTAGAAAAGCGACATCTGCTCGCTCCATCTCGTTAACACTCAAACTAATACCGATATGTTCTAGGCCGCCCTTCACCTTGGCCTTTTTCCGAATTCCAACCGTATCAATAAGCAAAATGTTGTGCTCAGTGCCATCAGGCTCAGTGTAAGAAAGCATGGTATCCTGCGGTTCGCGCGTGGTGTGTGGCACTTCACTAACAATAACTCGCTCTTCGCCGGCCAGGGCATTCAATAGAGATGATTTGCCGACATTGGGGCGACCAATTATAGCCACACGAACATCTGGTTCTGGTATCGGACGACTGGTTAGTCCGGCCTTTTTTAGGTACTGCAATAAATCATCCAACAGATCTCCAACACCAGAACCGTTAATTGATGACACTGGTGATGGTTCACCTAAACCAAGCTGTAACCATTCTTTTCGTGCCGCCCGTTGTCGCATCTTTGGATTATCAGCCTTATTGGCAACCAGTAGAACTTTTTTATCAGATTTTTGTAATCGTTTAGCCAGCGCCAAGTCTTGAGGTAGAGGCCATTCATGTACATCAACCAACATGATTATAATATCAGCCTTATGCATTGCTAAGTCAGCCTGACGTTTAATGTTGTCATCGGTCGCTTTCTTGGAGGTTAAATCCAACCCAGCCGTATCGATGATTGTTATAACTTGGTCGCGCCAATGACAATGTCCAAAGTTTATATCTTGTGTTGTTCCCTCGACCGAAGAGGTTATTGCCTTTCTTTTTTCTATTAGACGATTAAAAAGCGTCGATTTTCCGACGTTCGTTCGACCAACTAAGGCTATAGTCGGGGTGAGTTTGGGTTGATTTTTCATGTAGGTATATTGTTTTATTCTTGACCCAGAATAATCAGAAAGTTGGCGCCGGAAGGCGAGACTTGGGCAGCGGTTACTTTACTACTCGCCACTTTTGCCTCGGGGAAAGTTTGTTGGAGAAGTTTCAGCGACACTTTGTCCTGACCGTAGGTTAAATCGTAAATAATAGTGCGATCATAGTCGAATGAGTCGGCATTGCCAATTTTTATGACTCGAAATCCATGTTTTGAAAGTTTCTCAGCTGCTTCGCGTGCTAATCCACTCTGGCCGTTGCCGTTTTTTATGTCCACTGTGGAATTAACTTGAGCCTCCTTAGGTGGTGAAGTCAGCTCTTCCGCCACCGCTGTTTCCGCAGTATCAAATAGATTAGCTGCTGTTTCGCGAAGCAAGTTCCAGTCATTGTTTTTGGGTAACAAGACGTAAGCACCGTTGACGAGCTTGTCTACGAGAGGTGAGTCGACACCATTGTCGAGTATTTGATGTCGAATGTTTTCTCGATCAATCGCGGTGGCCAGGCGTGCCAAGCGCAGTATCTCACCAATATTCAGATTAGTGATGATGTTGGATTGTAGTGCCGACAGTGTATTGGCAATAGCAGATGGACTGCGAAAAGTTTTAAAGGATAGTAACTGGTCTTTCAGTGCGGTTAATACTTTCTGCTGTCGTTTGGATCGAGCGAAATCATTTCCTTCACCATTGTTACCATGTCGTGAGCGGGCAAATTTTAGCGCCGACTCACCATCTAAATGCTGCCAGCCTTCGTCATAAGAAATTTTTTGCACGCCATGGTCGTAAGTGGGGTAGTTATAATCGATAAAGCTTCTTTCCACAAATACATCTATACCACCAATAGCATCGATTACCGATCTGAAACCATCAAAATCAATTCGAACGTAATAGGGGATATCAATGCCCAGCAATCCTTCCATGGTAGTTCTGATTAGTTCACCGCCACGTCCAGGTGATTCCATTTCTCCGTAAGCATTAACTGAGTTTATTTTTCTCCAACCGTGTCCAGTGACCGGTACCAGTAGGTCGCGTGGCACGGAGAGCATGGCTACATTGTTATCTGATGGACGGATTCCGATCACAATTAAGGTGTCCGTGAGATTGGGACCATCGTGACCTTCTCCACCCATACCGATCAAGAGAATATTGATGCGATCATCATTTTCACCAATCAACTTTCTATCCGGACTACTTATCAAATGACTCATTTGTCCGAGGAGCGGCAATCTATCAAGTTCAGCCAAGGCAAGTGAGGCAGCTTCTGACTGTGAAATGCGACCTAGAACAAAGGCCAAAATAAAGACAATAGCCACCGCTAGTGGTGAAATAAAAAATTTTACCGGCAAATTGCCGGACTTTCCCGGTGAAGCCGGGGACATTTTTCTACTTAATAAGTTTACGTTCAAATTTTTCATGAAGTCATTTAGTCACAATTTTCAGTCATCACATCAGGAATACATTTGATTGGAATTAACCTAGCGATCTTCTTTATACAACACACTATCATAATAGGGTAGTAGACGCGTTTTGCAAGGCCTTCTGTGAGGACAAGTAGCTTAAATATTTGACTAATTAGGTCCTGGCTAGCGGTCTTTGCAGATTTGAAAATTAGTGCTATGCTAGCCTTACTTTGCGGACATTTATGGTCCGCTGACTGTTTAAGGAGGGGGATACCGAGGTCAAATTATGATGGTTTGTTTGACTTCCAATTAATTTAAGGACGATTAGCTCAGTTGGTTAGAGCGCTGTCCTCACACGACAGAGGCCGAAGGTTCAAATCCTTCATCGTCCACCAGCTAAAGCTTCAACCCAAACATAAATAGTTTAATAGATCAGCTAGTTTAAAATTACTGACTCCGGCCAGATTTATTAGTTTTAAAACTAGATATTAAAGACGCGACCCCCTTTATTTATGGAAGATGATTTTGTCAAAATAAATGATGATATCAGTGTATCTGATCAAAATGACTCGGAAGCACCAAGTTTTTTTCGGCGGACATTAAATTTTTTTGGTGAGCTGTTGCATGTTGTAGTTATTTCTCTAGCTATCATTTTGCCAATTAGATATTTTTTGATTCAGCCTTTTTACGTTAAGGGGGCTTCGATGGAGCCAAATTTTCACGATCATGAGTATTTGATCATTGATGAAATTAGTTATCGTTTTGGTCAGCCAGAGAGAGGTGATATTGTTGTTTTTCGCTATCCGGACGATCCGCGGCAGTTTTTTATCAAACGGATCATCGGTTTGCCAAACGAGCATATAGAAATTTCTCGAGGCGGGGTCTATCTCTATGATGAAGCATATCCCGATGGATATCGTCTTGAGGAAAATGACTATCTAGTTAACTCCTATACTCCAGGTGAGAAGAGTATGCTCTTGGGAGATAATGAGTATTTTTTAATGGGCGACAATCGAACAGCTAGCATGGATTCGCGGATTTTTGGACCTGTGCCTCAGCGGTTTATAGTTGGAAAGGTGTTGTTTCGTGGCTGGCCTCCAGAAAAAATGCGTTTTTTTACTGAGGGTGTCGAATACGACATATCATCTGAATAATAATTTTTTATCGTCTGAGTAGCGGCTGGTTTGGCACCAGACAGGCGTATTAGCATCTAATGACGAAAAAGAAGACTCTCGATTAATTCAACCATTCACAGAATATGGCTCCATCAAAAAAGTCACCCAAGGTAAAAGCTAAAGGAAAATCCGGCACTAAGACGGCCGTTAAAAAAGTTGCAAAAAAACAAAAAGTTGCGGCAGTCACAGCAGGCAGGTCTACAGTCAACAAGAAGGCGGCGCCGGCTGCTCCGACCGCAGCAGTTGCTAGCGTTCCGCGAATTAAAGGTATGCCACAATCATTGCGCGGAATGAAAGATACTTTGCCGTTGGAGCAAAAGTTTTGGCGACGAGTTAAAAGTGTGGCCGAGGCTTTGGCTCAAGCTTACGGATTTGAGTGCATTGATACTCCAATATTAGAGATGACCTCATTGTTTGTGCGTTCCGCCGGTACACAAACTGATGTAATTGAAAAGGAAATGTTTTCATTTATTGATCGTGGTGGTGACAATGTTACTCTCCGACCAGAGGGCACAGCTCCAGTAGTCAGAGCCTACGTCAATCACGGCATGGTCAATTTACCTCAACCAGTAAAGCTCTATTATATAGGACCAATGTTTCGTTATGAGCGGCCACAGCAAGGTAGATATCGGCAGCATCACCAATTTGGTGTTGAGGTTTTCGGCGATGACAATCCGATTCTTGATGCCGAAGTCGCCCTGCTGGCGTATTTGTTTTATAAAGAACTTGGAATTAGTTCTATTGTGCGCATTAACAGTTTGGGCTGCAACGAATGTCGTCCCACCTATCGGGAGGAGTTGATCAATTATTTTCGACCGAAGCGCTCGCAGTTATGCGATGATTGTAAAAGACGATTATCAAAAAATCCATTACGCTTACTTGATTGCAAAGAAGAAGGTTGTGCTGCTCTAAAAGATGAAGCACCTCAGCTTGTTGATAGTTTGGATGACTCATGCAAAGAACATCTAATGCGAGTGCTTGAGTATCTGGATGATTTACAGGTTCCCTACGTGCTTGATCCGCACTTGGTGCGTGGTTTTGATTATTACACTCGAACCGTCTTCGAGCTTATACCAGAGGATGGTGATAATAAAACTGCTTCACTTGGTGGTGGCGGTCGATACGATAACTTAGTTGAGCAGTTGGGCGGTCGTCCAACTCCAGCCTGTGGTTTTGGTATTGGACTTGAGCGAGCCATATTGCAGATGAAGGCTCAAGAGATAGATCCACCGGACGACAGCATACCAGATGTATTTGTTGCACAGTTAGGTGACAGTGCTCGACGCAAGGCCTTTGCCTTGTTTGAAGAGTTACGCGACGCTGGCCTGCGCATTGCCGGTAATTTCACCAAGAATTCACTTAAGGCCCAGCTGGAAATCGCCAATCGCTTGGGGGCAAAATACACTGTCATTCTTGGTCAGCAAGAGGTGATAGATGAAACGATTCTTATTCGTGATATGGAATCCGGCATGCAAGAGATAGTTGATTATAAAAAAGCCGTTAGCGATCTCAAAAAGAAGATAGTTAAGAGTTGATCGGAGATTTGACTCTCTGGTCAGTTTTGGGTAATATGTCGCAGGCAAGAGGAGGTTTGCCACAGGCAACCAATAAATACTGATAATCTCAAAAGGAGGTGACTCACCGTGATTGAAGTTAAGAGAAAAAAAGGTGAAAGCTTTGAGAGCTTGTTGCGTCGATTTAGTCGACGAGTGCAAGATAGTGGGCGGCTTTTGCAGGCACGAAAGATTAGGTATCATGCAGCCCAACCAAGCAAGAACGCCGGCAAGGCTTCAGCTTTGAGGCGTGAAGAGCTGCGTGAAAAGCGCGAGTTCTTAATTAAGAGTGGTCAGGCGACAGAAGAAGACTTTCGTCGTACTGGGCGTCGTCGCCGGTAAGCTAATCATCAGTAATATCGCCAAACCGAATGAATACTTTCGAAAGAATCGATAAAGATTTTATTAGCTCGGTCAAGGCACGTGATGCATTCGTAGTTTCTGCACTGCGAATGCTTCGTGCTGCTCTGAAAAACGCGGAAATAGATAAAAGATCCAAGCTTGAAGAAACAGAGGTGTTAGATATTGTTGGTAAAGAGATGAAAAAAATAAAGGATTCGCTCGAGTCATTTAAGTTAGGTGGACGAGAAGATTTATCCGAAAAAGCGGAGAAAGAAATTAAAATACTTGAGCAGTACCTACCGGAACAATTGAGTGATCAAGAATTGAGCGAGTTGGTTAAGAGTAAGATTTTAGAGCTGGGTGAGGTAACTCCGGCAGACTTCGGTCGAGTCATGTCAGAGGTGATGAAAGTCGCCAAAGGAAAGGCTGAAGGAAATAAGATAAGTGCGCTGGTCAAAGAGCATCTTAAGTAGTTTTAATGACCAGTTTATTTTTGCGGGGATAAATAAGGGGCGCCCCCTTACCTCTTATAGTGCTTTTCATATATAATTGAGTAGCAGGGGGATAATTTAGAAAGAACAACCTCTCTCCATGCTAAGGAGGCTTAAGACATTAGTTTGGTCCGAACAGGATCGCCAGAAATGTACCAAGCGCAGTGCTATCAAGGTGCTGTTATTTAGTGCATGTTTTTTTTGTTTACTAATCATTCCAATAGCGGCTTTTGCGCAGCTAACGACATCTGATGTTGGGTTGCAGTATGCCGCTGAGATAGGTTTAACAACAACTGACATCAGGACGATAGTTGCCAGGGTTATCAACGCTTTTTTGGGTCTGTTGGGGTTGTTGGCAGTTAGTCTGTTTATTTACGCCGGCTATTTATACATGACCGCTGGCGGCGATTCTTCAAAAGTTGATCAAGCCAAAAAATTAATGATAAACGTAGTGATTGGTTTAGCCATCATAATGGCCGCTTATGCCATCACCGCTTTTATTTTTCAGGCTATTACTGGAGCTTCATTACTGGGTGGAGGTGGAAGAGGCGGGTCTTCATCATCCTTGTCTTCATTGCGTGGTGGTAGTTCTCATATTTTAGGCAATGGAATAATCGAATATCATTATCCAGAAGTTGGGCAGACTGATGTACCGAGAAACACGAATATTTCGATTACATTTAAACGACCGTTCGTGCTATCCACCGTTTTCATGGATTACGAAGACAATGGAACCTACGATACAGCTGATGATATCATTCCTGAAGTTTTGCAATTAAACACTGACAATTTTAAAGTAATTCCAAATGAATCTTTGGGTGCAGTAGAAGGATCCGTTCCAGATGATCGGTTCAATTCACGTTATCCAGACGCTGGATTGATAGCACCACCCACAGCACGTGTTTCGATGGTCGCGGCTGAGTTTGATCCACAGGATCTTCAGACGTTGGTTATTCTGCCAACAGATTATTTAGGAAGTTCCACTGCTGATGTTACATATCGTGTAGCTATTCGTGGTGGTGACAACGGCGTCAGAGTTTGGGTTCCAGGTGAGGAAGAAGGAGAACCAGAAGTCGAAAACGCTTTTGATTCAATGAACGCTGATGGCGGTTATTATTGGCCATTTACCACGGGTACAACCCTGGACTTAACCCCACCTCAGATTTTGTCGGTTGAGCCAGAGGCAGTGATAAATCCAGCCCTTGAAAGAGAAATATTGCCACGAAATCAGTTGCTTCAAATTTATTTCAATGAACCGATGGATCCAACAACCAGCAGTGGTCGGACAGATCGAGGTCTGACCAATATTTTAGTGGAAGGACGTTGTTTGCCTGGTGCGGATTGCGACTGTTGGATTCCCGGTGACACTTGCGAATCGTTCATGACAATTCCTGGCGCGGTAAATATGGGGCCACGCTATAGAGCAGTCGAGTTTATCTCGAGCATACCGTGCGAGGGAGTGAGCGTTAACTCCTGTGGTGACCCGGTTTATTGTTTACCCAGAAATATTGAAATTCGGGTTCGGGCGCTGGCAGCGACTTTGAGTACTGATCCACCCAAAGCAGCTGCTCCCAACGGCCCGCTCGACATGGTCGGAAATTCATTGGATGGTAACAGTAATGGTGTTGCCGAAGGTCCACGTGTTAGTGATTACATACTTAATACTCGAGTCGGTGACGGTGATTCGGTTCGCTGGTTGTACCATGTAGGCTCGACTATTGATTTAACTGAACCGGTGATTACGCAAATAGATCCATTAGCAGAGGTCCCCCCACCAGACGCTGACGATTTGCATCCGGACGGACCATCAAATGTGCCGGTCAATCTTCCGATTACTATAACTTGGAGCAAGGTTATGGGCATCGGTTCTATGCGCAGTGGTGCTTATAATGAAACAGCCGCTCCGGGTGATGATGAGCTGTTCATTGATTCGAGAACAACTATAGCTCTGCGCTCGCGCGAACTCGAGAAGGAAGATCGAACCGCGGATTGTACTGATCCGGCCGAACCATGCCGAACATTGCCACCACTTCCACCCCCCGCCTTTTTTATTGGTGTCGGGGATGGACCGGTTGTGATTGGTGATGTGAGAGTTACCAGAATGAATATTTTACATCGTGATTTTTTGACAGCCAACGATTTGGGCTTCACTTTAGATGAAATAGCAGCTGGGCACGACGAAGGAATTCCGCTGTACGAACCAGTTGTCGGCGCTCGTATTAAGGATTCACGCCAGAATTGTTTTTATCCTAGTCGATATATTCGTTGTGATATGGGTGGCCATGCTTCTTGTTGTAATGCCACTGGCAGCGATCCATTTTCCTGTCCCATTGGATTGTAATAGATAGTTATTAATTTAATGCCAAGAACTAAACGATTTACATTTCTGATCATATTGCTGTTTGGAATAGCAATATTTGCCCTGCCGGCTTTGGCTCAGGTTGATTTGGGTTTGGAGTATGGGGAGAGTCTAGGTTTAACCTCGACCGATATTCGGATTACTATCGGTCGAATAATAAATGCATTTCTGGGACTTCTTGGTATCGTTGCTGTTCTTCTTATATTATATGCGGGCTTTTTGTGGATGACTGCTGGTGGCGATAGTCAGCAGATAGATAAGGCCAAGGCCTGGATGCGCAATGGAGTTATTGGATTGGTGATTATTATGTCGGCCTACGCCATTGCCTCTTTTATACTGGGTGCAATTCAGCGCGGAACTTTGGGTGAGGGTGCCGGTGGACCAGGTGGCCCGGGTGGCGGAGGAATACCTGGCAGTCGCAGTGTTTTTAGTGTGGCTGGCGTGGCACCGATTGGTTCTGGTCCACGAAATAATGGTTGGCCAAAGAATTACGCCATTCAAGTAGCATTCACAGCCGATATTTTTCCCGGCTCTGTCAGCCCGGCCTCTTTTGCGGTTACACGCTGTAATCCCAGACTCTCAGGTGATGAGCCGCGGCCGTTTAATGAGGCGGACTGCGATGTTGAAGTTGTTGGCACTCGTGCTATTGAGTCAAATCGGATAATTTTTAGACCGAACGCCAGTCCAGAAGAAGATCCGACTTATTTTGAACATGATTATTGGTATCGCGTTTCTGTAAATGATGGTCTACAAGATACTCGCGGCCGACGATTAATTTGTTGGCCGACTCTGGGTGATATTTCTTCACCGGAAGCTGATCGATATCTATGTGATCGGGCCATGGCTTTCAGTAATCAGGTTGATATTACACCTCCTACAGTCAGCATCGGTTCACCGGTGTCTTATCCAGCCTATTGCAGTGAGCAGATTGAGATCCGGGCTACAGCCAGAGATGATTTTCTGCCAACCTTAGTCAGTTTTAGACTTAATGGTGGAGCAGCTAATCTGGTCGATGAGTTTTTTGATCCATATCCTGGTGAAGCTACTGTCTTCAATAGTTCTCCTGTAGATCCTTTTGAGGTTTTTGAAATTCAAGACGATATTTATATCGACGCTCGAGGTTTGGAAACAGGTGTCCCACATACTTTGACTGCAGTGGCTGCTGATGGAGTACCGCAGTCCGGTGCTATGACTGGTCGCAAGTTTTATATCAATCCGGCTCATTGTTGCAATGGCGTAATAGACGCAGATCAGGGCGAAGAAGGAGAAGATTGTGGTGGTGAGTGTCGAGGCTGTCCAGGTAGCGCCTGCACGACCCACGAAGATTGCGCGTCTGGTTATTGCAACCCAGATACCGGTCGATGCGAGGATCGTCCGATTATTACTGACGTAACACCCCTTGATGCCGGACCAGGTAGTCTCATTACTATTAGTGGTAGGTTTTTTGGCAGTCGTCCCGGTCGGATAGTATTCTTGGGTGCAGAAGGTGAGGCTGATGATGTTACAGTTGAAGCCTGCGATCCAGCTGCTTGGCAACACAACGAAGTTATCGTGGCTGTGCCAGCGGCAGCAGTTTCTGGTCCATTGATGTTAATTACTGCCGCCGGACCAGCTGACAGAACTGACGACGAATTTGGTGATCCAGTTCATGATTTTACTGTTACCGCTGATGTGTTGCCGGGTATTTGTTATCTGGAACCGTCAGTTGGATCCTCTGGTAGTGCTTTCAATATTCATGGTAGTGGTTTTGGAGCGGCGATAGGCGATAGTTTGGTCAGAATGGATGGTGTAGATATTGGACGAGGTGGCATGACTTGGGCAGCTAATTTAATTACAGCGATTGTTCCAACGGTTCTTCGTGAAGGCATCTATCCGGTGCGGGTTGTTGTGGGTGGGGTCAGGCCGTCAAATCCAGCTAATTTTACTTTACGCTTATCCTCTTCAGCCGGTGGTCCCAGAATAGAAGAAATTCGTCCGGCTACCGGTCCGGTTGGGTCATATGTAACTATTTTAGGATCGGGGTTTGGCAATCGGCGTGGTCAGGTTTATTTCCTGCCAGAAGTTGGTGATGATATTGCCCTGGGTCTTGAGCCGATTTGTGCAGACAATTGGCACGACAATTATATTGTGGTTAAAGTGCCGCGTACTCCTGGACTAACTCAGGAAATTATCGAAGAAAACGAGGGTGAACTGTTTGTTGAAGAGGGTGATTATCAAGTTCAAGTTATAACGAGTGTCTCCGGTCAGCCCAGTAATCGAGTTGGTTTTGAAGTGACCGATGCTGCGGTGCCGCCGGGAATGTGTTCGATTTCACCTGTTTCTGGTCCGCCGGGCACGGTCATAACAGTTCAAGGTGAGGGGTTTGGTACAGGCCCTGGCAATGTGGCAGCTATGGGTGGGGCTTTTAACCCAGCCCGACCAGAAAATTCATTGCGGTTTTATTTGCGTGGAGTCATGTCGGATCTTTTGCCTAGACCAGACTATGTTTCAATGGCCTCTGGTCTGTATCCGGCGTGGGGTGGTACCAGTTTGCGAGCAGTTGTTCCTGGTGATCGGGGGAACCCGGCAACTTGGCCAGTTTCCGGGCCGGTTCACGTTGTAGCTGAAAACGTTTGGGCCAGGAACCCCATTCCGTTTAATGTTCAAAATTGCAATGTCGATAATACTTGTGCTGAGGGTACAACTTGTTGTCGAGACGGGTCTTGTCATACGCCGGACGATCCTTGTCAGGATGAACGAAATAGTGCCTTTGGCTGGCTTTTTAGTACAAATGTTTTACCGAATTACCCACGGGTTTTGCGGCGAAGTTGCGTTTTGGGTGTCGATCATCCAGTTCGTCAGAGTCCCACACCGGCTGATCGACTGACCAACGTCTGTTTGGATGCGCAGGTCGCTGTCGCTTTCACGACTGAAATGTTGCCTGAATCTTTAAGAGATCCAGCCAGCATTTTATTTGAGGAATGTGGCAACGGTGATTCATTAGACTGTTCAGGGGGAGAGCTGGTTCCAATTGATCGAGCAACCATAAATATCGCTGTTGAAGCGGATGAAGCTGGTCGACGAACCGTAATTGCTTTTCGACCACAAGCCGGTGCTTACCCGCCGGATGATCCGGCTGACCCCGACGATTTACCGGGGAACAGACAGCTCCGTCCAGGTTATTGGTATCGAGTTACCTTAAGATCAAACCCCGGCGAGGGTTTTGGTATCGTAGACATGGATGGTCGTTATTTGGATGGGAATTTTGATCGTCGTCCGGGCGGTGATTACAGTTGGTTTTTTAGAGCTAAACAGGATCGAACGCCGTGCGAGATTGCTGGTGTTTTTGTGAATCCTGGACGAGCCACGATCGAGCATCAAGGAGTACCAAACACCGTGTTTGAAGCCGTTCCAACAGACGGTAGATGTGTGGAGTTGGAGTGTGTTGCTGGTGGTGGCTATCGAATTGATTGGTCAATTGATGGTGGTCATATCAGCCCAGCGCCAAGACCACCTGCTCATCCTCGGGCTCACTGCGTGTACTATGCCAGTGGCGAGCGTGAAACCCCAGAAGGTGAATCAGATCGACTGTTTTGTGCTTTGACACCGGATGATGGTGAGCTGCCACTACGCGGTGTATCACTAGTTAGAGTGGCTTTTGCTGATCCGACAGTGACCAAGGTTTCTCCGGCTGATGGTTGCGAAGAAGCCTGCACGAACGCCCTGATTTACGCACAATTTAATGTTCCAATGAACGAAGGATCTTTGACCGCTCCGGGCAATGTCCAGCTTTTTGAATGTCGAAATCCTTCTTGCAATCCGCCTTTTAACCTCATTCCATTTGCTGTGGTGGCCGACGCTCCGGCTGTTCCAGCCGACCCGGCTCGGGGCATGATGCGAGTGACGATTGTTCCACGCGGTCGTTTGCGACCATTAACGCATTACGTTGTTCGTTTGAAAGGCGGAGATGAAACTGGAATTACCTCGATTAGTTTAGTGCCTTTAACCGGTCTTAATACCGCTGGTTGGTATCAGTGGTCATTCCGAACGGTGGAAGACGCGGAAGGTTGTGCTATTGGTCGGGTTGAGTTGCGACCAAATTACGCCACACTTTACTATGTTGGTCAGCGGTTGGGTTTGAATTTAACCGCTCGTAGTCGGCCGAATACTTGTGATCCGGACGGTTTGGAATTGGTAGCCGATGAGTATGATTGGGAGTGGGGTATTAATCCCAATCCAGTTTTGCGTGGTTTTGTCAGCGCCGCAGGTTGGCCGTTACGTGTTGATGATACGACCACGGTGGATACTGACTCGACCTTGCCTCGCGGATGTACCGATCGTTGTCTAATGACCGGATCATTACCCAATGTACCGGCCTGTGGTAATGGTCTGCCAGCAGAGCGCGGTGAAGATTGTGACGATGGCAACGTATTGGATGGTGATGGTTGCAGCAGTAATTGTTTAGTCAGCGGAACCGAGCCGCCTGCTTGTGGTAACGGAGCTATAAATGTCGGAGAAAACTGTGATGCACTTCCCGATCCATTAGCTGGCGGGGCTTTGGTCTTCCCACGTGGCTGTATGGATCCTAGGCAGGATTATAATGGCGACGGTCGACCCGAAGGCTGGGGCTGTATCTTGCTCGGATCAACCGCCGGTCGTTCGACTTGTGGTGATAGAATTCGGGCTGATGGCGAAGCCTGTGACGATGGCAATACTCGCGATGGTGATGGCTGTAGTCGAGACTGTTTGAATGAAGGCACTGTTCAGCTTTGTACAATAGCCACACCAGCCGGTGAGCTTTGCGTTAGTTCTTGTGGTAATGGTTTAACAGAACCAGGCGAAGAATGTGATGATGGCAATACTAATCGCGGAGATGGTTGTAGTGCCAACTGCTTGTATGAAGGTGCTTTGGTTGGTGCTTGTCCTCCTCCAGTTCCTGGTGATCCACCACCAATGAATTGTTGTGGTAATGGTGTTGTGGAGGCAGGCTTTGGTGAAGCCTGTGATGATGGCAATGCCAGTAATAATGACGGTTGCAGTGATCGTTGTCTGCGCGAAGGTTCATCTGCTTTTCATGACACACCTTCATTTTGTGGTGATGGTGTCCTGAATGCGCCAGCCGAGCATCCGCGTTGTGATGGTCGAATGTTGGGGCCTGACGGATTTACCGATACTTATCAGGTGGTTATGTCACGTGATAACGATACTGACGATCCCGCCTTGGCTACTAGTACAGTAACCGCTGATCATCCTGAAGTGCCAGCCGGACAAGAGGGTAATTCACGAGTAACGCTCGCTTGTACCTGTGGAGTGGCAGTTGATGGTGACGCGCATTGCGCAGCTATCGTTGATGCGATCCGGCTAGGTGAACTTCCTGGTCCCCTGCCAGATGAACCGTTGGGTTGTGCTGTATCTGGTTGTTGCGTGGCCAAGCCTAGAGTTTTGTCCTATGACCCAGTCGCTGGTCGGGACGATATTTGCCGTAATGGAATTATTAGCGTCTTTTTCGATCAACCAATGGATTCAGTGTCCGTTAAACAGAACCTAAAGGTTGGTTACTATAATGCTGACGGTTGTGGTGAAGGCGTAGAAGTTGTCCGGCCGATAGCCATAGCCGAGGTGGGCGGTCAACCGCGCGGACTACTAGCCAGGCTTTGGCAGCACGTCGTTGGTTTTGTTCAGCGTATTATCAGCCCAGTTTTTGGTGCACCGGCCATTCCATTGCCAGCAGTAGCTGATTTTTGCTTAGTTAATGGTCAGGTGGTGACACCTAGCGCCACTGAGGCCGAATTTTGGCCGAGTGAGCCTTATCCGGCTGATGCCTGGCTTCGTGTTCGTGTTTTACCAGGCGCCAAGTCTACTCATGGAGTAACGATTCAGTCGAATATCGCTCATTTTGGTACCAGAGATGAGATTTGTCGCGTGCGTCGGGTTAGTGTTGATCCGGAATCAGATTTGTTTTCTTCTATTGAAGATGAACACGCGTTTACCGCTGAGGTACATAGTGATGGTGACATGCCTATCGTTAGCATGCCTGGAATTTATGCCTGGAATTTGTCTTGGACTGAACAGCCGGATGGTGGGGATCTTGAGGATGGTCCAGTTTCTCCGATAGTAGTGGAAGATGAAATTCCAGCTGAAGAAATTTTTCCTTTGACACCAAATCAAGCTCGGGTCAGGGTCAGGGGTAGCCGTCGGGGAGACAGGCCAGAAGATTATATTGCTCAGGATGGGAAGGCAGTGGTGGAGGCAGCTATTACTATTACCGAATCCACCCTAGGTGATCTAGATGCCAGATATGCCGGTCGTAGTAATGTAGTGGTGATGTTGTGTAACAACCCTTGGCCGGAGTGGCGGGCTTGTTCTGCAACTGGTGAAGTTTCATTGCCTTGGGAACAAAATGACGGTGGTGGCTTGGGTCCAGCACCAATTCATCATTGTGCGCCGAACTCTCGGGTCTGGTACCCGTTCTTGGATCGTTGGACTAATGTCGAGTTCTATTACTGTCGTGATGGGGTGCGTGCCGGTGATGCTGGTGGACTATTACCATATCTTAATATTGAAGATCCCGTTGGTACGGCTCCGGCTGACAGCGGTCGATCAATTGTTCGCTTGACTGATCCGGCACCAGGAATCATGCGAGAGTATCTTTTTACTTTCGATCCAGTCAGGAGCAGGGACGGTGTCTGGCGTGATGATGCTTTTGGTCTAAGAATCGCTGCCAATCGAACACATAGCGGTATTGCTGACTGGTATGTTGATCGTGGCTTCCGTGGTTCGCCTTCATCTTTATCGGTCGCCGGTTACGACGGTTTACGTGATGGACGGACGGTGTACGTGAACGCTGGTGCTCAGAGTGGCATAAACCTATTCACCAATGTTTATGTCATGTCTTATAGCGATGGTGCGTCTGCCGAGACCGTCTCAGTCTTTAATCAAATTCTCAGTCGTTTAGATTTTAATGCTAATCTAGCCGACACTTATATTTGTCGCCTCAACGATGGCTCAGCCGCACATCTCGAAGACAGCGAAGATAATATTATCTGTAAGATTGATGCTGATTGCCCCTTAGGCACCTGTGATGTGCCGGAGTCGAAATTTAAACATGATGTTCGACGTTGGGCGGATTTGCAAAATATGAGGCGGACGATTAATCAGGTTGCTTCGCCGCCAGCCTTGCGCGAGGGGACATTTTTGCGGTCGCGAACTTATAGTATTTGGCCATCTTGGGATGCGGTTCTTGGGTCAGGGCTTAGGGTTAATTTACCTAAAGATCCTTTAAATAATATTGCCGCTTGTCCGGTTGAAGCCGGTTTTGAGGCCGATACCTGCTGGAATTCAACTGAGCGTGAATTCCGTTGCGGCGATCATTCTCATATCTATAAATATTCCATGTTGAGTGGCGGGGTACAGCTTAATGCTGATTTGGAATATTTAAATGATGCCGGTCGGGCCGCCAGTTGGCAGTTCGGGGGTGAAACTTGTTTGGATCCGGTTGACTCGGAGAGTTGTCTGGCCAGGGGTTGTAAGTGGAGTGGTGGTGCCTGCAACTATGCCGATACGAAGATTTGGTTGAGTGGTTATCGGGGGATCGATTCGTGTACTGGTGTGCCGCTTGGTGAAGGAGCCGAGTGTGGTAATGGCATACTCAATGAGTCAGATGTTGATCCCGAAATTTGTGAAGTTGGTCAGCGACGAGTTGGTGCTTGTAACGTTTCGGCCGAAATTGAAGGCGTGTTGCGAGATGTTGAGGGAACTCGCGAGGAAATTTGTCAGACCGAAGGGCCGCGCGCCTGTCGTGAATTTATTCCGGTTAATCCCGATCCCGCGACTTGTGAGGTGGGTTATTGTGGTGATGGTGTTATTCAGGGTAGTCGGGAGGAAAGGTGCGATGATGGTGCGTTGAATGGAAGATACGGCTATTGCAGTACCAATTGTAAGACTCTTGGTTTCCGTTGCGGGGATGGTTTACCACACCCAAGTGAAGTTTGTGATTGTGGAGCGAGCAATGGTCGTTATTATTTGAATGGTATTTTGGCTGGTTCTGGAGTTGCGTGTGCCGGGGGAGCTGTCAGAGGAGTCAACGTTGATAGCTGTTCCTGGGATTGTCGTGGTCCGGCACCGCGTTGTGGAGACGGTATTATAAACGGAACTGAACAATGCGACGGTGGTATTCAAACCAGTCGCGGTGCTTGCATCGGTACCAGTGGTGACGTTCGACGACCCAATGGTCGTGCTTGTGCCACTAATGCTGATTGTGCCGAAGATGGTGGTTTGTGTGTCTTTTGCCCGACGGTCGATCAGCGGTTTACTCGATCTTGTGGAGCGAATAATCCGGCCTCTGATCGTGATGACCCCACTGC
The DNA here is from genome assembly GCA_018813785.1 of Patescibacteria group bacterium. Lineage (GTDB taxonomy): Bacteria > Patescibacteriota > Patescibacteriia > SG8-24 > SG8-24 > JAHJAU01. The sequence continues at coordinate 13,006 of JAHJAU010000081.1, read as the reverse complement.
CTGTCAGTGGAGTGCTTGGGCTTGTACTGCGCCGGGGCGCTGTGGCAATGGTATGCGAGAAACCGGCGAGGAGTGCGATGACGGTAACATCGAAAATAACGACACTTGCACCAACACCTGTCGCAACAATGTTTGTGGTGACGGTTTTGTTAATTGGGCGGGTGGTGAGTTGTGTGACGACGGAGCGCGTAACGGCACGCGTTGTACGCCGACCTATGGTCGACTGTGTACTTATTGCACCCCGGCCTGCCGAATTGGCACGGTCTCCGGTCCATATTGCGGTGATGGTGATATCCAAGGACCTGCATCTATTCCAGCCGGACCAGAAATATGCGAGCCGGTTTTATATACTCCCAATTCAAGTCGTCTGTGTGTAAGTACTCGGCTACAAGACCAAAGTTTTGGTGCACAAACTGGCTACGCTATTTGTTCTGATGCGTCTTGTGTCTTAGATTGTGCAGATAGAGAATCAGAGATATGTGAAATAGAATCAGGGCTGGCTGTAATTGGCGGCTCGGACAATCTCGATTGCCCTGCCTGTAGAGCCTACGTTATTGGGAGTGGCCCTGCACCACTAGAAAGATGTGATACGGTTTTTGATCCTCAATTGCGAGAATTTTGTGTAGAACGGCAACACTGGCTTGTTGATGAGACTCAAGAAACTCGTCTGCCTGATTCATGCGATCCAGATGATGACAACGATGGTGTGCCAGATGATTTTGATTGTGTAAAGGATAACGCCACTGCTCATCCACGCTATTTAATCCCTGATACCGGTATTGTAGTGCCAGCTGGTTTGGAAACCAGCTGCGACGGCATTGATAATGATTGTAATGCTAGAGCTGATGACGCTCTACATTTGCGCAATCGCGTAGACATGGTTTTCGTAATAGATGTAACTGGAACAATGAATAACGTTATAGATTCCGTTATAAATGCTTTGAGCGATTTAGCCCGACAAGTTAACGCGGCTGGCACAGGTGACCATAGATTCGGTTTCGTTACTATTTCACAAAAGGAGTTAAATACATTGAATATTCGGCAAGGTCCTCGATATCTACCTCACTCGTTTCAGGATTTAGTTAGTTTTGCAGAGTTTGAGACTGCCCTAAGAAATATGTACTCTTTTTGTTGGCGGGCGTGGGATGATGATGTAGTCAGACCGGTTTGTGATAAGGATCCACAAACTTTTATTGATTGGAATCGTGACCGTCCAAGATTAAGTAAGTTTGATCCCGGGAGAGATGATATGGGGGTTGAGGCAAGTTATGCCGCTGCCTATGCCTTGATGAGGCCAGACAATGATTACGGCTGGGACTATGGTATTTCCTGGCGGCGTAACGCCCATCCTTATGTTGTGGTAGTGACTGATGAACCACCTCCGGCTGGTAATGGTTTAGTACCTGTACCAGAAAGCGCTTTAGCGAGTGTCAATCTTGAAATAGTGGCTGAAGCGGCCAGGAACTGCACGTTACCCGGTTGTGATACAGCCGAAGACTACGTCGAGTTATTCGTGCTTTCAAGGGGTGGTAATAGGGGATGCTCAAATCATAGACCTTTGTGGGAATCAGCCCTACCCGAACCGATAAATGAATTTGATACGCCTAGATCTGCTAGATTTGTTGATATTTGTCGTTCGATTAATGCCGACACTTTGGCGCGTACAATTTTCCAAAAAGTGTGTGGTGAAGAGTAGTATCGTTGTCAACGTATTCGATCACGTTTATTTATGAGCAATAAAAATTTAATCATTATTGTAGTAGTACTGGCTGCAGCTCTATTGGTTGTTATTAGTGCTATTGTTGTTTTAAGAAGAAGTGATTTATTTTCGGACAAAACAATATCTCAAACCAAAAGTCCGACTGGTGCCACTGAAAGAGACTCAGGTCTAAATTCAGGGGTTAAAGATGAAGGTATCCAGGTGAAAAGGGGTGTATGTGGAGACGGGATCTGTTCGCCAGACGAAAGCGTTAAAATTTGTTTTTCTGATTGCGTCAGTTACGACATATTTTCTGAGTTTAAGTTTGTTGAAAGTGGAGCAGGAAAATTTGTTCTGTCTTGGACAACAACCATTCCCATGACTTCGATCGTTGATTATGGCCGAACGCTTGATTATGAACTCGGGAGTATCAAAAAAGATGAAATGACAACTACGCACGAGATTGAGATTCTGGATGTTCCAGAAGATAAAATTATTTTTTTACGTTTTCGCGGACGCGAAGAAAGTGGTTCGGAGCATGAGTTTATTGGCCATTATTTATCAGCGCCAGAGTCAGAAGGAGAATAAAATAATATTATTTTTTTAAGTTGTATGTTCGACGAACAAAATCAGCCAGAAGATATTTTTGCCGAAATTGACCCAGCTAAGGATTCAGCCGGTTCGTCTTCGGCGACCAGAGTGTCCGCTCCTACCGATCAGCAATCATCCTCGAATTCAGTCGCCTCGCGTGGTCCATCTAAATTGTTGTTCATCGCGATCGCTCTTGTCGTTGTGGCTTTGATCGGGGGTGGAGTTTGGTATTTTTATTTGCGTGATACAAGCGCTGATTCGGAGTTATTGAATTTGACCAATGAAGCTCCGACCAATAATCAGGTCACTGTTCCAGTCGAGGGAACACCACCTGAACCGGAACCACCAGTCGATTCAATTTGTGGTAATACCATTTGCGAACCAGGAGAGGAAATAATTTGTCCGAGTGATTGTCAGTTGGCGGCGAGTGTTTTGTGTGGCAATGGTGTTTGCGACAATTCAGAAACAACTATTGATTGTCCAGCGGATTGTCCGCCTACACCAACCGAGCCGGTTATTGAACCGGAACCAGCTAATCAACCGCTTGATTCCGACAATGATGGTTTAAGTGATGAGGAAGAGCGGCAACGCGGTACTAATCCGCAGAGTGCTGACACCGATTCCGATGGTTTATCTGATCGGGAAGAGGTGTTTTTATACAATACCGATCCGACTAAACCTGACACGGATGACGATGGTTATATCGATGGCGAAGAAGTTAAGGCCGGATATAATCCGAATGGCGAGGGTAAGTTGCTCAATCTACCCCAATAATCTTGGCTGGAATTTATGGTTGATGAACTAAAACCATCAGGGTTAGGGCTGGATAAACCTTCGGGTGTATCAGGTCCAAGCAAGGAAGACACGGAGATCCATGTTATCCCCGATGCGTTTTATGGTGCGCCAGCAAAACTTAAACCGACCAGAAGAACGGAGTCGTCGGCCGGTCAGCCGAACACCGAAGGACGATCGTCCGAACCGAACATTACAGCCGAGGGCAAGAAGGGTAAATTAGGCGTATTAATCGTATTATTGGCGATAATTATTTTGCTTTTAGCTGGCGGCACGGCTGCCTATGTTCTGTTTTTTTCTAAACAAAAAGCGGTTTGTGGTGATGGCACGTGTAGCATGCCAGAGACTTTTGAGTCTTGTCCCAAAGATTGCGAACCACCACCGCCAGTTTGTGGTGATGATAAGTGTGAAAAATCAGAGAATCATTTTTCTTGTCCTGATGATTGCGAACCACCACCGCCAGTTTGTGGCGACCGTTCTTGCGAGGCCGGCGAGACTTTCGAGTCTTGTCCTAAAGATTGCGAACCACCACCGCCAGTTTGTGGTGATGATAAGTGTGAGGAAAATCGAGGCGAGACGTTTGCTAACTGTCCGCAGGATTGCGAACCACCACCGCCGGAACAAGCTCTCGATACCGATAGCGATGGTTTAACTGATGTTGAAGAGAATGAGATTTTTGGCAGTGACCCGAATAGCGCCAATAGTGATGGCGACAGTTATGTTGACCTGAATGAAGTTTTGAATTTGTTTGATCCGGCTAAGCGTGATCCCGCTCGCTTGATTGATAATCCAGGGATTACTGTTTATCGCAATGAGGATTATGGCATCCAGATGTATCGACCTAAGTCCTGGAATGTTCGAGATATTCCAGCTGAACAAACAGTTCAATTTACTTCAGCCACCAGCGAGAATATTAAAGTTACGCTTTATCGAAAATCACCACAAGAATCATTAGCCGATTGGTTTGCTAAAGCTCCGATAGAAGGTTTGGTCAAAGTTGATCGTTTTGAGAATTTGATTAATCGTAAGGGCTACGAACAAATTATTACACCAGATCGACGAACAGTTTTTGTCTCTAACGACGGAATGGTGGTCGGTTTAACTTACGATTTGGCCAGTGAATTAAAGATTCGTTATCGCGTTACATTATCCATGATGGCCAATAGTTTGGAATTTATTGGAGAAGCCAAGATAATCGAACCGAGCGATGCTGAAGGGGCAACATCTGTCCTGCCGTCTTCTCCGTCTTTTAATCAAATCGAAGAAGGTTCGTCGACTGAAGGCGCAGCAGATGAAGGTTGATATGGTCAGCGCAGATATTTCCGGACAATTGCCGTCGGGAGTTACGGCGAATTTCGTTAAAAAAATAATTGATTTGGCTTATCAAAGCTCCGCTGGATATCAGGCAGTTCACGTTGATATTTCAATTGTGACCGATCAAGAGATGCAGCGTTTGAATCGAATATATCGCGGAGTGGATAGCACGACAGATGTTCTATCTTTTTCATATATTGACGACAGCAGTGGTATTTTTATTGATGCTACCGATGAATCCAGTCCGTCCTTGCTGGGGGAGATAGTAATATCCAGTGAACAAATTCATCGACAGGCAATCGAAAAGAAATGTGAAATATTGCAGGAATTTGCTCTTATGCTGGTTCATGGAGTACTTCATTTGATGGGTCATGATCACACTACCACCCAGGATGAAATTGAGATGTTTAGCTTACAACAAAGAATAATGAATCTGATTAATGGAGAATAATTGGCTAATTTTAGCTAATTTATCAGCAGTCATGAACATCAAACAATTACAAAAAAGTTTTTCTTACGCCAGCGCTGGAATAATTCGTGTCTGGCGCGAAGAGCAAAATTTTAGGATTCAATTATTCGTCGCAGTACTGATAATTTGTGCCATGTTTGTTTTTGATCTAAGTGGAGTTGAGAGGGCGATTTTGACGCTTGCTATAGCCATGGTTCTTGTGTTAGAGTTGATGAACAGTATAGTTGAACGGGTGGTGGATTTGTTAAAGCCACGAGTTCATCTTCATGTTAAAGAAGTCAAAGACGTCATGGCCGGTACGGTGCTGGTTGCTGCGGTAGCCGCCGTGCTGGTTGGTGTCTTAATAATGTGGCCATATTTATTAAATTGGCTGTTCGGCTAAAGTATGTCGAACGAATCTTTGTTCGCCGGAATTGATATCGGTTCAACCGCGGTTCGCATCGCGGTTGGTCAGAAAATGCCTGCCTCAGAACGGGGGCAGATACACATCATTGGGGCGGCTGAAACTACATCTGAAGGTATAAACCGAGGCGTAATCAATTCAATTGAAGACGCTGTTTCTTCTGTTTCGGCTTGTATCGAGAAAGTTGAGCGGGTTACCGGTATGCCCGTTGGTTCCGTTTGGGTTTCTATTTCGGGATCTCACGTTAACATGATTGAGAGTAAGGGAGTGGTGGCTATTTCTCGTCCGGACGGGGAGATTCGTGATGAAGATGTAGAACGAGCAGTTGATGCTGCTCAGACCGTAGCCACACCGGTTAATTACGAGATCATTCATGTTATACCTAGAACGTTTGCGGTAGATGGACAGAAAGACATCAAAGATCCGCTTGGTATGACCGGTATTCGGTTGGAAGTAGATACACAGATTATTCAAGGTCTGACTTCACACATCAAAAATTTAACCAAGTGTGTTTATCGGACGGGGGTTAATATTGAAAGGCTGGTTTTGGGAGTATTAGCCACAGCTGAAGTTGTGATCTCTCCGCGACAGAAAGAATTGGGGGTGGCGGTAGTTAATTTAGGCGGGGCTTCAACCAGTCTGGCAGTTTTTGAACACGGGGACATTCTTCACGTGACATCCTTGCCGCTGGGGTCAGATCATATAACCGCTGATATAGCTATCGGTCTGCGTACTTCAATTGATGTAGCTGAAAGAGTTAAGTTACAGTATGCCTCAGCATTACCGAAATCTTTTGGAAAAAATGACAAGATAGATTTGAAAGAGTTGGGTGTACAGGATAGTGAAGAAGTATCATTAAAATATATTTCACAAATCGTTGAAGCTCGTTGCGAAGAGCTTTTAGAGAAAGTTGACCGAGAATTGAAAGCTATTGGTCGGAGCGGTCTTTTGCCGGCCGGTATTATATTAACTGGCGGCGGAGCCAAGTTACCGGGCATGGTTGAGTTGGCTAAAGAAAAATTGCGATTACCGGTCGCTTTGGGTTATCCAGTTGGTTTAACCAGCATTACTGATCGAGTTAATGATTTATCGTTTGCAACTGCTCTTGGCTTAGTTCAATGGGGAGCTAATGAGACACCAACTGACAGTCGAAGAAACCGTATTTGGAAACGCTATAAGCCAATGGAAAAGATGGCGAAGGGGATCAGAAAATTGTTCGGAGCAGTAACGCATTAATAATGGCTCTATTAGCAACTGGGGGATGATCGCCGGCGTACAAACGCCGGCGCTTAGATATTCGAATCAAACGAACAATTTTTGTGTTCAATTACATTAATATTCGCTTGACGGAGTGTTCATGCTCCAATACATTTATAGTATAAATTAAATCATTCGATTTTTTCGACAGTTCGGGTCGACCCGAATAAACTGTCGCACACCACTAACTGAGACAATATTATGGCAGAGGTAAAGCCCGCAATTGAATCGTTCGCCAAAATAAAGGTAATTGGTGTTGGTGGTTCAGGAGGTTCCGCAATTAACCGCATGATCAAATCTAAGATCAAGGGTGTTGAATTTATCGTAGCTAATACGGATGTCCAAGCTCTACACAATTCACAAGCAACGAAAAAAATACAACTAGGTAAATCTATAACTCGCGGTCTTGGTGCGGGTATGAATCCGGATGTTGGTCGCCAATCAGCTGAAGAAAGTCAAAATGAGATTCGGGAAGTATTGAATGGTGCTGATATGGTGTTTATTACCTGCGGCTTAGGTGGTGGAACTGGGAGTGGTGCCTCACCGGTTATAGCTGATATCGCTCGCGACTGCGGTGCACTTACAGTAGCTGTGGTTACCAAACCATTTAGCTTTGAGGGTTTACAAAGACGAAATATTGCCGAAAAAGCTTTCGATGACTTGGCTTCGCGAGTAGATACGATCATTGTTATACCGAATGATCGAGTGCTGACAATTACCGACAAGAAGACAACATTAGTTAACGCTTTTGATGCTGTTGATGATGTTTTGCGTCAAGGTGTCCAAAGCATCTCTGAAGTCATCACCATTCCGGGTCTGGTTAATGTTGATTTTGCCGATGTAAAATCGATTATGTCTAATACTGGCTCAGCTTTAATGGGTATTGGTATGGCGACCGGAGAGAATCGTGTGGTTGCTGCGGCCAAGCAAGCTATCTCTAGTCCATTGCTGGAACTTTCAATTGACGGAGCCAAAGGAATTCTTTTTACTATTACTGGTGGACCGGATTTATCTATGCATGAATTTGATGAAGCGGCCAAGTTAATTACCAGCAATGCTGATAGCGACGCTAAAGTTATTTTTGGCACAGTTATTGATGAACGCTTGGAAGACGAGGTCAAGGTGTGTGTTATCGCTACCGGATTTAATGGCGGCCGGAGGCTGGAGCAGAAGGTTGATTCCGGTTTTTTTGCTGCTGATAGATTTAGCAAAAAAAATGATGAAGAATCGGAAAAAGTTCGGGCGGCAGAGTTTGAATCGATCAGAGATGAATCCTCATCAATGGATCATGAAAATATTGTCCGGGACGCAGTCGATGGTATTAGCGCCTTTATCCGGAAACCGCTAACTGAAAAAAAAGCGAGAGGTGAAAAGCAGATTGTAACAGCAGCTGTTGATGAGGCTGAAGATTTAGAGATTCCGGCTTTTATTCGCCGAAAATTACCTTAGATTGGACACGATCATGCGTTGTCTGATTTGCTCGAGTGAGGAAACGAAAGTGGTTGATTCCCGTGTGTCGGCCGATGGTCTTGGAGTGCGACGACGACGCGAGTGTACTACCTGTGATTATCGATTCTCGACGGTTGAAGCCGTCGAGATTTTTGACTTAATAGTGATAAAAAGCGACTCTCGTCGAGAGTCATATCAGCGTGATAAACTAGAATCCGGACTGCGTCGCGCGCTGGAGAAGCGTCCTTGCACACCCGATCGTTTTCGAGGATTGGTTGGTATCATCGAGCGTGACATCCAACGGCGCCGTAAATCAGAAGTTCCTAGTAGTGAAATCGGTGAAATTGTAATGAAACATTTGCGAGATTTTGATCTAGTTGCTTATGTGAGATTTGCCTCCGTCTATAGATCTTTTGAAGATGTTCAATCTTTTCGTGATGAATTGGAAAAACTTCCCATTAAAAATGTTTGAAATGGTAAAAGTTTTTTGTTTTTAAGAATTGAATTGGGATGAATGTCTTTTTTGCCTAAGATCAAGGTGTTATTTGATTCAGAGATATTTTTATGAAACAGAGAAAGCGAACAAAAATTGTTTGCACCATTGGCCCGTCATCTAATGATTTAGTGATTCTAAAGAAGATGATTCAAGCTGGGATGAATGTAGCCCGGCTTAATTTTTCGCATGGCGAACATAAGAATCACGCGGAACTAATTCAGTTAATTCGCCGTGCTAGCGAAGAAACTAATGAACCGATTGCTATTTTACAGGATCTTCAGGGGCCAAAAGTTCGCGTTGGTGAATTACCAAATGATGGCATAGCTCTTGAGACTGGGAAGCTCGTGGTTTTTTCAACTGAAAAAAATGTATCACTGCCAAAAATTGGATTAACTTATGATGCTTTACATAATGATGTCCAGCCCGGTGATCGTCTTCTTTTAGATGATGGCTTACTGGAAGTAAAAATTGTTTCTGTGGCCGGTTTAGATATTCAGTGTGAGGTTATGACTGGCGGCACTCTTTTTTCTCACAAGGGATTAAATTTACCTACAGCAACACTGGGAATTCCAGCCATTACCGAGAAGGACAAAAAAGATATGAGGTTCGGTATTTTACAGGGTGTGGATTTAGTAGCATTATCTTTTGTCCGAAATGCTCAAGAAATTCGGGATCTTCGATGTTTGATTGAAAGTTTTGAAGAAGAGTCGGTTGAAAAGAGTAAATATCATTCATCAATTCAGATCATAGCTAAAATTGAGAAACACGAGGCTGTTAAAAATATTGACGAGATAATTGAGGCGGCTGATGGAATCATGATAGCTCGTGGTGATTTAGGCATTGAAATGCCAGCTGAAGAAGTCCCGCTTATTCAGAAAGTAGTCATAGATAAATGTCGAAAAAAAGCCAAGCCGGTGATTGTGGCCACGCAAATGCTTGATTCGATGATTCGGAATCCCAGACCAACCAGAGCTGAGGTATCAGATGTAGCCAATGCGGTAATTGATCATACTGATGCTGTCATGCTCTCTGGCGAATCGGCAACGGGTAAATTTCCAGTGGAGACAGTTGAGACGATGAGCAGGATTATTCATGAGACAGAAGAGTCGCGTTTTGACGATGTGACTACTGCTGGTCAGTTTAATCACGAAGATGCTGGTTTAGCTATTTCAGAACTAGCCAATTTTTTGGCACGTGACATTAAAGCCAAATTAATTTTGGTTGCATCTATTTCTGACAGGGCTGGTCAAATAGTTAGTTGTTATCGACCAGAAAGGCCAATTTTTGTACCCACTTTGGACGATCGTGGGTTGCGGCAGTCGAATTTATCTTGGGGAGTACAGCCCTTCATGTTACCCAAATGCAGTACGACAGAGGAGTTGATCGATCACTCGATAGGTTTTTTTAAAAAAACTAAATGGGTTAAGTCGGGTGATAAAATTATTGTTGTCGCTGGTGAATCAGCTGATATTTCGAGCAAAGTAAACTCAATAGAGATCAGAGAAGTTTAGAATGCTTTGACTTTGAGTTTAGAGTAATAAGATTTTTATACTGGCTCATCCGCATGGTGCGAGATGAATAAATGAGGCTCTTTAAAAAGGAGAAGGCTCTTGTTAACTCGAGAGACTGTTTTAAAGTTATCGATAGTCCAGCGGCGCGCTACAATTCTGCGTAGTGTATTTTTTCGCCAGGCACTGCTTGTCGTATCACTGATACTCATGTTGAGCATCTTTTCTCCGGTTGGTTGGTTGGCGATCGTTTCGGTCGGCTTGATTTTGTTCAGCTCAGTTACCATGGGTCTATTAGTCAATCTGCAAAAATGGCTACAAGGTTTAATGTATACGCAAGCAGCTTTGGAGGATGGTAGCGAGCTAGTCGGACCACACGCGTTTCAGGAAATACACGCTCACTTAGATCGTTTTAGCGCGGAAATCAGTTGCATCAAGCCGCGATTATTTATGGTGACTGATGCTTTTGAGAACGCTTCTCCTGGTGCAGCTTGGTATTGTCGAGGTCGACCCTGCATAAGTTTAACTGAGGAATTTGTTCATCGTTGGCCGCAATTAATGAAGTTCATTTTAGCGCATGAGTTTGGTCATTTCATGCTATGCGAGCCGAGCATTAGAACCAAAATAAATTTAGGCAACATCACGGTTTTAAATACGTCCTTTGTGGTGGTTCTGTGGTCTTTCGTGTTATTACTCATGTCTGGCGCAAGTGGTTTTTATGATATTGAACTCTTGCTCAGACTAGCGATTTTCCTGCTGTCGAGTGGTCTACTGTTCTGGATTTGGGAAAAGACGACTGTTTGGTCAAAAGAAGTGTCTCATTTGGGAGAGTTTGCTGCCGATGCGGTAGGAGCATTGTTGGTTGGTTCGTCCCTAGACATGGCCAAAGCTTTGTGTCGTTGGGAGATGATTATTAATGGTTCGATTGGACTTGGGCGGTCGTCGTCTAGTCATCCTTCGACCATAGATCGTGGTTTGGTTCTCATGGATAAGCACGAAAGCGCCGATTATTAATCAGCGCTTTTTTTGTATTAATTTGACTGAGGGAAGAAAACCACGGGGTTTAGTCCGTGGTTTTTTGGATTTATCTTGATTTAGGTTTCTCAGCTCGATCTAGCAATTCATTAAGTTCTTCGGCTAATTGTTGCGTTTCTTCTTTTTTAGCTCTTTCATCGATGGCTTGCTCTACCTCTTCAAGGTCTGGTTTTTCCAGTAAGTCAGTTGCTTTAATTTCGGTAGGCTCCGTGGTTTTTTCCAGATCGGACATAATTAATTCGATACCGTTTGGTGGTTCCGGGTTTTTCCTCGGTTTATTTTCATTCATAAGTGGTTGGTTATTGATAATTTGTGCTCAGTTTAATCTAGATAGTTTAAAATAGCCAATTTTTTAGTAAAAGATTGAATATTTAAGATTGGGTTAATAGTATTGATATGTTCTTGATTTTTTCTTTCCTTCGGGTATACTGGGCATTGCTAACAAGTGGATCCGTGGTGTAGCCCGGTTAACACGTCTCCCTGTCACGGAGAAGATCGAGGGTTCGAATCCCTTCGGATCCGCCATGAAAAAGACTGCCGTCAGGCAGGCTTTTTCATATTATGAAAGGGATTCGAAGGGCGGCGAGAGGACTGTGAGCCAGCGAACAGTCCGGTGCGCAGCCGCCCCGGTACCCGATCGGAGAAATTTAATCTCAGTCAAAAAAACGACCCCAACAAAGCGTTGGGGTCGCGGTGTGCGACTAGAGAGTTGTGGGGTAGGCGACCTACTCCCACTGGGTGATGCGGGTACAACCCCGCGTCACCACTTCGACGTCGCCGTTGGGGCGCAGTCGGTACTCGACCTGAGTGGCCTTGCAGCCGGTCGAGTCGGTGGCGAGCGCCCGGGGGGCGGAGAAGACGACCAGCTTGTCGCCATTCGCCAGCGCCGTTCCTTGGGGATTGGCCGCTGCCGGTTCACCGAAGCCGAAGGGCGCATTCTTGGCTCGCAGCTCCAGGTTGCCATCCCGCCGCACTGTCACTGCCCCGCCGGTGTAATCCACGACCAGCTTGGCTGGCGGCGGAAGGGTGGCGAGGCTGTCGCTGCCTCCGTTCGGCGCCTGATCGATGCTGGCGGTGGCCGGCGGAGCCTCGTCGTCTGTTTCACCCGGCACCACCTCGTCAGCCGCCGGCGGCACCTGATCGCTCGTTGTGCCGTCGTCGTCGTTGTCGACCACGGCCGTCGACTGCGAGGGGCTTCTCGCCAGACGATAGGCGATGACCCCCAGCACCGTGATGCCCGCGGACAGCACGATCAGCACCGCCGCTCCCATCAAATACTGCCTCTTACTCATCTCTCTCCCTCCTTCCGGCAGTTTGGTTTATCTGCCGGTTGTCTTTCAGACGAAGTACCTTACCACACAAAGGGCTGACTGTCAAGATATAATTATCTAAATTTTGTTATATCTACGCTTTAATTATCTGATCTTTTTAGGTAGGAAAAGGCGCTAATGAAGCTAGCTTTTTAGCAAACAAAGCGAGACCATATTTAGGTTGTTAGAGTTTTGAGTTGAACCGACCAACATGAATAATAAAAAACTAAATCTTAAAGACGCGACCCCATAACCATAAACCAAAAAACCGCCCTTGCTGGGCGGTTTTTTAACTCTTCATCAATTACTTCTTAATAGCTTCCACAATCTTGGTAAATGTCACCGGTCTATCAGCTGCGATTTTGGACAAAATCTTTCGATCAATAGTCACATTGGCCTTTTTGAGCAAATCTATCAGATTGCTGTAGGATAGACCGTTCAGTCTGGCAGCAGCATTGATGCGAATCTGCCACAGGCGGCGCATTACGCGCTTCTTGTTGCGGCGGTCACGGTAGGCATAAGCACCGGCTTTGGTAGCCGCAGTTTTGGCAAGTTTGATCTTGCTCTTACGACCCCACATGAAACCCTTGGTCCGTTTAAGGATACCCTTTCGCCGTTTTAGATGTATTTTTCCACGCTTAACTCTCGGCATACTATTGCTTGGTCATCTGCCTAATCGTCTT
>JAHJAU010000080.1 GCA_018813785.1 Patescibacteria group bacterium | reverse complement strand
GCTGGTTAAGGAAGTTGCGTCAAAAACCAACGATGTAGCTGGTGATGGTACAACTACCGCCACTGTTCTGGCTCAAGCTATTTACGCCGAGGGTGTTAAGAATGTCGTGGCTGGCGCTAATCCGATGTCGATTAAACACGGCATTGAGCGTGGTGTTGAAGCGATCGTCAAGGAATTATCGTCAAACATTTCCAAACCAATTTCCGGCGATGAAATTGAACAAGTGGCTTCAATCTCGGCCAACGACAAGGAAATTGGCAGTATTATTGCCGACGCACTGAAATCGGTTGGCGAGAACGGAGTTATTACCGTTGAAGAGTGGCAGGGCTTTGGTATCGAGAAAGAAGTTGTTGACGGCATGCGCTTTGATAAGGGTTACGTTTCAGCTTACATGATCACCAACAGCGATCGAATGGACGCTGAATATAATGACGCCCACATTTTGATCACCGACAAGAAGATTTCTTCCGTTCAACAGATTTTGCCCCTGCTCGAAAAGATTGCACAGACCGGCAAAAAGGAAATCGTGATTATCGCTGAAGATGTCGAGGGTGAGGCATTGGCCACATTAGTGGTAAACAAATTACGCGGCACTTTCAATGCTTTGGCGATAAAGGCTCCGGGATTCGGTGATCGTCGCAAGGAGATGCTAAAAGATATTGCCATTTTAACCGGCGGCAAAGTGATCAGCGAAGAAGTCGGCTTAAAACTTGAGGACACGGAGATCGAGGATCTTGGTCGGGCACGGAAAGTCATCGCCACTAAGGAGCACACAACAATTATTGATGGCGGCGGCAGTGATGATGCGATTAAGAATCGCGTGGCTGAAATTAAGAAAGTCTTGGAGAATACTGATTCAGAATTTGATCGCGAAAAATTGCAGGAGCGACTGGCTAAGTTATCAGGTGGTATCGGTGTTATCAAGGTCGGCGCGGCCACTGAGACTGAGATGAAAGAAAGAAAACAGCGTATCGAAGATGCTGTAGCGGCCACTAAAGCAGCGGTTGAAGAGGGGATTGTTCCCGGCGGTGGTGTAGCGTTTATTCGGGCGGCCAAAGTCCTGGCGGAAATTGATGCTCAAGACATGACACCAGACGAATATGTTGGTTTGGATATTCTGCGTCGTGCCTTGGAAGAGCCACTGCGACAGATTGCTGTAAATGCTGGCAAGGACGGCTCGGTGGTTGTGGCCGAAGTGAAAAAGAACGAAGGTGGTTTCGGTTATAACGCACGTGATGACAAATACGAGGATTTGGTGGCGGCGGGTATTATCGATCCGACTAAAGTCACGCGATTTGCTCTACAGAACGCGGCCTCTATCGCTTCGTTATTGCTCACCACTGAATGTGTTATCACTGATATTCCAGAGAAGAAGGATGATGCTCCTGGAGGCGGCGCAGGCGCCGGCATGGGCATGGGCATGGGAGGATTCTGATCAACTCATCAAAGATAGAAAAGCAGGAGCGCTGATCTCCTGTTTTTCTTATTCTGATAAGTCGATATTTTCATCTCGTCTAAAATCAGGCTATACTCACTCCATAATTGAGCTGCCACTAAGCGGCTTAAAATGCAAATTATGTCCGAGGAAAAAGTTACAAATAATTCCGCTCAAACTAAAAAAAATCCAGTCGAGATTTTATTGGATGAAAAGCGCGTTTTAGCCTCGCTGTCTTATTTAGGAGTTTTGTTTTTGGTGCCGCTATTGTTTGCAAATAAAAAAGACAGTTTTATTAGTTTCCATTTGCGTCAGGGTATAGTGTTGTTTGTTGCTGATGTTATCGTTAGTTTCATTGCCTGGATTCCGATCGTGGGTTGGTTATTTGCCATGCTGATGATCGTGCTGTCATTAGCTGCCTTCGTACAAACCTTGTTGGGTAAAAAATGGCAACTACCGATCATCGGTTCGTATGCTAAAAAGATAAAAATTTAGGGATTTATATTATTATTTTATCTCTGACTTCAGTCAGATAAGTTTATGACTACACAGGAACACCTCCACGCAATCGAAGAACTCCAGGGGAAGATCGACTCCGCGTGGAGGTTACTTTGACTTAGATAAAGCCGCGATAGAGATTAAGGCGCTTGAATGGGAAACCCAACAGCCTGAATTTTGGTTCAAGCCTGATCAGGCTCAGGAAATTAGTCGCCGATTAGCGGATTTACAGGATTTTTACGATCGTTGGTCAACACTTCGAACAGAGATATCTGATTTATCTGATTTTGTTCGATTGGCAGCCGAAGAGGGTGATGGAACAGCTGAAGTGCAGGCAGAACAATCATTTCAGAAGTTGCTTGAGCGTTTCGAACAGCTTGAATTTACTACGCTAATGGATGGTGAGCATGATGTCAGCGATGCTATCGTGGCGATTCATGCTGGCGCCGGCGGAACGGATGCTCAGGACTGGGCTGAGATGTTGCTACGAATGTATTTTCGTTATGCCTAATTTAAAACTTGGAAAGTTAAATTACTTGACGAGTCACGGGGTGGAGAGGCAGGCATAAAGAGTGCTGTGTTTTCCGTGCAGGGGCGTTACGCTTACGGCCATTTTAAAGCAGAGGCTGGAGTGCATCGATTGGTACGATTATCGCCATTCAATGCTGATCAGCTTCGTCAGACATCATTCGCTTTAGTTGAAGTACTGCCTGAACTGGGGGACATCAAAGAAGTACAGATTGAACCCAAGGATTTACGCATCGATACTTTTTTAGCCTCCGGACACGGAGGGCAGGGAGTACAGACCACTTATTCTGCGGTGCGGGTCACCCACCTCCCGACCGACATTGTGGTTTCCTGTCAAAACGAACGATCACAAACTCAAAATAAAGAAACAGCCCTGCGCATTCTCAAAGCCAAACTACATGCACGATATTTAGCAGAGCGCCAGGCTGAAAATAAAAAGTTGCGGGGTGAGTTCACCAGTGCGGAGTGGGGGAATCAGATTCGGTCTTACGTTTTACATCCGTACAAGCTGGTTAAAGATCATCGTACCAAACATGAAACTCAAAACACCGAAGCAGTGTTGAACGGTCAATTAAACGAGTTTATTGAAGCCCATCTTAGATATCTAAAAAGCAACTAACCGTGGAGTTTGAAAAATTATTCAGATTCCAAACTAACTTTATGGCCAAAAAGAATATCGTAGTTACCGGTGGTGCTGGTTTTATTGGTTCACACGTCGTAGATTTGCTGATCGCTAATAAATGGAATGTTCACGTTATCGATGATCTTTCGACCGGTCAGCGTGCCTTTATTAATCCCAAGGCCGCCTTACATAAATGTGATATTCGAAGCACTACAACGCGAAAAATAATTGTTAAACTGCGTCCCAAGTGCGTTATTCATTTGGCTGCTCAGATTGATTTGCGCCGCTCGGTGCGAGAACCAAGCTATGATGCAGATATCAACTTAGTTGGTGGACTAAAAGTTTTGGAAGCCTGTCGCGAGGCAGGGGTGAAGCATGTAGTTTTTGCCTCTTCGGCGGCGGTCTACAGCGGCATCAAACAGTTACCGGTTAAGGAGACGGCTCTAAGCAAACCAGCTTCACCTTATGGCATCGCTAAAATGACTTTCGAGCATTATTTACGAGTCGAGGAAGATATCGCCGGAATCAAGAGCGCTTGTCTGCGATTCGCCAATGTTTACGGACCACGTCAAACTGTGCACGGTGAGGCAGGAGTAGTGGCAATTTTTCTGACCAGACTTTTAGCCGGTCAGCCTTGTTTGATAAATGGTGATGGGCGACAGACGCGGGATTATATATATGTAGGCGATGTGGCTAGAATGGTGGTCGCGGCGGCCAAACGTGGACTCGCCGGTGTTTATAATGTCGGTACTGGTGTGCAGACCGATGTTAATCATATTTACTCTGGTTTGGCTGCGGCCGCTGGCGTTAAGACTGCAGCTCGTCATGTTCCAGCTAAGCCGGGTGAAGACCGAAAAATTGCTCTTGATCCAACCAAAGCACGCCGGGCGATTGGCTGGCGGGCGGAGATTAAACTTAACGACGGATTGCGTTTGACTAAAGAATGGCTGGATCGATCAATCAAAGCCGGTCGACTAATCAGATGATGAAAATAATTAAGGTTAATAAATATCGCGTCAATCAAAAAATCTTGCAACAAGCGCTTGAGGTTTTGCGTACCGGCGGAGTGGTGGTTCATCCTTCCGAGAGTTCTTATGGCTTGGCTGTTGACCCCAGAAATTCCTCAGCTATTAAAAGATTGTTTCGATTGAAGCGTCGATCGTCAGGTAAACCAGTCTTGTTAGCCGCAGCATCGATTGATCAGGTTGAGGATATAGTGAGGTTGTCAACGAGTTTAAAGCGTTTAATTAAACAGCATTGGCCTGGTCCATTAACGATTGTTGCTCCGGCTAAGCGTCGGTTGGACTTAACTGGAACTGGCCGACCAGCAGTGCAAATTGCAATTCGTGTACCGGCCGCAGCTTGGTTACGTGCACTAGCCAAAGGTCTCGGATATCCGGTTACTTCAACCTCGGTTAATTTAGCTGGTCAGCCACCAGCCTATTCACCACGAGAGATACGTCAGATTTTTTCTGAAAAAAAATTACAACCAGATTTATTGCTGGCTGTTGGCACGTTGCCACACCGATCACCAACAACAATCATTTGTCAGAAAGGTCAAAAAATAAAAATATTAAGACCAGGAACGATTAAAATATAACAATGAAACGGCCGGCGTAGTCCTTATAAATTCTTCAGTCATTAAACAAAATTATCCATGTCCAACCACCTCAAACATTATTTAAGCCATTATTTAGCTCTGCATCCGACACAGGAAATGAAGGAAATGTTTTGGGCAACGGCTATGCGTTCTTTTGCTGTGGCGGCGGTTGGTGTCTTCGAGCCCATCTATCTTTATAAGTTAGGCATTTCCATTCAGGGGATTCTTTTATTTTACACGGCTCATTACGCTCTCTATTTTTTATTGACTCCATTAGGTGGTCGAATTTGTCGACGGCATGGGTACGAGCAGACAATTTTGCTAAGTTCGCCATTTCTTATCCTGTATTATTTAACTTTTTTTGCTATTCCATATCACGCAGTTTTTATTGGCGCGGCAGTGGTGGCCTTAACTATACATAAGATTTTGTACTGGCCAGGTTATCACGCCAACTTTGCCACCTGGATGAATAGTCAGGAATCAGGTCGGGAAGTATCGAATCGTTTTGCAATTGTTGCACTGGCCTCGGCGCTGGCGCCGTTTTTTGGCAGTCTAATTATCGTCACTTTTGGCTTTGGTGTTTTATTTGTAAGTGTTGCCATATTGATTTTGCTTTCTAATTTACCCTTGTTGCGCACACCTGAGTTTTATCTACCAACTAAGTTTCCTTACTTTATTGCCCTTAAAAAATTAGCTAGTGGTTTTGGTAGTTCTAGGTTTTGGGCCATGTTTGGATTTGGCGAGCAACTTATCGCTACAGTACTTTGGCCGATCTTTATTGTCATTATGATTCCTAGTTTGTTGTCGGTTGGCGCGCTGGTTTCATTCTCCAAGCTCGTTAATGTGTTGATAACACTGTATGTCGGGCGATTGTCTGATGAAGACCGAAAAGATAGCGTCTTGCATAGCGGCAGTTTTTTTACCATTGCATCTTGGTTGTTGCGTCCGCTTATCACTGGTCCACTCGGTATTTTTTTGATCGACACCTATTATTTGATTTCACGCAATATGATCGTCGTGCCTTACTTTAGTTTTATGTATGAAAGTGCGCGTCAGGGCAATATCATGGCCTCGATTATATTTAATGAAATGGCACTTTCTCTCGGTAAAATCGTTACAGCCATTTTGGCCATGCTGGCTTTGTGGTTATTACCCGGAAATTCCTGGACAGCGTTGTTTTTTGTGGCTGCCTTTATGACCGCTTTGTATTCATTAATGCCTTACTCTGGACTAGTGCGTGATCGGATTAAGATTATTTCTGATCCGGTATAGAATTTTGTAATTGATCGACAATCATGACACCGAAAGAAATAAAAGAATTACTGGCGCGATATGGGCTGCGACCAACCAGGGATCGTGGCCAGAATTTTTTGTTAGATGATCAGGTGGTCAGGAAGATGGTTGTGGCAGCGGACATTAGATCAGATGATCGTGTTTTGGAGATTGGTCCCGGCTTGGGCATGCTAACCGAAACTTTACTTGAGCAGGGTGCGCGGGTTTTAGCGGTTGAGATTGATCATGGTCTGGCGCATATTTTGCGTGAGCGTTTGCCTCAAAAGAATCTTGAAGTATTGGAAGCAGATTTTTTAAACTGCTCGAATCAACTGCTGGCCGGGCAACTGACAGTCGGGGAGAGGGGTTATAAAGTTGTAGCTAACTTGCCGTATTCCATCACCAGCGCGGCCTTGGCAAAATTGCTGGCCGAACAACCACGCCCGATTAGTTTAACTTTGATGGTGCAATATGAAGTTGCTCTGCGAGTCACTGCCCAGCCACCCAAGACTAGCCTGCTGTCCATCGTGGCCAGCACCTATGGTCAGCCAAGTATAGTGTTGCGTGTTCCGGCTGGTTCATTTTGGCCAGCGCCAAAAGTTGATTCAGCCGTTCTGCAGATTTTGTTGTATTCTAACGAAGAAATAATTTCTCGCTTAAACGGTCTGGATCCGGGAAAATTTTTATCCGTAGTGGCTTTGGCTTTTTCTGAAAAGAGAAAGCAATTAAAAAATACGCTGTCGCGTAGCTATGATTTAGAGACAATTTTACATGCCCTTCAACAGATCGGAGTTAGTTCGCAGGAGCGCCCCGAACGACTAACTTTTGAGCAGTGGGTAAGTCTGGCTCGTCACCTCACGCCATAAGCTGCTTTATTTGATATAATTATATGTAGACGGGGCGATTATAAGCGTGTTATAATTTTCGGCGAACATGCCGCATCGCGAACCGCTAACAATACATCAAAAGTTAAGCTTGGGAGTCGTGATGATAATCGGCATTACGACCCTGGTTTTTGGTTTTTTTCAGATGCATCGGGCTATCAGTGAACCATTGGAAATTGAGGGTAATGTAAAGTTTAAGACAGCCGATGAATTAGAGGAAGAACGTTTGGCTCAAATGAAAGAACAGGATACTGACGCCGATGGATTAAATGATTACGATGAGCTCTATCTATTTCGCACTAGTCCCTTTTTGGCTGATTCTGATTCTGATGGTCTCGACGATGGCACCGAGGTTGCTCAATCAAGCGACCCTAATTGTCCGCAGGGCAAATCCTGTCGAATGGCCGGCTCAACACCAGCTGATTCGGGTGAAGTTGCGGGTTTGCCGACCACACCACCCAACATATCTCCAGATGAGGAAACTATGCTATTGGCGATGGAGAAAGTTTTTGGCGGCCTGACAGAGATGACACCAGAGTCAATGAACCAACGGTTGCAGGAGTTAACCGCCGATGAGTTGCGTCAGTTTATGTTGGATATTGGCGTGCCAGAAGATATGCTACAACAGACCGATGATGCAACTATGCGTCAGTTACTGGCCGAGACCTTGGTTGATTTAAATAAAGAAAATCCGGTCACTCCCGAAGAAGGTGGTGAAACCAGTGAATAATCTATATATATAAGATGAAAGGCAGCCACGCAAAAACCTGGCTTGAAAAGATTACTGCAACTCTGCTTCTTTTTGTTTTTGCCTTGGGTATCAGCGCGCCTTTGTTACTAGCCAATCCCAAGCCCGCTCAAGCGCAATTTTCAGTGCCGATTTCTGATACTCAAACTACCATTGTCAATATTTGGGATACATTAAAAGATCAATTTGTCGGAGGGGCGATTAGCGCCCTGGTGAATGGAGCAAATTATTTTCTGTCAAAATTGGCCTATGAGCTGGCGGTTTCACTGACCGCGGATTGCCCCGGACAGGTCGTCTGTTGGGATAGCAAGGGTTTCAGTGAGGGTCTGGAGGAAGCCTGGAAGGGGGCGGTTGGTGAAGTAGTTGAGACCTTATCAACAGAAGGCGGTTTTAGTGCGATCGGTTTGAATCTCTGCAATCCAGATCTTGATTTATCCATGCGACTTCAGTTGGGTCTGTTAGACGAAGCTGAACCACCAGAAGAACCAAGCTGTAATTTCGATTCGTTTTTAGAAAACTGGAGTTCGATTGGTGATCAATTTACTACCGAAGAAGTATTGGGTAATTTTCAGGATATTTTTCAACCAGGCAACTCTGAGCTGGGAATTTCTCTTAAGGTTCTAGATGTCAGCAATGGTTTGGAGGCCGATGCCTTGCGAGAAAAAGGTTTGAATCGTTTGTCTGAGGCGGCCATGGGCGGATTTTCTGATGTCACCGATCCTGTTTCCGGTCGGGTAAAATCACCAGGTTCTACTGTGGCCAAAGAGTATGATCGAATGAAGAAAGAAAAGGAAGATGATCCACGTCGAAGCTCTGAAAGCATGAGTAGCGGTGCTTTGGCTCGTGGCGCGGTTATGTCGGTAGTGATGAATTTTCTCCAAACGTTTGTTCAGACATTTTTGGGTCGACTTTGGAATAAATTTACCGATGGCCTGATCTCAACCGAAGAAGCAATACAGAGTCAGCCGGAGGTTGTTTTATCTGAAGAAGGACTCTTCCGTCCGCCGGGTAAGAAAGCTGCTCGTGAGATTTTGACTCGTATGCTGACACCGGCGCAAAAGGATTTAGGTGAAGTTGACCCGCTTTTGAATTTTACCGTCTGTCCTCAGCAGGGTCGCAAGCCGGACAACTGCGTTATGGACGGACAATTCTCAAGCGCGGTTCGCGTTGCTCAAGCTACACCGTTTACCGTCAGACAGGCGATTGAAGAAAGCTATTTGCATGGCGACTGGCCGTTGATTCCCGCGTCTGACGCCCGCAATCAGGATCCGCATTGTTATACGCAGGGTTATTGCGAGAGCAATCTCAAGAAACTGCGAGCCGCGCGTATTATTCCCATTGGTTGGGAAATTGCCGCTTCCGAGGCGCGTGGTGTTTATGCCGGGATTCGTTTGGCTGATGTAGTCGATGCTTTTGATGACTGCAACGCTGAGGGTTTGCGCGATGAGTTTCATCCTTTCTGTCACTTGATTGATGAGAATTGGATTTTACTTGCGCCAGCCGCGCAATGTCGGGTGTCTGGTTATGGTTCACGACTTGCCTCGCCGAGCATTCCGCAACGTCTCGAGGAATGCGTAGATTATCGAACCTGCTTGCGTCAGGATGACTTGGGTAAATGCATCGGCGGCTGGGGTTATTGTACTCGTGAGAAAAACGTCTGGCGCTTCAATGCCGATTCTTGTCCGGCTGAGTACAACACCTGTCGGACTATGACTCCGGCTGGTGGCGGCACTCCGGTGAATTATTTATTGAATACGCTCGACTTTGGTATTTGCAATGCGGATAACGTCGGTTGCGCACAATACGCGACTGATAAAAATGTGGTTAGTTGCCAATTGTCAGCACCGTGTGACGAAGAAACAGGTTGTCGAGTTGAGGCTCGAATATCGAGTGATGCTGTGAGTGGTAATGGTGGTAGTCGAATTTGTCGCTTATTGGGTAATAGAGAATGTCCTGGTGATGGCAATCCAGCAACTCCAGATTTTTGTGTGTGCGGTAACGTACACACTGGTTCATGTTTAATGTCCGAGAATACGGATTATTGTCTTATCGGTAATATCGGAACCTGTACCATGCCAACCTCATGCAATACGGTCGGAGGTTGCTATACCGGTTGCACTGTAGCCAATGGCCAATCAACCTGCTCATCATCAGCTGGTTTGGAAGACGTAACTCACGATGACTGGTTTTCACTGCCTTCTCGATTCTTCAACGATAAGGTCGAGGCTTGCGACGCGCGCGACGCCGGTTGCTCAACCCTCTATAAGTTAAATCAGGGACAATCACTTAATTTGATTACCAACGGTAGTTTCGAGCAACAGGATGACGTCAATCGAGATGGCACACCTGACCGTCCAACTGGTTGGGCTCTGCCAACTGGCTCAGTAGCCGCCGGACGAACCGGCGAAGTGATTCAGGACTCGAGTCGAGCTTTACACGGTATCAGTACTGTACGATTGAGTGTGGCTGGCGCACCTTTTCCAGCTGGAGATTGTCGTTTGGCTTCTGTTTGTACTGAAATCAACGGTTGTCTGTGTGATACCGCCGCTCCTTACACCTGTTTAGTTGATCAGGGACGAGATTCTTGTCCGTATGACGATCGGTTAATGACTGATTTACTGCCGATGAGTTCCGGTTTGATGCATACCGTTTCCGCCGCCTTTAGATCGGCTGAAGCTGACCAATCATTCCGGGCTTTAGCGGCAGTAACTTTCTACTCTGCCGATGGTACTCGCCTCAATCCGGCGCGAGACTCGGTAGTCGCCGTACCGCTTTTTAGCCATTATATCGAGCGATATGATCCATCCGGAGAAGTTTTTAGCAACCCCTGCACAGTAGTGGGCAATGAACTTCAGTTGAATTTTGACACCGGTATTGACGCGGTTGCCGATGAAGAAGCTATCGATGAAATTCGAGCCGCTTGTTCATTCTTCGTGACTGATCTCCGTGTGAAGTTCGCGGCGGTTGAGCTTCGCCTGCCGAATGTTGCCCCTCGTGACGTGTACGTTGACGCGGTCCAATTCGAACAAGGACCACTCACTCCATATCATGATGGCTACAACACTTCAGTCAAGATTAACGCCAAGGTTCCACCGAGTTATCTGGGTTGCACGGGCGAAGCTACCGACCTGCTGGAGTGCAATACCTTTGCTCGTATGTGCCGCGAAAGTGAAGTTGGTTGCAAATTATACACCCCACTGAACGGAGATCCGGCAGTGCCGGGGATTGTTGGGCCACAGGATTATTGTCCGGCGGAGTGCGTTGGTTTTGATATGTTCTTCCAGGAGCCGACTGACTTTGAGGGCTTATCAGCCACGCCAGATAATTTTATTCCAACCACTGCGGATCAGTGTTCGGCCTCTGATGTCGGTTGTACCGCGTTTACGAATGTGGACACCGAGGCGGTCGAGTACTTCACTCGTCTGCGCATTTGTCAGGCGCCGGAAGCGGATGACTCCAAAGTTTATTACACCTGGGAAGGTTCCGATACCACTGGTTATCAGCTTCGCTCCTGGACATTAAAGCGAGGTGGAGTTGAAGCGGTGAGTGATATTACACCAGCTAATGTTGGGGCTGAAGGTGATGAGCGATTAATGACCGATATTTGTGCGGATGGCGATCCGGGTGTTTGTGCGCCGGTTGGTGATGATATAGACGGTGTGTTTGATTCCGCCGGTCCCTGCGTTAAGCTGGCCGAAGATAATATTTCTTGCAACGATGACCCGGAGGATCGCACCGGTTATTGTTCACGACGCGATATCGAGCGTGGTGATTTTGATTGCCGCGAGTTTTATGACAGCAATGGTCATCGGCACTTCCGTCGACTTTCCCGGACGATTATCGCCACCGCTGATTGCCACCTATATCGTATTACTGACTCTAATGCCCGCGACTGTCCTCTTTGGAATGGTCGCTGGAATGGAACCCGCGGCGAGTGTATTTATAGCGCTTCACCAAGCTGGAGTTACACTTGTAATTCTTCCGCGGCCGGTTGCCGGTCTTATCGTGGTAACGCCGCTTCGAATATTCAGACTTTGTTTGTCGAAGATTTTGAAATTGATATGGCTGACCGGTGGGCCGGTGCTGGTTTAACCTGGTCATCTGAATCGTTAGTCGTTGGTGGTCACTCGGCGAAAATTGATCGGCGGGGCAGTCTGGAGCGCGAAATAGGCGCGCAGGTTGGCGAGAATAATCTTTACACCGTATCTTTTTGGGTGCGTGGCAACGGTGAGTTGAGCGCGAATATTGAACCGGGTCCAGGCGGGCGTTGCCCTTCTGATCCGGCCGATGAAGTGGCCTGCGAAGTCGCTGGCGGGTGTTCCTGTCTTAACGATGATGGATTAAGTTGCACGATTCCTAACGGAGAACGTAATTGTCTTATTCCGGCGGCTGCCGCTACGATCAGCCCTGCTACACCTTCGAGTCCAGTTACTCTGACGCCCGAATGGCGACAATTTGAAATCGGCCCAATGAGAATTGGCAATCCGGGTGGTGTGGCCGGCCGAGTATCAGCCTCATTGAGTTTGAGCCTTGGTGCTGCCCGCGGAGAGGCTTATGTAGATAATCTGGTCTTTAAACGTGTTCGCGATAATATCACCGTCATCAGAAATTCCTGGAATACGCCGCTCTCGTGTAATCGCACCCGCGAAGGTATTTATTCGCCGCTTGAAATGCTCGGTTGTCGGGCTTATCGCGGCAGTGACAACCAGACTTATAATTTGCGCTCGTTTAGTTCGTTATGTCGGCCGGAGTCCGCTGGTTGCGAAGCGTATTCACAGACTCAAAATACACCAACCGCGGTTGGTTATCAGACTTACGGTGCAGTTTGTGATATTGATCGTCGGTGTGGCGAATTGGCTGGTGACGCGCCAAATTGTCCTTGTGATTACAGCAAACCCAACCCCGCCTCACCTGGTTATCCGTTTGTTTTAACAGACGTGTGTCGAGTGCCGCTGGGATTATCAACTTGTCGTTTTAATCTCGATGGCCTGGATGTTTCCGGTGAAGCCACTGATTACCCCGATCGATTCGTTCAACCGGCTGATGAGCGCCTATATCTGGTGGTTGGTACGCAAAATATGTGCGCGCAATCAGCCGTGGGTTGTCGCAGTATGGGTCAGCCGGTAATTGAATTCGAACGACAGTGTAAGCTGGCAGAAAATTGTGCTATGCGTGACGGTTGTTCCTGTGTCGATCCTTTAACCGGTCGGGAATGTCTGGTGGAGAGCGGTAAGTCTTCCTGTCAGATCGCCTTGGACGAAGGTGTTACGGGTAGTTGGAAAGGAGCGGTAGTTAAGGATGATCCGGCCAAATACGATCAAACCTTGTGCCCCATGGAGGCGGTAGGTTGTGAAAAGTATAATGCCTCTGATGGAGCGCGCTATTTTAAGGATCCCAGTAACCAGGTTTGTCAGTTCCGCACCAATATTAACTACCGTGGCCGCAAAGTGAACGGTTGGTTCCGCAAGAGTGCTTCAGGCACAGTGTTCCCGTGTTACGAATCATTTTTGCGCGGTGGAAATATTTACGATATTTATCGCAACTCAGATCCTTTATATACGGGCTGGGTTGGTATGTGCTCCGCTGAATATGATCGCTGTGAAGAATTTGTTGATCCGCTTGATACTTCTGCCAGCAATCCCGGCGGTAAGCCATACTATTATTTAGATAATACTAAGTTGAACAAATCGGCTTGTCAGGGTCAGGCCTCTCTGGAGGAAGGTTGTGTTTTGCTCAAACAGACCAGCAATACACAAAACTTATTCTCCGCCGCCGCCAGTTATTTCCGCAGTTGGCGGGAGGCGAATGGCGCGTTGGTGAACGCGGTTAATTGTGACAGTCCGGGTGCGGAAACCAGTCCCAATTGTGCTCAACGTTGTTACAGTGTGGCTGGTGGTATTTGTGCAGAGGTTGAGGGTGACGTTTGTTTCGCTGATGCTGTTTGCGGTTCAGCCGGTAAATGTATCAGCGGTCAATGTCGAACTGTATGTAATTCTGATGCACAATGTGGCGGCGGTGAGTGCGAAGGTGACGTTCTTTGGGGCACGGGTTGCAGTGCTGAGGAGAATGTTTGCAATCAGGCCAAGGGTGAGGTTTGTGTAGATTATGTACCGCCAGACGATGCGTCGAGAAACGACGCCAATGTCATCATAAAAGTACGGCGTGATCGCGATTGTGCCGAGTGGCTGGAGTGCGACAAGTCTCAACCGGTGTATGACAGCAACCTTGGTCGTTGGATTAATCGTTGCATTTCCTTTAGTACTTGTACTGAAGGCGCGCAAGTCGGCGATAGTTTTGTCTGCTCAGAACTTGATGACGTGCCCAAAGAATTATTTACGATTAACGATTACGTTGCTCGTGATATCGGTTGGAACGGTAAGGAATATTCTGGTTACAGCATCATCGATCGCTACCCGCTGCAACATTTACAGGCTTATAAGATCACTACCGGACAATGTCGTGAGTCTGGCTCCGCTGTACCGAATTTGTTTACACGGGATGGGCGAATCGTTCGCTGTCGTGATACCCGGCAGTG
Source organism: Patescibacteria group bacterium (assembly GCA_018813785.1). Taxonomy (GTDB): domain Bacteria; phylum Patescibacteriota; class Patescibacteriia; order SG8-24; family SG8-24; genus JAHJAU01. The sequence goes on along the minus strand of JAHJAU010000080.1, from coordinate 11,264 downwards.
CGAGGTGGCTTGTGGACCTGGTGGTTCTTCGGATTGCACAACTCCGCCACTAGTTCGAAATCTCGATGAAATTTATTGCAGTGCTCCCTTGAACGGTATCTGTGTCGGTGGTTCACAGGCTGGTTTGGCTTGTGATGATGACGCGCATTGTAAGGGCAATGACGGGGTTGGCTACTGTTCGCAGTCACAGTTTGATGTAATCAGATTTGGGATTCAGCAAAGTTTATGTCGCAAAGGCGATCATTATGGTGAACCTTGTCTGCAGGATTGGGATTGTTGGAATACGATACCTCATGATGTTAATGACTGGAAGAATTCTTGTGCTACGAGTTGTAGCCAGAATAAGGTTCCGGTCGGAGTTCCGGCAGTAGTCAACGATGGTTGTCCACCTGACGGCAATCAACCGATTTGTAGCAGTGATGGCTGTCCAGAGCCATGGGGTAGTTGTGTGGATAGTGCCTGCGTTTACGATTATCGCGGTGGACCATTACAAACCGACGATGTCTGGAATGCCCCATCTTGTCGCGCGTATCCGGAGCCCGAGTCGCCGTTCCCGGCCAATATTTTGGATATAACTTCTCCGAACGTATCTGGTGATGCCGAGGCTACACCGGGTTATAACAGGTTTGGCACTCCGGTTAAATTGAAAGCGCCTTATCGTGGGGCCAACACCTGTCTTGAAGGTAACAGCTGCGATTGTTTCTACTCCCGCATCGGTTATGGCCAGGGCGGCACCAAAGTGCGTTATCAATCGTTTGATAACTCGATTAAGTATCGCGAAGGCACAACAGGGGAAACCCCCGGATCGTTCCAGTCTGGTGTGTCAAGCGGAGTTTGTATGGGCGGTCCATATGATGGTATGTCCTGCACACCGACCGCGGATGTGGCTCCGGGTGAAGATGGTCCATGTGGTCAATCTGGTACATGCATGGCTTACAGTTCGTTTGCCTTGGCTGCCGGCTGGCCAGGCTTCTGCGTGGACAAAGATGAATCTGACCGTCTGTACGCTGATCCGAATGTTCCAGGTTGTAATTTGTGGTTGCCGGTAGACGTCATTCCGGGCATGACCGATATGTTGAGTCAGCATCCGGAAGCGGGCTTCCAGTCGCCACAAGATAAATTATTGATGTGTTCGGTGGCATCTGGAAATGCTGGTGCTGCTGCTGGTTCGGGAGGATCTGGGCCTGGTTTGGGTCGTTGCACGGGTAATGTAACTACAGCTTGTGATGATGACCAAGATTGTATTGATACTGAGGAGGGGTTGTGTAATTTCTATTTAAGATACTGGGGATCAAGCCTTGACTGGTTTAAGACCAATCAACGGATAGGTGCTAGAGGTCATGACGATGATGGTGATGCCGATGGTCATCGAGTAATGTTACCTGGAATCAGGCCACATTATACGACGATATCGGATATTATGATTGACGTTGGTGATAGCGAGACATGGTATAGAATTTTACTTAACGCTGAAAACAATTTTACTTTCGCTGTGAATTTTAGTGGGCGAGCAGATGATCCAGCTGGGAGCATAAGAGAAATTCCTGATGAAGAGAAAACTTTTGAAGTTGAAGGGACTAGATTTTTGAATAATGAAAGGAATATCGCCGATAGTTGTATGGGTGTTTGGAATGATGCAATGCCGGATGGGGCGAATGAAGATTTTTGTGCAGACAGTGTATCATCTATAAATTGTATCGCTGTAAGAGCGTTGTGGGATGCTAGTGGTAATTTTAACGGTTTGAAAACAGCAATCTGCACAAAAAATTCTACTAGTAACGCCGATTATTATGCTGTTCCGGTATATGGGGCATATATGCGTCTTCGTGAAACCTGCAGCGAACTGGATCTGGTTTATAATAAGGCTCTTAATCCGGAAGGGGCTCCATTTACCGATCGTCTCTACAAGTTACGTAGCGGTGTTTTAGTTGACGAGGCTCCAGCATTATCTGGCCTGGAGAAATACTACGAATGGTTTACCCAGGTTAAAGGGTTACGAGACGCCGGGATAGATACTACAATTCTAGGAGCTGTCGCCGCAGCCGGAAAATTTAATCCAATTGAGGATGTTTTGAGCCATCCCATTCCCGTTAAAAGTTATCCAGTTGAGGATAGTGATGAGTACTTTAATTCTGCTGGTAGCCCGTATTATTCTTCCTTACACTTAGTGGAAGCCCCGCCGACCGCAGAGTATATTGATATCGATTCAGAACTTGGTTATGCGATTGCGGCTGGGTTTGCTTTATCGTGCAGTGGTCCGTGTAAAGTTCCAGAAGCTTTACGAGAAAACGTATCGATCGAGAAAATTACCGATTTGTTTGCTCTTGTCTACCTTAAGTTTAGATTAAATATTGACCGCAACAGATATATTATTCCGCTTGATTGGAGTGCGGCAATAGGAGATTATCGTGCCAGCTTGATTAGCGAATTTGATCATCAACCACCTCGTATCATTCCAGTCAATACCACTTCAACCTTATGTCGCGATCAGGGCAATACCTGTCCAGAGCTGGGTTTAGTTGATGGTATTTCGGTCAACGGCGGTCAGCGTGATATGTGTTTCGGTGGTGGTAGTCAGTCCAATGTAGAAATCTCATACTATGCTTACGCTGACAGTGATCACCTGCCGATCCGGCGACATATTATTGACTTTGGTGATGGCACTACGCCGGTTCAGTTAGCGGGATCATTCAAAAACACTCGCGGTTTAACTCCCGATGGTTCGCCAATTTGTGGCAGCGATAACACTGATTTCGGTTTGACTCCAGATGCCTGTGACAGTAATTACATGCGCTTCAACAAGACTTACACTTGCTCGGAGTCATTTGCCGCCACTCTGCCGAAATGTCTGGCTGACACCACCTATCCTTGTCGTGATGCCGTCGGCTGTTGTGTCTTCAAGCCACGTGTTCAGGTGATGGATAACTGGGGAATGTGTAACGGCTTTTGTCCAAATGATCCAAGCGGTGAAACGGCCAGGCGAGCTGATGCGAATCTGTGCTTTAATGGATCAACGGTAAATTATCTGGATGAATCACATGATGCCAGTAATGTAATAAACGAGTGCACGATTTTATCTACCGCTGATCGAAATTATCAACAATACAGACGTCCCTTCGTGGCATATTCCGGTGCTATCGTAGTTTGCCCGAATAATTGTACTAGCGATGGGCCGACCTATGAATCACCAGATTGTGCTGTGGCGGAGAGGTGTATTGATGCATGTGATGCTCTGGGGACGGTATGTGTTGCTGGCTGTTGTGTGGCGGGACCATAATAGATTTGAATAACAATTTTTAACAAAGAGATTAAAAACACTGGATATTAAAATCAGTATCTGGTGTTTTTAAATTTACGGAGTAGCTGCAGAGTTTACCCTGTCGCTCGCGAGCGACAGGGTTTATCTCTGCCCATCCATATTTTGCCCATCCGATTGAATTATCGATGAGCGAAAGAGGCAAGCCACGTCACTCGCGAGTGACGTGGCAAGCTCCGTAGCTATACCAACCAATTAAACTATCAAACTCGAAAATCAGGGTTATCAACAGCCTTTTGCCGAAATCACCAAAAACCTTCTTCTAAATAAGCTTAAAAAATGCTATTCTATATATAGATGTTAGCCCGAGTGGTCATTTTTTAGCTTGTTATCTCGGCATTGACGTCCGAATACATGGACGAATTCAATTCAGCTAAGCATTTCATCAATTCTTTACCCCTACTGAAAACCAAGTGGGCTGGTTTTTTAGGTCGCAAAGCCTGGCCGCTGGCCGCAGGCTTGGCGGTTTTATGTGTCTTTGTCTTACCACTTGGTGTTGAGGCTACAGTTGGTTCAACTACAGCTTTGGCTCTAGCGGCGGTATTTCATCTTCTCGTTGGTTGGATCGGTCAACTGCTTTTGTTATTAACCGGCGCACTTATTTACGTAGCTCAATATAACGGTTTTGTTGATTCGGACGCGGTAACCAATGGTTGGGTGATCGTTCGTGATATTGCCAACATGTTCTTCATTGTATCGCTGCTGTTGATTGCTTTTGGCACGATGCTTGGTTTTGGTAGTTATCACTATTCAAGCACTCTACCGCGACTGGTCATCATGGCTGTTTTGGTTAATTTTTCCCGGACAATTTGTGGTTTATTGATCGACTTTGCGCAGGTGATAATGCTCACCTTCGTGAATGGCTTCAAAGAAGCGGCTGGCGGCAACTTCGTCAATGCTTTCCAAATTAGCACCTTGATGCAATTGCCTGCGGCAAATGATTCTGAGGCTGAAGACGTTCTTTGGAAAACAGCTATCTCAATGATTTTGGCTTTTTTTCTGATCTCCATTGCTTCGGGTGTGGTCGTGATCATGATTGTGGTTTTGGTCACGCGCATCGTTTATTTGTGGTTGCTGATCGTGTTGTCGCCGCTGGCCTTTCTGGCTTCGACCGTACCGATCACCCGAGCCAGCGGGTTTTACGGCAAGTGGTGGGATAAGTTCAATAATCAACTCATTGTCGGTCCGTTGATGGCCTTTTTCTTATGGTTGGCTCTGGTCAGTGTTTCCAGTGACCGGGTTCATACCAAGGGCTTCCCCGATAAGTCCAAGGATACTTCTTCCGCTGAAGTCTCATCGGCGGCGGCGGACGCTGCCTTGCGCGAAGGGAACGTCAACATCGAGAAATTTATTATCAGTATCGCTTTGCTTTTAGGTGGTGTGGCTATGGCGCAAGAGATGAGCCAGGGAGCGGTTGGTTTGGGTAAGAATGTTTTGAATCGCGCCGGCCGGGTTGGTGTGGGGGCGCTTAAACTTGGGGCTAAGGGTGGCCGGGCTATGGCCGGTGGTGTTTATAAAGCCACTGGCGGAGAAGCCTTGGTTGATCGAACCAAAGAACGTCTTTATACCGGTTTAGGAAGATTGCCGGGTGGTGGTTATTGGCGTCGAAAGGCGGCTGGACAGCGCGGTGTTATCGAACAGAAGGCGGCTATTGATTCGAAGCTTGTTTCACAGATGAATGATAAAGAGCTGGAAAAAGAAGCCCGACGCCCAGCGTTGAGTCATGCGGCTCGTGCCGCCAAAAAAGCTGCTCTGCAGGAACAGCTTAAGCGTGCGGCGGATCCGGCCAATGAATATAACATGGATGAGAAGACTTATCACGCCAAACGAAGAGAGGGTCAGCGCTTGGATAAGATGACCAACAGTACTGAAATGGAAACTGCGTTTAGTGATTTTGCCAAGAAAAATACTCGGTTTATTGTTGATCCACAATCGACCGGTAAAGAGCGAGAGAAGCAATTAAATTGGTTTAAGGCCTCCTGGAAAGGTAAGTCAGCTCATGGAATAGGTGAAATGAACGCCAAGGATTACACGCCAGAAGCGATGACATTGGCCAGTTCTCAGGCTTTAGCCACCGCGCACGGCACCAGAATGAACGCCGATCAACAGCGAGCCATGTTTAGTGCTTTGGGAATGGATGACAAAGCCAAAAAAGAATTTGAAGGAATGCAACTGAACGATCCAGGGCGCGCTCAGATGATTGAGGATCATCAAGAAAGACTACGCCAAGACCCAAAGAATTTTGAGTATTTGGATAATGATCAGAAAGCAAAACTTGTTCATGATAATGCTGCTGACCCTCAAAAGATTGCATCGATTGGTGTCGATAGACTCGCCAGTGTTAAGGTCGATGATAAATCAATGAATCAAGGACAGCGTGAGCAAGTGGCCAGAGATTTGGGGCAAGCCTTGAGTGCTGAGGATATTCGTAAATTACCACAAGATTTAGCCGAGGCGATTCGATCCGAGTTGAAGAATTTAAGTTTGGGATCCACGGATGGTGGAGAAATTGATAAACAATTAGGCAAGTATTTGGAATCTGGTGGTACAGCTCACACCGCTTTTGCCGGCTATAATGCTGGCACCGGAAACTTTGATGATACAGCTGGTCGCGAAGCTTTTGGTCGTTGGCTGGAACGAGGTAACACTGCAGAAAAAGCCGGCAAGCTGGCTTCAATTTCACCTTATGAAATGAAACACAGTGCCGGTGCAAATGATCTTAATATAGAAATTGCTTCTAATGCAAAGGCAGAGGATATCCGCCAGTTACTTGGTGCCGGCAATCATCAACAAGCTCAGGCTATTATTGATATGATCAATAACATGGAGGGAATGGATATCAATGTGGCGGTAGAGAGTTATGAAAGTTCTTTGCCGACAGATTTAAGTTCTGATCAGATGAGATCTAAAGTAGAAGGATTTAAGGCTAGATTAGAGGTAGCTAAGAAAGACGCGACAAAAATAATGAATGATCTATCTGATGGTCGGGATTCAATAGCCGAATTATTGAGTGCCGCTAAAGCGCAAGCCAAGTTGGATCGTGCCGGTGATAAACTTGAGCGCAAATTGTCACGTAAGCGTAAATAGGTACTATAAATTTTTTGCATGTTGAAGGAGAATGCTAAACAATTAGCCGACAATAAACAAGCTACTACCACGGGTAGCTTAGATCTAGTTTCATTGATGTCCAAAGTTAATAAATTACCCAGTGTTTTACGACAATATTTTTTATCCAATGAGTTGACCCAAGCCAGAAATTTAGTTTACGACAAGCATGGTTTATCAAACGAAGATGAATCAGTAGTTTTTATAACAGAACTACAGGTTTTCTTAAAAGAAATAGATATTAGATTATTTCCGGATGTTTTGTGGAACCGTCTTGATTGGGACGAGAGTCGAGGTGAGGATGCTATTGGGTTGGTCGCGGATATCTTGGGATTTCTTTTAATGCCAGCTAGCGCGTTTATCGGCGATGTCGTGGGTGTGTTGAATGAATTCGGGATCGATACCAAAAAGTATCCTCTAAGAGAGATTAAAGCCCGGGTCATTTCTTATGCTGAGGCAACGGATGATGTTTTAAAGTCGGTGGACTTGGAAAAACTGTCTATCAATGACGAAAAGCGGTTACGGTTTATTATCGAATCACGTTTAAGAGATGTTAGGGATGATACTGAGACCCTGGCCATGTTAATAAAATCAAAGAAGGTTGGTGGTTTGGAATTGTCAGAGACCTCAGCTAATAAGATCATTAAGGTATTAAATGATGAGAGGGCTCTTACTAGATATGTTGAGCAGACCGAGAAGGAAGAGACTGGCGAAGCCAGCGTGGAAAATTCCAAGTTCACCCCAGAGCAAATTAAACAGCGACTCGTTGGGTCGGTTGAAGAACAGCAGGAGTTGGCTAAGCGTATTGAAAATCTAAATCTGTCCAGCGAAGGTAGTGTGGACGCACTCAAAGAAAGATTATATCAGTTGGTATTTGAACCGGTCGGTGTTTCGATTGATGATTGGGATATAGTGGCCGCCCTGTTTGTTTTGACCAAACAAGGTGGTTTGTTGGAAGCGCTATCTAAAGATGTTCGTTATCGAGAGGGGTTAAAGACATTTGCTGAAGGTCGCGATGCATCACAATTAAAGGAAATCAAAAATTCTCCGGCTGGGCGGGTGGCTATAAACATGTTTTTGCAAGTGACACTACGAGGTATGGCTGGCTTAAGTGATGAGGATGCAGCGCGATATGGTCTGCGGATTATCAATTTGCTCAAGAAGGCCGGTCAGGCGCAGTATTCTGATTTGGTAGCGTTTGATTTGGATGATGGTAAATTTGTTTGGACTGAACCAATCGAAATGTGATCGGCTGATTAGGAGCGCATCTTTTTTGGGTGCGATCCCAATATGGCGGATGACACTAAAGGTTTATATCTAGATGAGGATTTTGACGATATTCCGGTTGTTGTCGGTGGTGAGAGGCGCCTCATGAAAGGTGGCCAGATTGTCGCTGCCGAAGATTTAGAAGAAAAATCTATTTCTGAATCTGAACCAGTTGTTTCAGTCTCTTCTGATGTGGCAGATCAAGCCGTGGCATCATCAGCTGGCACTTTAACTCCAACTCCGGACATTGAGATCAAACCAGTTCAGGCCGATTTAGCCAGTCAATTCACCGCGGATCAACAGGATATTTTACAGCAAGAGGAAAAACGGGCTGAACCGATTGTCGTGCCTCCGCCGAGTAAGTTAACCGCCGCGCTAAATGAACTAATGACTGAAGTTGAGTCAGTCAGCGGCGTTAAGTTTGAGACCGAAGATCTTCGTCGCCGTTTTCGAGTTGTGGTTGAGACTTTTTTTAAAGATTTGCGTGATGAGCTGGAAACCAGATCCAAATTAACCATGTCGATCGTCAGTGGCGGTCTTGGGTTGACCGACGAACAGACCGGTCGTTTGATGGACTTATTAAAATCCAGACGTAAAGAATTTGAAGCCAAGATAAAAGATCAGACATTGAAAGACAGGACAGAATTTGTCTCCCAGGCCGCTGAAAAACAACTCACCGGACGAGATCTGGCGGAAAAAAAAGAACAGGAAGATTTAGATCGTCGTTTTGCCAAGTTGACCGATACAGAGTCAGAGGCTGGAGCAGATATCAAAGCCCGGCAATCACCGCCTCCGGCTTCACCTCCTAGGGTGATTAAAGTTGTTGGCGCAACCAAGAGTCAGCAAAAAACTTCATCGGTCAATGAATCAGCTGAAGTTGATCCAGCCAAGGTTCGGTCTGACAAGCTTAATGAACTAAACAACGCACTTGAGAATTTGGGCGAGCAAAAAATTAATCAGTCGGATCAGGTGACTCCGAATAATGTTCGGCCCGAGGAGGAGGGGCCGAAAGATAAGCTGGGTTCGACAGTCGATCAATTAGCAGTTAAACCGGCGATGTTATCGGAAAAGTTTAAAGTCAAAGCCCGGCCCCCAAAAAATCTTCCGATCGTTGATCAGCCGATTGATAATTTCAAGATAGAAACTCAACCAACGGTTACTACACCGGTTCAGCCGCCAATAGCACCTGCTGTACCTAGTTCTCGTCCTACTGCTCCACCGTCCACACCTCTTCGTCCGGCTGCTGTTTTACCACCACCTTCATCCCCACCAGAAACAGGCAAGCCATTGGTGTCCGATGTCAAAATTTCACCCAAACGACTGATCGGTCCGGTGGAAGAATTGCGATCCATTACACTAAAAGATTTTCGCCGCCTTTCTAAAGATCCCAAAGAAGCGACTCTTAAATTGAAAGACAAAGTCGATTTATTGGGTGAAGATCAATCCTTTGAAATTAAGACGGCGGGCATTAAGGCCTGGCGAAGCTCGCCGATCAACAAGCTATATTTGGATATTTTACGTCAGAGCTTGGAAGGGAAGCCGATTAGTGATGTTATGGCTGATTTTGAGTCGCGGGGCGAGGACGTACTGACCAAAGCTGAGTTTGATGCCATTATGAAATTTAATCGTGAATTGAGGTTCGGATAGATCGATCGTGTTCTACGACAACCGACCCCGGTATGATATAGTTAGGGCGATGAAAGCAGAGTTATGAGATTCACAGTGCCACAATTTATTGATGTCGAAGACAAGATTATGGGGCCATTGACCACCCGGCAGTTTATTATACTATTGGTCACGGCCATGATCATTTTTTTAACTTATAAATTGGCTGATTTTACACTTTTTGTATTTTTGGGTCTGGCTGAGCTTGCCGCCGCAGCAGTCATCGCCTTCGTGCGGATTAATGGTCAACCGTTTCATTTTTTCTTGCTCAATGTGATACAGACATTGGCTAAACCCAAATTACGAATCTGGAACAAGGATTTAACTGATGCCGAGTTGCGGGGGATTATCAAAACTCCACCACCTGCACCAGCTCCGCGAAAAATGCTTAAGGAAAGAGTAGTAACACGAAAATTATCAGAGCTAACTTTAGTGGTTAATACCGGCGGTGTTTATAATCCGGAGGACTAGCAGATTTCATCTATGGCACAGGAAAATGAAATGCAATCAAAGAAACTGGCTGGTTCGAAGGCCGGCCCGTCAGTACAGAAGTATCTTGATTTCGCTGAAATTAAGAATGATGTTGTTGTCATGAAAGATGGCACTTTGCGATCCATTCTAATGGTCTCCAGCATCAATTTTGCTCTTAAATCCGAAGATGAACAGAACGCCATAATTCAGCAGTATATTTCTTTCATGAACGCTCTGGATTATCCAATTCAAATCGTCGTTCAATCCAGACAGCTCAACGTTGATGATTATCTGGAGCGTCTAATGAAAGCTGAGCGTGAACAGGAGAACGATTTACTGCGCATACAGATTGCGGATTATCGCGCCTTCGTTGCGGAGCTAGTAGAGATGGGGCAGATAATGAACAAGCAGTTTTTTGTGATCGTGCCTTACAATCCACTATCAGATAAACGTAAGAATTTTTGGTCGCGACTCAGCGAAGTATTGAGTCCGGCGTTATCAGTAAAACTGGCCGAAGAAAGATTTCAGAAGCGTCGAGATGATTTATTGATGCGAGTGAGATCAATTGAAAGTAACTTGGGCAGCATGGGGCTCAAGGCGATCATGCTTAATACTCAGCAGCTAATTGAGCTTTACTATCGGGCTTATAATCCGGAATTGATTGATACAGAAAAACTTGAGGATATTAATGAAGTTCGCACGTCAGAGAATTCGACCGTTACTTAGCAAGATCTATGGCATTTGAACCAGGACAACTTGGTCGTATCTCTGCTGGCGCAGCCGCGCCGCAGAGGGAGCCGACCGAAAAACAGGCACAGGAACAGGTGGAGCGCGAAAAAACCGCTCGGGAGAAAGAAGTCCTTGAAGAGGAGAGGATTTATCGCCGGGGCGTGGTTTCGATTAAAGATATCATCGCTCCGGCTGGTATTCAGGTTGAGTCGGGGCATTTAAAACTTGGCGAGACTTTTGTTCGGACGATCTTTGTAGTGGCGTATCCGCGGTATATTTCGTTGGGTTGGTTTGCGCCGATTATTAACATGAATACAACGCTCGACGTGTCCATGTTTTTCTATCCAATTAAGTCCGGCATTATCTTGAAACAGCTCAAGAAGAAAGTTGGTATGCTTGAGGCGCAGATTATTTCTGATCGTGATAAGGGTGCGCCGCGTGACCCGATTCGCGAGACTGCCTTGCGGGATATTGAAGAATTGCGCGACAGTTTATCGCAGGGGACTGAGCATTTTTTCCAGTTTGCCTTGTATGTCACGTTGTATGCCAAAAATAAGGAAGAGCTGGATAAATTATCAGAGGACGTCGAGAATTTATTTGGCGGAAAACTTATTTTTACCAAGCGGGTATTTTATCAGGCCGAGCAAGGTTTCAACTCAACCTTGCCTTTAGGAAATGATGAATTGATGATTTCATTTAACATGAATTCATC
>JAHJAU010000079.1 GCA_018813785.1 Patescibacteria group bacterium | reverse complement strand
GGTCTTGTCCGCCGTCCCGTGGAGGTGAATCTTTCTCGACCTGCGCTCCACCTACACGGATCCACACGCCGATCCCATACCCTCAAATATGCCTAAACGGTAATGTTACACTGAAGTGTTCGGTTGTGTATTGAATTGGGGTTCATCCAATAATGATTGGTAACGGGCTGTATCTGTCGAGTGGTACAACAAGGACTTGAACTTCACGAACAAACATTCAACCCTTGATCCCAAACTATACAAAACAGCTTCGATACCTTATTATTCCTGCGAAGTAACCAGAAGTAACTAAATAATAATCGCCAAAAATGAAGCTCAGTTGGCGAACAATTAAAAACGATCAATTTTTTCGCAATAACGCGATTCTTTTTTCTGGCACCATGGTCGTGGCGGTTCTAAATTATTTATTTCATCCGATACTGGGACGACTGATGGATGTCGAGAGTTTTGGTGAAATTCAGGCTTTTCTGTCTCTTTTAATGTCCAGTGCTGTGCTACAGGGAATCTTTCGCTTCGTCGCTGTAAATATCATGGCTAACGAACCGGAATGCACACGCCAAGAACGTATCGCCTCCACCATGAAGATCGCTCTATATTTATATATAGTAGTAGCGCTGGGTATTCTGACTGCTAGTCCCTGGCTCAAATCCTGGTTAAACTTTCGCTCGATCTGGCCATTCATCGGATTGGCCGTGGGTTTAATGGTGAGTTTTGCCTACTCCTATCGCCTGGCTATCTCTCAGGGAAAGAACGACTTTCGATCAATGTCACTCGGTCAGATCATCCAAGCAGCCGGAAAAACTGGCTTTTCGATCCTGCTGGTTTTGCTGGGTCTAAAACACTATGGTCCAATCGTTGGCATTATCATCGCCAATATCTGTGCCTTGCTATTTATTACCAAACGAACCACTGACGAGTTGAAACCATACGGTTGCCGACATGGTCGAATTGATCGACAAATAATAAAAGAAATCCGCTATTTTATCTTGATTGCCCTGGTTAATTTTTGCATAGTTTTCTTATACACTTTTGATGTCGTTATCGCTAAACATTATTTCGACCCGCAAGAAGCGGGCATGTATAGCGGTATCGCCATTATCGGTCGGACAATTTTCTTTGCTACCGCTTCAGTCTCCGCCGTACTGTTACCAAGCATTCGCCTGGCCAATAGCCAGCGAGAAAATCTTCGTATTTTATTTAAAGCACTGTTCGTTATGCTGATCTTGGGTGGCCTGGCCACCACGGTTTTTTCACTGGAAAAAGATTTGGTGGTTAAACTCATGATCGGCCAACGCTACTTACCATACGCCTGGCTGTTACCCAAGGTGACTATAATTTCCTTCCTGGCTTCGGCTGCAGCCTTATTGTTGCAATACTTTCTGGCACTAAAAAAATATTTTCTGATCTGGGTGGTGGTAGTTGTTGTTGCCCTGGTCACAATACTTAACTATCTGAGTCACGCCCAACTGGAAACCATGGTCAATAATTTCATTATTGGCAATATTGTGGTAATTTCCCTATTGATTCTGGGTTTTTGGCCGGTCACTAAGACCCAGCCGCCGACAACTTCTAGCTATGTCCAAAAAAATATCTATCCTGATCCCAGCCTATAACGAAGCCGAAATTATTCGGCCGTTATATGAACGACTATCAGCGGTAATCAGCCGGCTAAGGTCTTATGATTTCGAAATTATTTTTGTTAACGATGGCAGTACTGATCAAACAGAAAAAGAAATAAGCTTATTAGCTGCCCTGGATCAACGGGTCAGGTTTATAGAATTCTCCCGCAACTTTGGCAAAGAAGCCGCGACCACTGCCGCCCTGTTGAACGCGCGCGGTGTCGCGGCAATTATGCTCGACGGCGATCTGCAACATCCACCAGAACTAATTCCGCAGTTCGTAATTCATTGGGAGCGCGGGGCGGATATTGTGGTCGGTATCAGAAACACCACCCGGACAAGTTTTATCAAGCGGGTAGGCTCTAAAATCTTTTATCGATTACTGCGCTGTATTAGCGATACGGAAATTGTTCCGAATGCCACCGATTATCGTTTGCTAGATCGAAAAGTTTTGGATCAATTTGTGCATTTTACTGAACGAGACCGGATCACCCGCGGCCTGATTGATTGGATGGGTTTTCGGCGAGAATACGTTCAATTTAACGCTGATCCACGGTTTAGCGGCTCAGCTAAATATACCGTGGTCAAACTCACTCAACTAGCTATCGCCACCTGCGTGAACCACTGTCTGTTTCCATTGCGATTAATCGGTTATCTTGGTGCGGCGATCACGCTGTTTTTCGGCTTGTTTGGCGCGGCGGTATTTTTCGGCAAATAT
>JAHJAU010000078.1 GCA_018813785.1 Patescibacteria group bacterium | reverse complement strand
TTTTAGTTTTACCAACATAAGTAACTTCTTTTTCAATTTCTCTTCCAGTATATTCTTTGGTTTCTGGATTCCATTCTTGCAAAACTAGAATATCTCCTTCGTTGCATTCCCAATCAGCAAGACGAAGCTCAAAGGTTTTTTTGTCATCAAGTATTTTTTGAAAATATTCTGGCCAAACTTTTTTTGTGTGTCTCATAAAATATAGTTATCTAATAAATTATCTTCCTTATTTTCCTCTTTAAAAAGAAAAAATCAAATTTTATTTAGAGTCTTGATTGAAGCTCTGACCCCTTATAAACCCGATCTAATATCCTATCGAAAAATTCAAAATCTTTATCTTTGTAGTGTGTCTTGAGCAGTCCAACAATCCCCTCTCGCTCAATACCCTTAGATTTTAGATAAGCGAATTGCGTGTTAAAAGCGTGTTCTTCGACCCGATTATTCGGATAAACCTCAACATCGATATCGTCAAAAGCTGGAGTATCGGAATCCTGCGCATAATCTTCACGATGTTCAAGGTAACGCTGACAATGAGCAAGTTCATGAGTCAGCCAGGCCGATGGATCACGCTCACTATTACCTGCCTCACCTTCAAAATAACCGGCCCGAACGTTAATTAAACCACGCTCGGCCGAAGACTCAGACGGCTGAGCCCCCTTAACCCAAAGTTCATCTGGAATCACGGCCACCAACACATTAGCCAAGCGCTCATCACTCAAAAAATGATATTGATCACCGAGCTCCGCCGGCAAATCCAGAGCTCGCACAAACTTGATACGCTCGGCCTCTTCCGGTGTTTTCAATTCAAGATACTCAACCAGATGAGCTCGCAATTGCTCTATAGAAGACGCGACCTCAGCCGCACACACCGAACAGGAAGAAGAAAAGTTTCCATGCAAACACAAACCGGTGGTTTCGACAACTTTTTCGTTATTCATATTCAATTTAATTAAATAATTTGAATTACGTCTTAGCTCTCACCAGCCGACTATTTTAGCCTTTCAATACCGTCACAATTACAATCTTCTTAACCCCGGACGATCGCAGAACACGCACGCACTCAATAATCGTTGCTCCGGTTGTAAACACATCATCAACCAAGATCACTTCTCTGTCCACTAATGACACGTCACCACTTCGCACAAAAAACGCCCCACTAACATTCTTGATTCTTTTTTGAGGTTCCGACAAGTGAGCCTGCGGTCGCCAAGCGAATCGTCGTTGAAGTGTTTTTTTATCTAATTCTAGCTCAAAATCACCAGCCAAAGCCCGAGCAAAAATCTCTGTTTGATTAAACCCTCGCTGGGCTAAATTTATCGGACTCATGGGTACCGGCACCACAATCGGCTCCTCTAACCCGGACAAAATAGCGGTTATCTGCCGCGAAACGACTCGCAGAAAAAAATCGGTCATTAGCTCCCCCGCCTCCTGCACTCGTCCATATTTATATTGATGTAGCAGACTACGTAATACCATATCAGCGTATCGACCTGCAGAAAAACAACGCACCGTTTCCAAATCAGCTGCCACCGAAAACAAAACGCCCCGATTAAGGGCGTATTGCATTTTACACAAATCACACAATAGTTGATCTTCCAGACCACACGACAGACAAAAATGCGGAAACAGAACGCGTCCGGCCAACTCGACCCAACGCGTCATCTTTTCTACTACCCACCTTCCCCCGCCCAGATAGCGGAATCTACTCTCCATATCTCTCCGATTCGAATAAAGGCTAATTCTAATTCTTGATAGAAAACCCGATTGCCCAGAGTCGTGATCTCTTCGCGCTGGGCATTGACGACAACCGTAGCCCGACCCGCGTCTTCATTCAAGCCCTGAATGGTTGTGCTGATGCTTCGGGTAGTTAAGCCGACGTAAACGGCCGTAGCCGAATCAGCAGCTCTGGATCGCACAATGAAATCAGCTGTCTCTTTGGCCAAAGAATCGGTCATCAATGCCTGCAATTCCTCCAGGTTTTCGTAATTACCCTGATTGGAATAACTACCATATCGCTCAGCAAAAGCTGCGGCTAAACTACGCAGGCTCGAACGAATATCCGGCTTGTCCGGTATTGGAGCTGGCTGAGCCGGTTCAGTTACCTCAAAAACCGGCGGCCTCAACTGGTTAGTCGCGTTTAGCGCCCCAATTGGCGTGGGTTGCTTAGTCGAATCATTAATTGAATTAACTGGTGCTGATTCTGGCCGTCGACCAAACAGCCACCATAAAAGTAGCAATAAAATCAGCAACACCACCCCAACAATTACCTTTTTTGTTCTAGATGACATGGTTTGTCAAGACAAGATTAAATATTTAAATCCTCAACGCCGGGCGGAAGATTATCCGCAGCCGTCGAATCAGTTTGATTGTCTTTGGTCATAAACTCCTGCTCGTATTCCTTTTTGGCAGCTTCTATCTCCAGCAACTGCTGCGGGTTAGTGGTTACGATCTGATCTTCCGCATAAGAAGCCACCACCTTAATAGCCGCGTGACGATTGCCGGCAAAAAAGATACCTTCACCCACACCACCTTCGAGCAGTAAATATTTCTCACCCTCCGTCAGAATGAACGTCTTTTGGATATTATCAATGGCTGCCGGAGACTGCCTCAACAATAATTGCAGGGCTGAGTTATAAACTATGGCCTGACCATAACGACTATGCAAGAAATCATTTACATCCTGAGTGATAGTGGTGACGCCTAAATAATATTTTCGACAACGCTTTACCAGGGCAAAGATAAACTTGGCCGAGTCTTCGTGTTGCATTAACCACCAAGCTTCATCAATTACCAAAATACGTTTCTTGCGTTCAGAGCGCACCACGTTCCAGATGTAATTGACAATGGCATAAATAGCCAGTGGCCGCAGTTCGTCCTCTAGGTCACGCACTGAAAACGTCACCAGGATATTCTTCATTCGGACGGTAGTCGGTGAATTGAACAATCCGGCAAATGTACCTTCAGTAAATTTCTTTAGCTTAATT
The DNA here is from genome assembly GCA_018813785.1 of Patescibacteria group bacterium. Lineage (GTDB taxonomy): Bacteria > Patescibacteriota > Patescibacteriia > SG8-24 > SG8-24 > JAHJAU01. The sequence continues at coordinate 684 of JAHJAU010000078.1, read as the reverse complement.
ACCAGATCCTTCGTGCCTTCCATGCCCTCCAATACATCAACAAAATCCTGAATAATCGGCGCTTCTACCTTAGTAAGGTCGGCTTCCGGTGTAATATCTTTTTTAGCGTAAGTCTCCAACAGTGCCCGATCCAAAATTGAATCTTCCTGTGGTGTTACCTGACCAAGCATGATGCGCAGTAAGCCCTTAACCGTGATAACCGCACTTCTGATAATATCCTCGGTTGAAAGCTCCTCCCCCACCGGTCGCGGTAGATCGAACGGATTAATCTTAGCGTCTGACGCCAAAGAAACATTGATATAGGTGCCGCCAACCGCATCCGACAGATGCTTATATTCCATTTCTGGATCGATAACAATAACTTCAGTGCCCAGCATTAATGAACGTAAAATCTCTAACTTAACAGTGTAAGACTTACCGGCACCGGATGTAGCAAACACTACATAGTTGGCATTCTGCATTGAAAAACGATCAAACAAAATCAACGAATTGTTGTGTCGGTTGATGCCAAACAAGATACCGTTGTCTGAAGTCAAATCAGCTGAAATAAAGGGGAAAGACGAGGCGATCGGCGATGAATTCATGTTAAATGAAATCATCAATTCGTCATTTCCTAGGGGCAAAGTTGAATTAAAGCCTTGCTCAGCCTGATAAAATACCCGCTTGGTAAAAATAAGTTTTCCA
>JAHJAU010000077.1 GCA_018813785.1 Patescibacteria group bacterium | reverse complement strand
GTTGACAATACACTAAGTAAGATATAGACTATGAATGACGGGGGAATTTAACCCCATAATCTCCGCATTTATGCCGGACATACTAAGCGTTAATACAACTTTTTTTACCATTGTCGGTTACCCGATGAGCTACATCGAGTTTTTCGGCACTGTTCTTAATTTGTTATGTGTTTGGTTGGTGGCCAAAAATAAAATCTGGAACTGGCCGATTGGTATCGTTGCTGTTGTTTTATTTTTTCTGCTTTTTTATGAAATCAGACTTTATTCCGACATGGTAGAGCAGGCGTATTTTTTCGTCACAGGATTCTGGGGTTGGTATATCTGGAGTCGACGCAAAAAAAATCAGGATAGTGACCAGGAAGGTCGGTTGCAAATAACCACCGGACGATCTCTGGAATTAGGCTTAGCAGCCGGAACAATTTTAGTCGGAACAACTGCCTTGGGAATGCTGATGACCCGTATTCATCTTTTGTTGCCAACATATTTTTTAGCCCCGGCTGATTATCCATACCTTGATGCACTGACTACAGTGATGAGTTTTGTGGCGACAGTGCTGATGGTTCGGCGAAAATTGGCCTGTTGGTATCTTTGGATCTCAGTGGATTTTATTGGCATCTGGCTGTATTGGGTAAAAGGCGTGAAATTTATCTCGGTTGAATATGTGATTTTCTTGGTACTCGCGTCATATGGTTTGTATAAATGGCATCTAAGTCTTAAAGAGCGAGAGGCTTATGAAAAAGTTTCAGATCGGAGTAGTGTGCGGGAAGTTTTACCCACCCCATCGCGGACATAAATATCTTATTGACACAGCGGTTAGTCAGGCTGAACGGGTCGTAGTGTTGGTAACCGATACGCCCCAGCTGAATATTCCGGCTGAAATTCGGGCTGGTTGGCTGCAAGAGATTCATCCCGGTGTTGATGTTCAGATTATTCCGGATATTTGTCGCGACAATGATTCGCGAGCCTGGGCCAAACACACTATTAAGTTTCTTGGTTATAAACCAGACGCAGTTTTTACTTCCGAAGACTACGGCGAACCCTGGGCGAAATATTTAGGTTGCGCGCATGTTTGTGTCGATCAAGTGCGGCAAACCTGGCCAATTTCTGGTACTAAGGTTCGAGCCAATCCATTGGCTTCCTGGGAATATTTGGAACCGCCGGTCAGGGCTCATTATGCCAAACGGATTTGTGTGCTGGGAGCTGAATCGACCGGCACGACCACATTGGCGCGTTCTTTAGCCGAGCATTACAATACAACTTGGGTTCCAGAGTATGGTCGATTTTTTTCCGAGGGTAAGTACACCGCACCAGCGTTTGAATGGCAGAGCGCCGAATTTGTTCATATTGCAGAGCAACAGGCTCGACTTGAAGACTGGCTGGCTCGTTCCGCTAATCGTGTTCTGATTTGCGACACCGACCCCTTTACCACCAGTATTTGGCACGAACGGTATTTGGGTGAACCTTCACCAGAAGTGGTCGCTCTGGCTGAACGTCGGCATTATGATCTGTATATTTTAACCGGTGATGAAATTCCGTTTGTTCAGGACGGCTTGCGTGACGGCGAGCACATACGTCATCAGATGCATTGTCGGTTTGAGCGAGCTTTACGCGAGACTAATCGACCTTATATCAAGGTGACTGGCACGCGTAACATGCGATTAAAGGAAGCTGTTAAAATCATTGATTCAACAATATGGTCAGAAAAAAAACAACTCTCAACCAAAACATCCAAGTCGCGATCGACGCGGTCATCTTTGCGGTTCGCGGCGGTGAACTGAACGTTTTGTTGATCGAGATGAAAAAGTCACCGTTCGTTGGGCGATGGGCTTTGCCCGGCGGCTTGATTAGTGATCACGAAACAACTTTAGCCGCGGCTGAGCGTATTCTACGCGAGGAAACCGGCGTTACCGGTGTTTACCTGGAACAGCTCATGACTTTCGACGAACTAAAGCGTGATCCAGCCGGTCGGGTGGTTAGCGTGGCTTGGTTTGCGTTATTGCCGGATGGTGAGCTGGAGTTACATACCTCAGAAAAATATGCCGGAGTGGAGTGGCGGCCGATAAGCCGGGCTAAGAACTTGGCCTATGACCATAATAAAATTTTACAGGCGGCAGTTGATCGTTTACGTGCCAAACTCGGTTATACGAATATGGTTTGGAGTTTGTTGCCGACCAAGTTTTCTTTAACTGAATTACAAACTGTTTATGAGATAATTTTGGATCGCGAGCTGGATAAAAGAAATTTTCGTAAGAAGATTTTAGCAGCTGGACTGCTTAAAGCTACCGGCAGTCAGCGGATAATTGGTGCTCATCGCCCAGCGGCTCTGTACTCGTTTAAAACTAAAAAGTTGATCGTGACTAATATCATTTCCTAAATAATAAAAAGCGTCAGATAGTTTTTATTAATTTTTTTTCAATTGAGCCGTTTCCTGCAGAGCCTGTAGCCGTAATTGTTGGTGCCTCTCTGGAAAATTTTTCACCTCAGCTAAACTTTCAGGAAAAATATTTACTATCATAAGAAAAGCGTCCACAGCATCAGAAGCTTGATTAATTGTTTTTGCCAGCACATCTAAATTACTTCGACCATCTTCAAATCGTTTAACTCGCTCAGCCGAAAGATTAAGTTCGGTGGCGTGTTGGCGTAAAGTAGCGATCAAAAATTCAGCATCCACCTTTTCTGGTCGGTCTTTAAAAACAATCTCAAGCATGGATTTCATTAAGGATCGACGATTATCTATTTCCTGATCTTCCACCGCCGTTATAGCCTCTAACTTAGCTTGATAAGTTTTTTCTATTTCCGGGTCGATGCAATATTTATCTACTAATTGATTTAGTGCTACATCAAAGGAAACTTCTGGGAGCAAGGTATCCGAACGCTTTTTAACTTTTTCCATAACAGCTTTCAGGTCTGGATCATTTCTCAATTTCTCTAAATCAAGATTTTGAGTCAACTTTTTACTAAATAAAATTAAATCAGGTTCATCCATTAGAGGAGCACCATTTATCTGACAGATCTTTCTTAAATTATCAACTGATGTTTGACCTTCTTTTATGGCTGTCTCAATGTCAGTTCGCAAGCGATTGTTCTCAATAAAGCTTGCCGGGCTCATTATTTTAGATTGTTCACCCGATTGTAATAAATCCAACTGTTTAAGGAGTTGCTGACCATGACCGGCATGTTCGGCCGTTCTAGCCGAAAAACGCTGAGCTGTAATTACCTTTACTTCAGGAACGCTCTCAACCTGACCAACTTCTGCTAACCGCTCACCAAACGCTGGATCTTCCCCACCTGATAATTTTGGCACACCACCAACCGCCGCGGCTTCTAACGATCGACTGGCCATATTAGCTCCGGAAAAATGGACTCCTTTGGTCAAAATCTGTTTTTGACCAGCAGAAAGTCCGATTTCAGCTTGACTACTCAAACCAGCTAACAATCGCCAATATTTATGTTCAAACTCTGCCTGCCGAGCAATTTTTTGCATTAGCCAGGCATCCTGATCTGATGCCTTAAATTCCAAATCACCACTCAGACCAATTAATTCGGGTCGTTCGTAAAAAGTTTTAATCAGATTGGCTAAATAATCTGGAGTGAAACAACTATCAGCATCAGACTGACCAATAATGCCGTTTTGACCGTTTTCATAAAACCGTACTGCGGCTTCGGCCACACCACGATTTCGGGCACTGCCAACATTAGCTTCGCCAGAAGGAAAAGTTCTTCCAGGACTAGATTTATCGATAGTATGTAGTCTGAGGCCTGATTTCCAAATCTGGCTAATTATTTCTAACTCATCTTCAGAGACATCAACCTCAATATCTTCACCATTGATAAAACGAAATAATTTTAAAGTTTCCTGATTTTCAACAATCGCTTTATGATATTGATCTAGTTTTCGTTCATATTGAGCATCACTTAGTTTTGGGTCGCGCACCGGCTCCTCGCCAGGATTATTAATAACGAAAATCGCCTCAAACTGTTCTGGAGACACTCCTTCCTGTTGGGCTAGAGATTCTATCTGCTGCAAAATATGCTCTCTTTCCCCATAAGCCGGCACCACGATAGCCACCTCACACTTGGCATCCATGGGTGTTTCGATCCGAGTCTCGCTATCAGGCAAGGTTTCGAAAAAATACTCTAGCGCCGCCGCCTCAAGTTGCAACTCTCGTCGTTCCTTGGCTTGATTTTTTGAAAATTCGGCCGCTATTTCGATTTGTTTTTGGATCAATAACTGACTTGATTCAGTCACTGGTTGCTCCAATGTTTCCTCAATTTCAGCTATTTCTGCCGAGTATTTTTCCGGAGATTGGGTCGATTCAACCTTATCAGTAACCTGATCTAAATTAGCTAAATTATCTTTAATTTTTGCTAAACGCTCCTGCTTCCAAGCTATCGACAACCTGGAATCATTTACTCTAGATTCTCGACTCTTTTGATCCAAAACATCCACTTGTCTTTGATCCGATAAATTTTTTTCACTCAACATAAAGATAAGCTAAACATAATTATGTCATTCTCCGACAAAAGAGTAATTTAATTCTCAAGATTTTATTTAGCTGCGTTGGTGCCGGCTAGGTGACCTGTAGACCAAGCGGCCTGAAGATTGAAACCGCCAGTGAAGCCGTCCATATTCAGAATTTCGCCGGTAAAAAATAAACCTGGACAAAGTTTGGACTCCATGGTCGAAGGATTGACCTCGGTCAGTTCGATACCGCCAGCGGTTACAAATTCTTCACCGGCTGTGCGATCGGTTATATGGAGCGGAATGGCTCGGAGCCAGTCAGTCAGTCGACGCAAATCCTTTTTACTGATTTCGGCAGAGTGTGAGGTTGGATTAAGTTGCAGTTCACCACAAGCCAGCTGAGCGAGCGATTTAGGTATTAGTTCGGCCAGTACGTTACAAAAAGCACGTTGTTTGGCTGAAGCAATCAGCATCTGCAGGCGAGTCAGTATTTTTTCGTTTGACTCATCGGGAAATAAATCAATATTAATTTTGAGTGGCTGTTGAGCGGTGATTTTTTCTTTGGCGATGAGAGCCGAAAGAGCAAATACCGCCGGGCCGCTGATACCACGATGGGTAAACAAGAAAGGTCCCAATTGAGCCAATTTTTTATTTTTACTTACCATCAAGCGAGCGCGAGCGAACGATACACCGGACAACTTGGCCGGCCATTTTTCTTGCGTTTTGAGATTGCTCAAACTTGGATGCAGATCAGTCAGCGAGTGACCAAGGGATTCAGCAAAAGCATAACCGTCACCAGTTGAACCGGTTTGTCGATAGGCCTGGCCGCCGGTAGCGATAATGAGATGATCAGCGGTGAGTGGTTTGGTTCCACCACGTAATTGAAGCAGAAAGCCATCAGGTGTTTTTTCAACTCGCTCAACTGTCGCGCCGTTCTTTACAGTGATTTGGGATCGGGCAAACAGTTTGGTAAAAACATGGACAATATCGCGGCCATCTTCGGATTGAGGGAAGACTCGTTGGTCGGCTTCGGTTTTTAATGGCACTCCCTGCTTTTCAAAAAATTTTCGGGTGGCCGCAGGTGGAAAACGATGCAGGGCAGACGTTAAAAATTTCGCGCCGCGCGGATAATGTTTTAAGACAGCTTGAATATCGTCTAATCCAGTGGTGACATTACAACGACCACCACCAGTAAGCAGTAGTTTTTTGCCGATTGCTTCATTCTTTTCCAGGATGACAATCTCAGCAGTTGGATTTGTTTCGCGAGCGGCGGTAGCAGCCATCAAACCAGAGGCCCCGCCGCCAATAATTACAATTTTCATAGCGCGGTCATTATAGCAGGAGAATATTTATAATAAATTTGGTGTAATTTATAGCTGGGCGATCTAAGAATTTTAGGAGATCATCTCGACAAAATAGATGAAAATAGTTATAGTTTAGCGTTGTTTTTTGAAGGGGTAGAGACATGGAGGAGAGGCTTGGGATATCTTGCCCGGACTGTTTCCATGGTAATTTCGGTCTGCGGTTCTACTCACCGGGTTCGCCGGAGTGCATGAGAGAATTTCATGAAGCTTGTTGGAATCGGTTCTTTTATCTGGGTGCAGACCGGAGATTCTTCCGGGTCTGCTGGCAAGGGGGCATGATAATGCCCAGTGGAGGTATTTTGAGATCTGGGCTTGGCGTAATCCAGGAGTTCAGGATGCATTGTTTCAGTTCGCCCTGGAGTTAGCCGAGCGTTTCAGCCTCTCGGCCACCCCTCCGGATATAGATTGGATATGAAAGATGTTTGTAGCTGCAGGGTTTATCTCTGCCCAACCGATTAAATTTAAACGCCAGGCGACAAGCATCGTCTGGCGTTTAAGTTTTTGACCCGCTTGGGAGTGTTGACTGCCGCGGGTCGGGGCAGCCTGTCGTTGGGATCGGGGCGGCTACTTCTTGTTCTTGCCACCGCCCTTCTGCTTGCCGGCCTTGTCCTTGCCGGCCTTCTCCTTCTTGCCGGCCTTCTCCTTCTTGCCGGCCTTCTCCTTCTTGCCGGCGGCCGATGCCCGGCGCGCGGCGTTATGCGCAGCTTCGTCCGCCTCGCGCTTCAGCCGCTTCTTTTTCCGCTTGAGCTCGATGGCCAGCGGGCTCATGAAACGTGCCAGGCCGGTCCCGACTTGGCGGTAGTCCGGCGGCCGCGAGGCCTTCTTGGCCGCTTCGCCCGCGG
>JAHJAU010000076.1 GCA_018813785.1 Patescibacteria group bacterium | reverse complement strand
AATTAATCAGCGATGGACTTTGAGATACTACGAACAACAGAGAAATTGGTTTATATTAAAACCAGCTAACGCGCGTTATAAATCGATTAAATCCTCAAAAGAATTAAAGATAGCCGGGGTAGTGACAGCCGTGATCAGGAAATATTAAAAAATAAAAAGCCGTCTGAAAAGACAGCTTGTTTTTGAATTGTTATTGACGTTGCTGGCTAAACTAACTGGCGATTGGCTTTAATCAAGCGTGATCGGCGCGCCGTATTTTAGCCACAACACGTAAACATCTTCTGGTTCGAGGTAGCCACTACAAGCATCGGAAAGACGAATTCCAGCAAACAGTATTTTTCTTACAGCTTCAACTGTAATTGTTACTGCCGGTTGATCCTTCATCGTACTGAATCGTGCTGATTGGTCAGCGAGCTTTTCTTGATCGGCCAGCAGCTGCTTCGTCTTTTTTCTACTGCTGTTTTTTTCGACTCTGACCCACGAGCTAACTGAACCATCGTCTTTGAATCGGGCGTCGAGATAGCCCTTTTCTATCAGACCACAATCCAGACAGATTCGTCTGGGTTCGTTACAGACCACGATGTCTACAGCCTGAAAACTGTTCGCCTCTGTTATGTAGGCCTGACTTTCAACGTGCAGGCATCGTTTATGTCGACAGATTTTTCTAGCCTCATGCAAGATTTTCGCTGTTCGAGTTTTGCATTCATACAATCGGCGACGGGCTTCTTCTTCCGCCAACGCCGCCGCATGAACCTCTCTCAGACAATCTGCCAGTTGTTTACGAACGTCAACTTTGCCAGTCATTATTTTAAACTCCTTGCTTTCAAGGTGCTGATAAGAGATTGGTGAAATTTTTTCCGTCTGTCAAATTTTTGGTTGATTAATCAATTTGAAACTCAGTTGAATATGTCCTTCGATGTAGCTTTAATTCGTCGGTGAGAGCCGAGTTTCTGATCGGCATTTCTTGCTCGAATAAATAAAATCACCCCGACAACAATCATTATATCAGCGATATTTATTGCTGAGCGATCAAAAAACAATAAGTAATCGATTGTTGCGCCGTGGACGAAACGATCTAATAGATTTGAGCCAGCACCTGAAATTACGAACATTAGTCCCAGAATGGAAGCAGTATCGTGTTTCACCGCCCGTGTCAGCAGGAGTATAAATATTAAAAAAATTACCAGCGCGATTGGTAGGTAAACCCAATTTGGTACGGGCAAACTAAAAACAATCCCCTCATTATAAAACAATTTAAATTTGAACCACCAGTTGCCATAACTCGAATTAGTAATGATAAAATATTGTTTGGCAATTAAATCTATGGCAAATAATATTAACACAATGCCTAAACCACGGACTGGTGCCCGTGGTTTTCGTTTTTGAACAATCTGATCAGTGTGGATTACGCTTCCATCTTGAAGTTTTTCTTGCATTCGATACATGAGCTGGATGCGGGACGCGCTCGCAAACGCTTTTCAGCGATTTCCTGACCGCAATATTTACAAGTGCCGTATGTACCACTTTCAAATCGTTGTAAGGCCGACTCGACATCGCGAAGTGAAGATTCAAGCGTCCTTTCTAGTGTTAGATTGGTGCTGTAAGTTGCCACTTCTTCGGCATTTTCATCTTCTTTATCTCCAATATTTGGAAAGTCGGCTTTAAAGTCACCCTCGGCACTAGGGTTCTTGGTCGATATTTGAGCCAGCTCACTTTCCAGCCGCTCTTTCTCTTCGGTTAGGAGCTGTTTCATCTCATTTAAAAAGTCTTTGTTCATGGACTCGGGGATCAATACTTGATATCGAAAATGCTATATTAAAAAGTTTAATTTGGCAATGCCCCTAGGTTAAATAGTGTCACAGAAGCCTGACAAATTTGTTGAGCTCCGGTAGGTTTGGATGCTTTCCGTTGAATTTAGCAAAATGAAAAGCGGCGTATATGTCGCCCAATTTAGAAGACTATTGGCAACTCATACGCCGCAACCTCTGGTTTGAATCCATCGGTCGGGCGCAGTGTCTCTTCTCCCCTCGTTTATTTTTTGTTTTTCTTTTTTAAACGAAGAAGAGGCAATGCGCCCGGATGAATATATAGACCAGCGGTAGAAAGGAACTTAACTTCTCAACCACTCCACGGCAGAGCCCCCAAAGGGAAATAGGAGGATACCAACACGAGGCTTTGAAATTTTGTTTTGATTTTAAAACTGGTGAAGGAGTAGTAAAGAAGAGGGAAATACTTCCGAGTGATCAGAAACATTTCTCTCTAATTAAAATGAACTAACTTTGCTATTTCAGTATACCAGTAATTATAGAAATTAACAACCATGATTAGTGAAGATAAAAATATTTAATTTTAGCCAAAAAAATGGATGAATTGATTAATATTTTTTCTTCTTGTGAATAACTTTTGTACTCACATTGAGTAGGCTTAGTTAAGTTGTCCACAAATAGCCTATTTTATCCACAAAAAACTACTAGTTTATCCACAAACTGTTGAATGATAAGGTTTTTAAGCTGTTTCTCGTTTAAAAATAACCTTAAAAATGGCAACTTATCACTCAAAATATCAGTGTTTTGAAGAGAGATGGTATTTTTTGCTCCAGGCAAACATCCTTTTTGTCTGGTTTTATCAATTAGCGAATTTTCACCCGAAAGAAGCATTTCTGTGTCAGAAGCGATGATTACTCCTGTTCCAAACCCCTTTATAGGGTAGATTAAGCCAGGGCTTTCCATTATTTTTATATATTGAATTTCACTCTGGGCAATGCGTGAATAAGCGTATTGGCCTGGATTAAGAATAAATTCACGCTCCTTTTGACCATCTGGACGTTCAAATATAGAAATATCGGGCAGGGAGGCATCAAAGAGCTTAGATATAGCCGCTCCAAGCTTATTTGGTTCAATTTCAGGCAAATAAAGAGAGAATCTAATTTGATTATCTGTATTAAGACCATCTTCGATGGTTAAAGACATTTTTTCAGCCAGTAAATCTTTCAAATTTTGCTTAGCTAACAGCAATTCATCACTCTCTGGAACACCATATAATATCCGTTTGGTCTCAATGTCTGACATTAATATTCCCATCAGATTAATGGTTGGGTCGGACAGAGAAAATGACCTACTTGAGCTTAAACCAATAGGTGGTCTTAAAATAGGTAATTCTGAGAGTTGTCGAGAAGTAGCGGGAATTCGGAATGATCTCGAGGCGCTGGCTGTTCTAATATCAGTCGTTAATAGTCTGATTTGATCGAGGTTATTTAAATTATTAACAGCTATCACAAAGGAAGAATCAGTAGAGTTTTGCTCAGACTCGGCTATTTGTTCACTTATTAAGTCAGTCGTCGGGTCAAGTTTTAGATAAGCTTGTATGCGTGCCACGCTTCTCATACTGGCGAGAGCCCGAGAGATTATTTTGTCATCGGCCAGTGACTTAGCCTCCTTTAGCGCCAGCTGCTCGACTGTTCCCAGCAAATAGGTTCGATCAGCAATTTTTTGAGCTCCAGATTGCTCAAGCATTTTTTGTTCTTCTTCGGTTGCCTCAAGCAAGCGACCCCAGCGAAGTAGCACCTGCCAATGTAGACCTTCTTTTTCTGACACAGCAAAGGCCGCAGCTTCAACTGGGTGTAGGTTTTTTAATGCAGGGTCAATTTTTTGTATAAAGCTGACAGGTGATCCTTGGGCGTGCGCATAAATTATTACATCGTTTGGTACTAGGTTAAGCAGAGTGTCGCGTGTTCCCAAAAATAAATAACTAGCACTTAGCACGATGATCGCCACAATAATTAAAACAGACCAGAAAAAGGCGGCGGCTATTAGTCCGCCACCTCTTTCATTGTGACTTTTGATTGTGGTTGTAATTTCAACCATTGAATTACTTATCGATCACTTTATTAGTCGTGATCGATTATGGTCGTGGTGGGCGAGGACTGCCGGAGCCACCACCATGTCGTGGCGGCGGACCACCACGATGATTATTTGGTGGGCGTATCTCATAGCCTTCTGGCATTTTCTGTTCACGTCCGAGTTCTTTCATCGCCTGTTTATGCGACAAGTTAACGCGACCCATGTCATCAATTTCAACTACTTTTACTGGTATAACATCGTTGATATTAACAATGTCTGTAACTTTATTGACGCGCCAAGGGGCTAATTCTGAGATATGTACCATGCCGTCTTGTCCAGGCACCAGTTCAACAAAGGCACCGAAATCCATAATACGTACCACTTTACCGTTTTCAAACATTTCACCTACTTCAATTTCTCGAGTTAGTTCACGGATCCAATCAATTGCCCGTTTCATTGCTTCGCCATTGGCCGAGCAAACAGTCACTTGACCGTCATTTTCAATGTCGATACTAACGCCAGTGGCATCAATAATTTCATTAATCACCTTGCCGCCGGGGCCGATAACATCGCGAATTCGTTCTGGATCGATCATGAAAGTTTCGATGCGAGGAGCATACGGCGATAATTCCGGTCGCGGTGAAGCGATGCAGGCGGTCATTGCATCCAGAATGCGCAAGCGACCATCCTTGGCTTGCTGTAGAGTTTCAGAGACAATGTCTTTTGATAATCCTTTAGTCTTGGTGTCGAGCTGAACCGTAGTTATGCCATTTCGAGTACCAGCCACCTTGAAGTCCATACCGCCCTTACCATCTTCTAAATCCTGTAAGTCGGTCAATATTTTGTAGCGACCATCTTCGGTTGAAGCTAGACCCATAGCCACACCAGCCACAGGTTGCTTGATCGGAACACCAGCATCCATTAAAGCCAATGTTGAGCCGCAAATCGAGGCTTGTGAGCTGGAGCCGTTTGAAGTAAACACTTCGGAAACGACCCGAATTGTGTATGGGAAGGCCTCTTTTTCCGGTAAAACCGGAACTAAAGCACGTTCTGCCAGACCACCGTGACCAACTTCGCGTCGACCACCACCACCCAGGCGACCAGTTTCACCGACCGAGAAAGGAGGAAAATTATAGTGATGGAAGTATCGTTTTTTGCCATTATCGTCCATGCCGTCCAGGATTTGTACGTCACCTGGTCCACCCAGAGTTACCGTTGACAGCACCTGTGTTGCGCCACGGGAAAACAATCCCGAGCCGTGGGTTCGTGGTAACAGTCCCACTTCACAAATAAGTGGTCGAATATCTGTTAGTGAACGACCATCAACTCGTTGATTGCGTTCGACGATAGCTAGTGAGACCACTTCATCAGTCATCTTATCTGTAGCATCGAGTGCGGCGTTCACGGCTCGTTCATTCAGATTCAGACCCTCGAGATGTTTAGCTGTTTCCTTTTTTATTTTCCTGATGGCGTCACGGCGTTCAGTTTTTGAGCCGGTGGTTGAAGCAAATAATGATTGTTCAACACGTGGCATATAAAACTCACGAGTTTTAGCAATAGCTTCTTGTCGAGTTTTATACTGTTCTTCTTCCAATCCCTCTTCAAACCCCATCAATTTTTTTGAATCAATTTTCGGTTGACCAATCGCTGCAACTATTTCCCCAATAAATTTGATCACTTCTTGTAAATGTTTTTGGCCAAATTGAATAGCGGCATTTAGATCTTCTTCGCTTACTTCCTGAGCATTACACTCAAGCATAAGGACGCGATCCGGGGTGCCGGCGACGATAACATCAAGATCGCTCTTGGTTTGAGCTTCGAAAGTTGGGTTGATAACCCACTCACCACCAATTCGACCGATGCGAATGCCGGCGATTGGACCCTCCCAAGGAATGTTCGAAATAGCGAGCGCACAAGAAGCACCGACCATACCCAGAATATCGGTGTCATTCTCCAGATCAGCTGATAAGCATTCGATAACTACTTGTACCTCATGTCGCACCTCATAAGGAAAGAGCGGTCGGAGAGCACGATCAATCATACGACCAGTCATGACAGCCTCATCGGTTGGTCGACCCTCGCGCTTCATGAAACGCGAGCCTTTGATTTTTCCAGCAGCGTACATTTTCTCTTCGTAATCAACAGAGAGGGGAAAGAAGTCAATCCCTTCGCGAGCACTTTCAGACATAGTAGCTGTAGCTAAAATGACCGAATCGCCGTAGCGTACGGTACAAGAGCCACCCGCCTGATGGGCTAATTTACCAGTTTCGATTGTGAGGGTTTTTCCTCCCCACAGAGTTTCGAAACGACGTATTTCCATACGTAGATACTGCCGCCATCTCGAATCGTCGGAAAACTTTAGACCTTCGGATAGTTCATTCCAATCCGTGTTGGTCTACGTGTCTTCGGGCGAATCTTCGCGCGGCAGTTTTAATGATTATTAGTCGGATCTCTCCGATTTCATCACCCACTCTTTAGTGAAGAGAGGAAGACGAAGAGGGAGACATCGTCCGAATGAGATGAGTTCGTGTCGGCTTGAACCCCTAATTTAATTATTTAGTTTATTTTTTAGTTCTTTTTATTGGTTTGCGAGTATTCTTGGTGGTTGAAGTGCGAGTTGGCGGGCGCGGCGTGTTTTTTTGTGGTGGTTTTATCCAGAAGCTATCCCCACTGCTTTCTAATCGGTCCTTTGTTTCTGTTCGGTCAGAAATCGAGTGATTTATGCTGTGACCAGCACTGCCGATAAGATATTTTGGATCGCTGTCCAAGTCAACGAAAGCGTCAGCAGCTGCTACTAAGCGCGATGAGGTGGATTTACGAAAAGCAACGACCTCAACTTGTTTACCATGATGCTTTAGATATTCGACTAATTCAACGAAGTCTCCATCACCCGAAACCAGCACAACAACGTCCAGAATTTCACCAATACGAATAGCATCAACGGTGATACCGACATCCCAATCAGCTTTTTTGACGCCGCTATGAAACTCCTGAAGTTCGCGTTCTTTGGTTTCGATGCCACGCTGATTTAGCGCTTCAAAAAACGCACCCTCTTCACCAGTAGCCCGAACCACATAGGCCAGAGCCCGAATGAGCTGGCGATCAGCTACGGCAGTTTTTAAAATCTCACCAAAGTTAACCTTGCGGTTGTAGAGAGCTTTAGCCGAGTAATACATGTTTTGCACGTCGATAAAAACACCGACGCGCTGATGGGGGTGTTTAATATTTGGTTTAGTGGTTTCAGTGGCCATAAAAAGGCTATTCTGTTAAGCCAAAAACGCCGGAAAAAGCCGGCGTTTGTAATTACTCTAGTTTGAGGTCGGCCATCAACTTTTCGTATGCTTTCGGCTCTTCTCTTTTTAGATATCTCATTAGTCGGCGTCGTTCACTAACCTTGCGCAGCAGTCCTTTTCGTGAAGAGAAGTCTTTTTTGTGCTCGAGAAGGTGATTCGATAGCTCTTTAATTTCCGCTGTTAAGATGGCGATTTGGACATGTGGCGAGCCGGTGTCGGTTCCATGTGTCTGATGTTTAGCGATAATCCGATCTTTTTTCTTCTTGTCTAACATACATTTGCCAAAATGTGGCTTTAACGGATCGTCCAGCCTTAAGGCCAGGCGAGCGCATAAATTACATTCATTACTGGGACACCCTATCATTATTTAATATATTTGACAAGTCACTCCTCGCATTTCGTTTATAGTAAATGTGTCGTATAATTGTGAGGACTTAACAGTTGGTTTATGGCTTTATCAGCAAAAACTTCGACATTATTGGGTGATTTTTTGACGTATCTGGAGGTTGAGCGCGGACGGTCAGAAAAGACAGTTCGTAATTATGATTTCTATTTGCACCGTTTTTTTATCTGGACCGAGGGTTTGGATCCGCAAAAAATAACTCTTGATCACGTGCGGAAATATCGGGTTTGGTTAAACCGACTCAAAGACGAGCGTGGTCAAACACTTAAAAAGAACACGCAGAACTATCATTTAATTGCTCTTCGATCCTTTTTAAAGTATTTAGCTAAACGTGATATTAAAGCGCTGGCGCCAGAAAAAATTGAGCTGGCCAGAATGCCGCAGCGGATCGTTGAATTTTTGGAGGCTCATGAATTGGATCGATTGCTGGAGGCGCCAACCGTTGACGAGCATGGATTAGCGCGACCCAGCGATGCTTTATCGCTTATTAAATTGCGCGACAAAGCAATTCTGGAGCTTTTGTTCTCGACCGGTCTGCGTGTTTCTGAGCTGGCTTCTTTAACTAAGGATATGGTGAATTTGAGTCGCGATGAATTTACTGTGCGTGGCAAGGGTGATAAGCCACGCGTCGTGTTTATTTCCAACCAGGCGCGCTTTTGGGTTAAGGAGTATCTGGCTCATCGTCATGACCCCGAGCCGTATTTATTTGTTAATCATGATCGAGCGGCTGATGGTCGTGATTCCGAACGGTGTTTGACTCCTCGGAGCGTGCAACGCATTGTGGAACGATACGCACGTCGAGCCGGTATTACGAAGCGCATTACTCCGCATGTGCTGCGACATACTTTTGCCACAGATTTGTTGCGTAATGGTGCTGATATTAGAAGTGTTCAGGAAATGCTGGGACATTCTTCAATCACCACGACACAGGTCTATACACATTTGACCGATCGTCATCTTCAAAAGGTGTACGCGGAATATCATGGTAAGGGTCGACGAGCTGGATTGCAGTCAGCGAATAATCGAAAGCAAAAAGAAGAGAAAGAGGATTGACCGGCTGGTTTTTTTCTGTTATTCTCCTGCCGTGGAATTGGAAGGATGGCCGTGATGTTTGCGGTGGCAGAGCTTACCCACTCATGTAGCTGCGGAGCTTGCCTCCGCCTATCAATAATTTCATTGGCTGGGCAGAGATAAACTCTGCGTCTACCACGACAAGTCCTCGTAGCTCAGTTGGATAGAGCGGCTGCCTTCTAAGCAGCAGGCCGAAGGTTCGAATCCTTCCGGGGACACCACTAAATTAAATCATGGTGGCCATAGTGTAACGGTTAACACAGCAGGTTGTGGTCCTGCTAATACGGGTTCGATTCCCGTTGGCCACCCCACAAAAACGTGACCCAGAAATGGGTCGTGTTTTTGTGTCTGTGTCATCAAGGGGAATCGAACATATAGATTCCCGCCGTGCCCTTCCATAGTACCGCGTAAAGCGGGACGAAGGAGGGTTGGCCACCCCATGAAAACACCACCCCTAAATGGGTGGTGTTTTCATTGGAGATGCAACTATGGAAATCGAGCGGGGTCGAGGTGGGGCAAGGACTGACCCTATAAAAATATCCTTTAGCTTAGCGGTATTTTTGCTTAACTTATAATATTCAAACGAAACCCAGCTTTGTATACATTTGACAAATATGTATAACTTTGTATAATTAGGGGTATAAATGTATAAGTTTATGTCAATTTATTTGTCGATTAGTGAAGCTGCTGAATATTTGGGTATTTCTAAGCAGACTTTGAGGCGCTGGGACGAGAGCGGCCACTTCAAGGCTAGTTACGTTACCCCCGGCGGTCACAGGCAGTATGCGTTATCTGATTTAGCGCGGCTTGGTCGGGGTATCTACCGACTTGCCTTAGATTGGGCCAGTGCCGATGAACCGATTGAATTACCAGAAGATTTTTATTGTCCGAACTCGGAATTATTTAGGATTCGGTTAGAGAAAATGGCGGTGATGCTAGATAGAAATGATTCCACTAAAGAGATATCATCCCTAGTCACTTCCGTTGCCGGAGAAATTGGTAACAACTCCTTTGATCATAACATCGGTAATTGGCCCGACATACTGGGTTCTTTTTTTGCTTATGATTTAGGAAAGAGAATTTTAGTCTTGGCTGACCGGGGGCGTGGAATCAAAAAAACATTGCAGGTCGTGAGACCGAACATTGTCGATGATGCGGAGGCACTGCGGGTTGCTTTTACAGAAATAGTGACCGGACGTTCACCCGAACACCGTGGCAATGGGTTGAAATATGCCAGGAAAGTTATCGTCGCCTACGGTTTAACATTGAAATTTCTGAGTGGTGATAGCGAATTGGAGATTGCCAAGCGGAGCGATGAAATATCAATTAGGAAAGCTTCGGTTCCGATTCGAGGCTGTCTGGCACTGATAGAATTTTAATTTCGCGAATATGATAATTGAAGTAAAAAAATTTGGTTTTGTCTTAACTTCGAGACCATCGGGCAAAAATTCCTTTGACGCTTTCCGGCCGTCACTGGCGGCCGTCTCGATAGGTGAAGACGTGATTGTTGATTTTGCCGGCATCAATTCTTTGTCGCCATCTTGGGCTGATGAATTTCTGACACCATTGTATGAAGAATTTGGAGAAAGATTGATTCTACAAAATACAGAAAATCCGTCCGTCAGGTTAACTCTCGAGACACTCGAGGAGATTAATCATTATAATTTTCGACGCGGCTAGCGGAATAGGGAGAAGTTCTAAAGCTGTCCCGAGGTTAACTTCACAAAAATATTGCTTCACAAAGCAGTATTTTTGTTTAAATAGCAGGTTCTAGGATCGACAGGGTTGACGAGTGACGTTGTAGTTTCTTACCCTTTTTATCTTCAAAAGCACATTTTAAGTCAGGATGTGGCTCCGAGGATAGATCGGACAATAATTACCGAACCGAAGGAGAAAAAGATGAAGTTGGGTTGGTGGGTGCGACTTACGGATCCGATGAGCAGACAGATCTTTCGGCGCGTAGCTAACTAACGGCGACACTAAAAGTCGAAACACGATCTTTAAATTCTTTGAATCTCCGGGTGTGAGTTCGGGGTCTTGTCTTGACACCGTCTCCAAAAAGAGGTTAACGTGTCGATGCACATTTAAAAAAGGATGGATGATCGTGACTACATCAGAATCACCCATAGAGCGATTGTATCGAGTACTAACTACCGAGGAGGAAGTCTCGATCGTTCAGGCCGCCTCTGAACTTGATGCTTTTTTGGCGGGGGAAGAAGGGCGGCAGGCCCTAGCCTTGCTGGCGGAAAAACGACGGCACTTTATTTTCGGTGTCGATGGTCCGGACTCAGGCATGAGCATCGTCTATTTTATCGATGCGGCGGGTATTCAAACCTCTGTTGAGGCGACTGGCATGTGGATTATGTACGCCTCCAAATCCTCTGTGCCAACACCCGTCATTCGACCGACTTCGTCCCGGAAAGCCGTTGAAATGTTTTTCCGACGACAGAATCGAGAGCCGGGTGAAGTACTGACTTGGTTGCGTGAAAAGATAGAACTACTTCGACAGCCAAAGAAGAGTCGTCGACGCGGTGTTCGCAACAGATAACACCGTTCAGTCCGAATAAAACTTTTATTAGACAGCGTTTGGCCGCTGTTTTTTGTTTCTTTTTTCCAGATTTAAATTGACGATCTTGCCTAATGCGCTCTACCCTTTTAATAGGAGGCGACATGAGTAGCACCGCTAAGCCACCGAGTTTGGTCATTAATCCATCGGAAACGCAATCACGTCTGGAAAAAGCGCGCGCCAATCGCCGACATGGCGAGGTGCTACAGCTTGATAAAGTTTTGGATCTGGAAAGACAACTGCTGGGTGATCGCGCCCAGTACTCAGGCATCGTACCTCCGGCATTTTTTGTCCGAAGTTATCAGCTCGATGATCAGGGGCTCATTGATTGGTGCGAGCCGTTCTTTATCCCCGAAGTTTTTTCTGGTCAGAGCCTAACCACCAGCGGCAAGTTGATCGCGCCCGCCGGCGATTATGCTGAAGCGGTACGCGAACCATGCCCGCGATGTGGCCGTCCGGCGCTGGTTATCGGAGAATATTATCATGATATTCAGCCGCTTAGTTTAATCTGGTGGACACTGCGGTTTTATCTTTATTGTCAGCACTGCCCCGGCGTCACTGATTTTGCTCTGCGCGAGGAACAGACCTGGAGTTTTGAAAAGCGTCTGCGTCACTGCCGTCGCGGATAATCCTGTTTTGGTCGGACATCGCCTTAGTCGATGTCTTTTTTTTGCGTCGATTTTTGAGCATCATTGTGTGGCTTAGGCTGAAATTCAAGGGCTTTGCTATTGACAAGCTTTGTTTTTTATCTAGAATAGACTATTCGTTCTGTCCAAGGAGGGAGTCATGGTAGACAATGCAGACAACGCGGATGAAATGTCAGAGCAGGTTTCTTGGTTGAAAGAGGCTGCTGGGCACGCCATCAACGCAGGCAGGGAGGCCTGTCAGGCAGAGAGAGATCGACAAGAGCAGGAGCTCGAGCGGCAGAGGCAGGAAGACATGGAAGCAGCGAAGCGGATCGTTGCTCAGATTCCTCCGCTTATCCGGCAGAGAGCAACTGCCGGTTACAACTTCGCCGTAGTGCTGCAGCTCAAAAGCACGGTCGATTACACCCCGCGTCCAACAGGAGCACTTCGCCGATACGATGTTTGCGAGATCAGCCAGCTGAAGGGTGTCGCGGCAATCGTTTTTGATCAGTGCGACCTGGCTGCTCTGCGCCCCACGATCGAGTATTGGCATGATGGATGCGGCCGGGACAGCGGCTTTGACATCGTGGTTTATTGGGACTAGCGCCAGAGAGGCGATCTTGATCGATCCTAAGGGTCGGTCTTTTTTAATAGAATCGTCCGTTATTTAGGTAAAATAGACAGTCATCCAAGTGATGTTTGTTATCACAGCCAGAAAGATAAGAGCTTTGACCCAGTGAGGTAATCGACCGTGCAAGGCCATGATCCAAGCCAGAAAAATCAGGGGATAGACATCCACCGCATAGCGATAGCCAATTTGCGAGTAACCGCTGGCATAGTAAGTTAGTGCCGGAAGCAGACCGATGGCGGCCGCGCCGAGCGGAGCCAACAGTCGTCGTTTGTTTTGACTGACGAATAAATAGATAAGATAAGGACAACTAAACAGCAGGCCCATACCCATGGCATCCGGCACAACAAACGGAAAGTGATCAATGATTTTTGGTGGTGCTGCCAGGAAGTACCACAGATTAGTTGGCAAATAGCGTAAGTCATTAGCACCGTGCACCATGCGTTCAACAAGTGCCGGATTATATTCCCACTGCAGGTGATAACCAGTTTCCAGCGGATTATTAAAACGCGCGAAGTTGTATCCGCCGATGATTAGCCCGGCCAGGATCAATGGTAGAAGAAGTTCGATCACTCGCCGGGGTCGTTTTTTAATTAACTTTCGGTCGTTCCATAACACGAATAACACTATGCCCAGAACAGACAGTGGTCGGGTAATGGTAGCCAGAGCCAGCAGCCCACCAGTGAGCCACGAACTATGTCGCGAAAAATGTGCGTATAATGCGGCCAGCAAAAAAACGCTAGCCAGTAGTTGAACGCTCCATGAGGTAAATAAAGGTATTGCCAGTGGGGTCAGGGCACTACCTAGAGCATAAGCACCGGCGATCCAGAGGGCATCTTTTTTCTTTAGTCCTTGTTGTTGAGCCAAGCCAAACATTAAACCACCGGCCAGGACGATCAGTAAAAAAGTGACGGTTAAAGTTGGAAAAATATCGCCGGCGAGCCATACCAGTGGCATGAAGATCACCGCCGGCAGGGGACCGAACGGTAGATACAAACGTCCGGCCAGTGGAAAGGCATCAGAATAGTAGCGCGTCGGTTGGAGGCCGAGAGGGATTGAGGTCTCGCCTCGCCAAAAATTTTTTGCCAGGTCAGGAAATTCTTGAAAACGCACTCCAACAGCGAAAAGTCTGGATTCTAAAAAAGATTGCTGAATCGTTAGTCCGGCCAGCACAACGATACCTATTCCCAGCAGGAGAAAAATCAGTCCGCTCGCCAATTTTTTGGTCGTAGTGATATTCATATTTTTAATTATACTGCACGCCGGAATTTTGGTTTATGGATTTTTGAGTCGATGTCAGCAGTGTTGTGGTTGATTGATCGCCTCAACCAGAGCAAAATTTTTTGCTTTAAATCCTATCGCCTGTCGCGCAATCCTTCCTAATTAAAAAATCCGATGAGGTCTTAAGCTAGACTATCGGATTATTAGTGGTTATTCATCTATTTGAAAGCGATCACACAGATGATTCACTTGGACAACCGCGTAAGCAGTTTTTAGAGCCACCTTGAGTGGATACAGTGTGGCTCGCAGCGGCCAGGTCAGCATGAATCTGGGCAGTGCGGTTATCGCACCGACGGTGGCTCGGACTGCCTGGATCGGCGCCAGGGCGGTGAGCAGGCCGGCGGTACCAACACCAGCGATGATCAGCGCGACTTTGCGGTTTGGTCGATTGATTTTCATCTTAGCTCCCTTTTTGCAGGAAAGAACCACGAGGAGAGCACCGTAAAATAAAGCTGAACAATTGTAAAGACCAGAGGCAGCTTCTTTGGTGTCGAGCTTGTAAAACCAAAAAGAACAGGTCGAAGTTGATCTTTTTATTTTGCTTGATGAAGCAGAACAAGAACCCCCTACTTGTTGGAAGTTTGTTTGCTCAACCTAAAACTAAATATTAAAGACGCGACCTCAAAAAGGTATTGACACCCGGCCTCTAGGTTGATATAAATATTTGTTGCGCTCTTTTTAGCCAGGAGGAAGAGATGCCGTATCGAGTGGTTCAGGTTACGATTCAGCGCTGTCAGGCTGATCGAAACAACACTCCGTGCTGTGGTGGTCAGTATATGCCGGAAGAACCGACGCACGCAGAGGAGGGTGGTGAGATTTACGTCTGCTGGAGCTGTGAAACCCATTTCGCAGTCGTGGACAATGATTATCCAGTTGGTTTTTCGGTCACTTTCACCGAAATCCCAGATCAGCCGTCTCCCGGACTCACTCTTACAGTGCAAAAACATCCCTTCGTTTAGACCACGCTGAGTCGGCGCCCGTGTGCCGATTTTTTATTAGTGCCCATCCCTACTACCTGTCGAGGATGACAGGCATTAGTTTGCCTAATCGGTATCCTATATGGTACCTTCTTTCCTTCGGTTATAATTGATCGTTCTTTAAACAAAACAGCGAGGTAAAAAATGAGACGGCGAATTCTTTTGCATTGTCAGAACATGACTGGGGTAGCTCGAGCTCTGGTAGCCCATTCCAACCAACAGCGACGAGCCACCGCGGTTGGGTGTGAGCCTGATCCACTGATTGAGCTTGGGGTTATCAAATGGGGGCGTTTCCGCGACGGTTATCCCGACATTTTGATCGATAGCTTAGATCACATGATCGGCGCTGATGTGGTTTTTTTGGCGGCGTTCGATAAGCCCGAAGTTATTTTTGAGCAAATGAGTGTCATTTATGCCCTGGCCGAGTTTTGCCCGCATTCATTCAAGATCTTGTTGCCATATTTTCCGACTGGCACCATGGAGCGAGTGGACACTGAGGGTCAGGTAGCCACAGCGGCGACTCTGGCGCAGATGTTGTCAGCGGTTGCACCGGCCGGTCATGGTCCAGTACCGCTTTATATCTGGGATATTCACACTTTGCAGAACCGACACTACTTCGGTCCGAATATCACGCCGCGATTCAAGACCGGTATGCATCTGCTGCAAAATCTAATTCGCTCCCTGCCAGAAGTGGCGATCTGCTTTCCGGATTATGGGGCATGGAACCGTTTCAAGGTGATGTTCACCCGGCGGGATCCGCAAACCTATTGGGACTTTATTATTTGCCGGAAAGCCCGTGATCCGAATGATAAAGACCGGCGGATGGTGGTGATCGAAGAAGGTGATCCGCGTAACAAGCACGTCATCATGATCGATGATCTGATTCATACTGGGTTCACGCTGATTGAGTGTGGCAAGGTGATGCGCGCGGCTGGAGCGGCTTCAGTTTCACTTTTTGCCACGCACGGTGTGATGGAAAATGAGTCCTGGAAGAGATTCTTAGATGCTGGATTCGAACACGTTTGGATCACCGATTCCTGTCCAATGACAGCGCAGGAAGTAGCCGGTCGAGATCCCTTCGAGGTTATTTCACTCGTCCCTTCCATTTATGATGCGATTTTTGATCGCTAAACGTCTCAGTCTCTAAGCGGATTCCATCGAATCCGTTTTTTGTTAATGAAACTTTAAGCATGGTCAGATTTGAAGGTCTACCTGTCCCCCGTGCCTGTCGAGGGTGACAGGCACCTAGTTAAAAGAAAAATGCCCAGAGGGGCGGTTTCGAAAATAGATTTGAAGGTCTACCTGTCCCTTTT
>JAHJAU010000075.1 GCA_018813785.1 Patescibacteria group bacterium | reverse complement strand
TTCGGTTGTTACTTATGGTGGCCAATTAGTGGTTACGCCATATTTTTCTCGCTCTGATGGGCGAACGCGTTCTTGGTCGGAGGTTTGGGGTGGATCGAAACCCTGGTGTACATCTGTGCCCACACCCTACGATCAAGGTAAGACTTTATGGGGTCATGGGGTTGGAATGTCGGCGTCTGATGCACTGGGTCGGGCCGCAGCCGGCACCAGCTGGACGGAAATTCTTCGTTACTATTACACCGGAACCGAAATTAAGAGGATATATTAGTTAGTGCCTGTCACCCTCGACAGGTAGAAGGGACAGGTAGCAGAAGCGCGAGACGTTCGTTGCCTGGAAAATTTCCAGTCTACATAATTATTTCATGAATTTTCAGATCCGTACTTTTAGAAAAAGATCAGCCGTGATTGTGGCTTTAGCCCTCACGGTATTTTTAGCGCTGCCAACATTATCGACTCAGGCTGCTGATGAGCCGCTACTGGTGGCTCGGGCTGAATTAAAAAATATTTATACCAAGCGATTTGATCTACAGGATTTGTTTGATCCGGTTAGTTGGTTGCCGGTTCAATCAAAAAAAACCGCAGGGATTTTAGATTTAGAAGATTGGGCATCGCAGTACGGTTATCGTGAACACACTGAATTGTCCTGGTATGGGACAGCCGAGGCCAAAAATGCGCTGACAATATCACGTCGTGGTTCGGCAGATTCCTCGCCGCGGGCTTTACAATTGATCTCCGGAAAATTAATTCCAAGTCAGATTTCCGGGTCAGCCTTTGATTTTTCAAAGGTTAGTTCTCAGGCGATTTTTGTTATTGATGCCGAATCGCGACAACCCCTGCTTGAATTGAATGCCGATTCACCCCAGGCTGACGCAGTGGCCGCCAAGCTGACTGCCGCCACAACCGTCTTAGACTTGGGAGCCAACTTAACCGGGACAGTGCTTATGAGTTCAGTCGATGAAGTGGGAGGCGTGCGATTGCCTGTTCCGGTTGGGTCGCGTGTGACCGTCACCGATTTATTGTTCGCCATGCTGACTGACTCGGCGAATAATGCCACTGTGGCTTCGAGTCGTGCTATCGGTCGTGATGCTGATGGATTAACCCTGGCCATGAATAATACCGTGCAACAATGGGGACTTTCGACTACGAAATACGTCGATCCAACTGGTGTGAAGTCAGGAAATATCAGTACAGTGCGCGAGGCGGCCGCTATTTTGATTGAAGCCATGAATCAAGTGGCAATTCGTCGGGCATTAACCACATCGTCTTATATTGTTCCGGGTCTGAGCGCCAAAATAATCAATCCAAATGAGTTGTTAACTGATCCGAACAACGGTTTGTATGTTTACGGGGGCAAACTCGGTTATTTGAATAGTTCCGGCTGGCACATGGTGATAAATCTGATGGATTTAAAACATCGTCATCCATTGATCATCGCTGTGTCAGGCGCTTCCTCTAAGGAGGCAATGTTTTCCGATATTCAGACCATCGCCAATTGGATTTGGAACACACATGAGTGGCGGGTTGGTACAGTTGTCAGCGACACACAGAACGAACTTTCGAAAGAAATAAATCAGCCCCTAGTTCAATCTTCTGACGTTGCCTTGGCCGCAGCTCGTCAGAATTTGAAGACGATTTATGCCAAGCGTGGTGATTTGCAGTCGTTATTTACAGCAGATAGTTGGCTAGCTCGACGTTCGAAGCGAACGACTGGTCTCCAAAATCTGGAGGATTGGGCACAACGATATGGCAGTTTCGAACATGATGAGCTGTGGTGGTATGGCACTACAGAAGCCCGTCTTGTGCTCTCGGGCGAAGTAGTTGAGAGTAACACGAACTCCAGCCCGCGTTCTTTAGTTGAACGTGATCTCGTCTTGGCACCAACGAAAATAACTGGCACATCGTTTGATTTTTCTCAGGTTACAGCTAGTTCAGTATTTGTGTTAGATGCACCAACGCGTCGCGTACTTTTAGCCGAGAAGGCGGATCGTCTTCATCCAATCGCCTCTATTACTAAGTTAATGACCGGGATTATCGCACTTGAAAGCAATCGATTATTTGATAGTCGACAAACCATCGAGTCGGTTGATGAAATTGGTGGGGCACGTTTGCGTGTTCCGGTTGGTGCTGAAATGACCTATCGCGATTTGATGTACTCTATGCTGGTTGGTTCAGCCAACAATGCTGCTCATACTATTGCTCGCGTCTCAGCTTCGAGCGTTGAGAATTTTGTTGCTCAGATGAACAGCCAGGCTCAATTATTCGGCTTAGCTAAAACCGTCTTTGTCGATCCGTCCGGCCTAGATGTATTAAATGTTTCCACGGCACGAGAAATTGCAGCATTGGCTATCGAAGCTTGGGACCATTATGAATTACGTAAGATTTGTTCAACCGCCGAGTACGAATTTCGATCTACCGATGGTGTGCATACTCTTAAGAGCACCAACGATTTATTAGTTGATAGTACAAATGGTTTGATTGTTTTGGGTGGTAAGACCGGTTACTTGAATGAGTCTAGATGGAACTTGGTAGTGAAGATGATGGATCGGCGTCAAAAACCAATTTTAGTTGTAGTACTTGGATCTGATAATAAGACCCAGTTATTCCGTGACACTCGGCTGGTGGCCAATTGGGTTTGGAACAATTATCAGTGGTAGTGATTGTTTATAACGAGATAACAAAAATACCGCCGGTTTATTGCCAGCGGTATTTTAAAATATTAAATAATCCGAACCCTATTCTTCAGCCCGGCGATTTACACTTCGTAGATTTTTTTGTTCCTCTTCAACCAGCATCAACAATCTTTTACGGATTTCTTCTGGTTGCGGTACCTGCTCGAATACGAACCGACTTTTTTCAGCCGCTGTTTGTACAAAGACATCACCGTAGCCAAATAAGAAGGGCAGTACACCATGAACCTCAGAAGTGACGTCCTGAATATTGATTAGATCCAGCTCAGAAACTGTGCGATTGAACAATCCAGACTGCTCAACATTCAAGATACGATCATTTGTAACGATCCAGGCATCCAGGTAATAGTCTATAAAATTTGAAAATAGAAACAGCCAAACCCAGAAATAATACGCGCTGGCCACCAGCTTCATTATCGGACCAATCAAAGTATCGTTGAGAAGTTGCGGCCAATTAGCATTAATCAGCCAGTAAGCACCGAACGGAATAAACATCATGAAGATGATTAAAAGCATGCCGCCGATAAAAACGATAATATGTCGCCGTAAG
The DNA here is from genome assembly GCA_018813785.1 of Patescibacteria group bacterium. Classification (GTDB taxonomy): domain Bacteria; phylum Patescibacteriota; class Patescibacteriia; order SG8-24; family SG8-24; genus JAHJAU01. Next base: position 12,376 of record JAHJAU010000075.1, on the reverse strand, counting down.
AAGAAGACCACCTGCTCACCTGATTTTTTGTGTATCAATTCGTCAATGTGCATAGATTCATGTTTAGATTTGTGGCAGATCTGCCGCGCTGCTTGAGTATAGCGAGAAACCAACGCTAGTCGTCCAGTCTATTTGAGCCAACATTTGCCAACTAACGAAAGCAATAATGACCGCGCCGGCCATAAAAATAAACGTGAACACAAAACTGGTTCCAGTTGTCGCTCCGTAACGGATTAGATGGTAGACGTTCAGCACGGCCAAAACCAAAAACAGCAAGATTGCAAGTAGATAAGGGATCAATAATAGTCCGAGAGAAAAGGACATAGTTTTTAGGCGATAATCATTTGTTTATCGGCTACTCCAGCCTGCTCTGGGCAAGGGAGTCCAAGGTGTTCATAGGCTCGAGGTGTAGCCTGACGACCACGCGGCGTGCGCTTAATGAAGCCGAGTTGAATTAAAAATGGTTCATGAACAGTTTCGATGGTTTCGGTTTCTTCTGAGGTGGCAGCGGCCAGCGTCTGCAAACCAACTGGACCACCACCGAATTTATTAATAATGGTTTCAATAATCACGCGATCAGCTTGGTCCAATCCCAACTCATCGATTTCTAACATTTTTAGAGCCGCGGTGGTCACTTGATTATCGATTCGACCGGCTGCCTTAACCTCAGCAAAATCTCGTACACGCTTCAGTAGGCGATTGGCTATGCGTGGTGTACCACGGGCTCGCGATGCCACCAGATCCGTGCTGTGATCATCAATATCTGCACCCAGAATTTTGGCATTGCGTTTGATGATTGTCGCCAACTCGTCAGCTGAGTAGAAGTTTAATTTATGCGTAGCACCGAAGCGGTCGCGCAATGGGCTGGAAATTAGTGACAGCCTGGTGGTAGCACCAATCAATGTGAAAGGTGGCAGATCCAGACGAACAGTGCGGGCGGAAGGACCTTTTCCAATGACGATATCGAGTGCGAATTCTTCCATGGCCGGATACAATACTTCTTCGATGATTTTATTCATGCGATGAATCTCGTCCACGAACAACACATCGTTCGGTTCCAGATTGGTCAGAATGGCCGCGATATCACCAACTCGTTCCAGCGCCGGACCGGAAGTAGTGCGAATATTAGCGCCAACTTCATTGGCAATAATGTGCGCCAGAGTGGTCTTGCCCAAACCGGGCGGGCCATACAGCAGAACGTGCTCCACCGGCTCTCGGCGTTTTCCGGCCGCTTCGATAAAAATATTTAAATTTTCTCGTATTTTTTGCTGACCAACAAAATCTTCCAGTTTTTTAGGCCGCAAGACATTATCAAAACGACCCTCCTCTGCCTTAAGTTCTGGCGCCAGGATGTGTTCAGTCGCTTGTTGTTCAGGGATGATTTCCATGTTTTTTGCTTAAGAGACCTTTGCAGAAGTCTCTTAAAATTATCACTCCTCTTGCGATTAGTTTATATGAACTGACTTAAAATGGCCAAATGATGAAAGTTGGTTTAGTCGGATCGGTATTTTTTGACTTTAAAGTGAGATTATTCGGCGGCGAAAAACAAAAATAGCGGATGAGTTATCCGCCATTTTTATATGGTGCCCGGAGCCGGACTCGAACCGGCATGGCCGAAGCCGAGGGATTTTAAGTCCCTTGTGTCTGCCAATTTCACCATCCGGGCAAGGACTTCAGAAAAACAATACGATCATAATACACTTTTTCCGTTAGATTTCAATATCCCACCCTACCAAGTGCCAAGATCCGTTTTTGTTGGGATTAGATGTGGCCTTTTATCCTTCAGCTTTTTGGCTCATCTTCTTTGATTTTTGGGTTTAGTCAGCCAGGTTTTTAGTGCCTGAACAGATTTGGTATTGAGAATATTTTTCTTTTCTGCCCAGCCACGTCGCGCTATCGCCTCACCCAATTCCAGGAAACGGAGATGTTCGGGTCGATGAGCATCTGAATTTATGACCAATTTTACTCCGAGCTTAACGGCCAATCGAACCTGCGTAGTCTGAAGATCGCTTCGATCGGGTGAGGCATTAATCTCCATGGCTGTGCCGGTCTCTTTCGCTGTGCGTAATATTTTATCCAGGTCCAACTCGATCGGTTCACGTCGTCCGATTATCCGACCCGTTGGATGATAGATGATATCAACATGTTGGTTTTTCATGACTCGAATAAGTCGTTCGGTTTGGGTTTTTTTATCCAGATTAAAGTTCGAGTGAATAGCTGCACCGACTACATCCAGTTTTTTGAGTGTGGCATCCGGCAAATCCAGCGAACCATCTTTGAAAATATTGACCTCCGCACCTTTGAGTACGGTGAATTTGATTTTCGCGGTTTTTAATCGATGGTTTAGCTGATCAATTTCGCGTGCTTGAGCCCCAAGACCCTTACTGTCCAAACCACCAACCATAGCCAGTGATCGAGTGTGGTCAGTCACCACAATATATTCCAATCCAATTATTCTGGCCGCCTCAGCCATTTGTTCGATTGTCGCTAGTCCATCAGTCCAACTGGTTTGAATTTGTAGATCACCGCGCAAAGCGCCGTATGGCAACAGATTGGGCAATTTTCCAGCAATTGCCGCTTCAATTTCGCCGGTCGCCAAGCGGATTTCTGGTTCGATATAAGGAAGACCCAGCGCTCGATAGATTTCTTTTTCAGTTTTGGCCGCCAGTCTTTTTTTGCCGCGCCACAATCCGTATTCATTAAGTTTCAGTCCCTTGGCACCGGCTAATTTTCGTAATAAAACATTATGCTCCTTATTGCCGGTAAAATGCTGCAGCGCTGCCCCAAAAGATTCATTCGGCACAACGATCACATCACAAGTCAGATCATTTTCGAGCTGGATGACAATATTTCTTCGGCCGCGCTCCAGGATTTTTTTAACCATTTTTAATCGCTCGATCGAGGCCATTGCTTTCGCGGGCTGATCACTCGTCACCACCAGATCGAAATCACCGATCGTTTCTTGACGACGTCGCACCGAACCGGCCATGACAGCTTGTTTTATACCCGGCGCACTTTTTAAGTGTCGTTCGATACTTCGAGCCAATGGAAGAACGTCGCCGAGCAATCGCCGCTGACTGGATTTACGAAACCAGTCTATTCCACGCAATATTTTTTCCTCGGTTTTTACTCCGAAGCCTGGCAGTTTTCTGATGCGTTTTTCTCGGGCAGCCCGCTCCAAATCATTTAGTGTTCGGACGTGTAATTTTTCGTAAAGTATTCTTACTTTATGTGGACCAAGGTCGGGAATTGTGGTTAATGTCAAAACATCATCCGGCATGTTTCGGCGACAACGCGCATATTCTCTGAATGATCCATGTTTAAAGAGTTCTTCAATATGTTTGGCAATCGCTGGACCGACACCTTCAATTTTTTCCAGCTCTTTCGTACCGCCACGTTTAAGTCGTTCGCCAATTTCTTCACCTTGCAGCTCAATAGTATCAGCGGCGCGTTCATAAGCTGCTGGCTTGAAGGCAATTCGTTCCATCTCGTAACAAATGGACATCTCGCGCAGAATATTTGCGATTTCGTGGTTATTAAATTTTTTGGCCATATGCTCACATCGTAACAGAAAAACACCAGATTGAAATTGGTTATTTTGACTGACTAGCACCTCAGAACACTAATTATCCGTTACCCAACCCTGTGTTATACTGACAATGGTCAATTTATATATAGAAGTTGGTTTAGATCGTTTATGGTTTTAAGTGAACAAATTTCTGCCACGATGGACGTAGTGGGCAAAATATTGCTTTCTTACACAGTGCTAAAAGTACACCGTCGAATGCTCAAAGAGCACAAAATGGATAAGGCCGTTTATCGCGAAATTAAAATAGAGCAACTGTTAGGCATTATTGGTATTTGTCTGATGGTCGGTGCGTATTTGATAAAAATTTTGGCCGAGTAATGAATAATCAACGAATCGTTTTAGTTTAATATGGAACAATCAAAAATTTTTGCCTTAACTCAAGAGCGTCGACGAGAGACCATTGATCAATTATTAAATGTTAGTTTGTTGACGCCAGAATACGTTTTGCTTTTGGTGCTATCCTCGATAATTGTCGTTGCCGGATTGTTAATCGACAGCGCTTCAGTGATCATTGGTGGAATGGTTGTAGCTCCTTTGCTGTCACCGATTTTGACCATGTCTATGGGCTTCGCCCTGGCTGATTTTCGATTGCTACGAAAGGCGGCACGTACTCTGATTATCTCAATAGTTTTGGCTATTGGTCTGGCCTTAATTTTGTCATTGTTTAGTCGACCAGATCAGCTGAACGGTGAGATTCTGGAACGGTCTTCGGCCTCTTTAGTACATTTTTTGATTGCAGTTTGCGTTGGGGTTCTAGCTGCTTTTTCACATGTTAAACCGAACATTTCATCGACTCTTATTGGTATCGCTGTTTCCGTTGCTTTGTTACCGCCAATAGCTGTTACTGGTATTGGTATTGCTATCATGGATTGGTCGTTAGTGAGCGGTTCGTTATTGTTATTCATTTTGAATCTGATTGGTATTATTTTCCCGGCCACGATGATTTTTTCTCTTATGGGTTTTTATCCTCTACGCTATCATGCCCGGCAGGCTTTACAGAAAGAAGAGGAGAAAGCCGCTTCTGAATGGAAGGAGCTGGAAGATAAGACCAAAGAATAGTCAGAGTGATTCATCCGATCTAGTTCGATTCCCATTATTCTCTCTCAAACGAAAACAGCACCGTCGGATGACGGCGCTGTTTTCATGGAGCGGGTAACGGGAATCGAACCCGTATCCTCGCCATGGCAAGGCGATGTACTAGCCTTTGTACTATACCCGCAGTAGGTTTGCCCAACCATTTTATGTCAGCATTTGTCTTACTGTCAATATGTCATTGTTACTACCATCAGCTGATTGAAGTTATCTCATAGTTAAAGAAGAGGGGGAGCCCGCCGCCGGGAGACGGGCACCCCTAAATTTAAGTCTGTATTTAGACTAACAATCTCTTCTTTTCGTTCTGGCGAGTTTTGAGACCTCGATAAGCTACGCCGCCAGCACCGAGAGCACCAACCACCAAGAATGGAATGGCGCCACTCGCACCGCCAGAGCTTTCGGTGTCAGTTGCAACCTCTAGACCAGCGACATCATTGATTGCATCATCGATAGTTTCGTCTTCGACCGGATTATCAATAATGTCCTGTTCATCTAGAACCGCTAAAGCCACCAGCGATCTTTCAACTCGCACAATGCCATTTACAGTTACCAGATCGCCACTTTTGACTGGAACAGCTGAACCGATCGGCAGTTCAATTTTTAGTTCGCGTTCAGCATTATTGTCAGTCAAAACAAACCAGCTGCCACCAACATCCGCGACGGTGCCGCTGACCGTTACAGCTAAACCAGCTCCAGTGCCATCAAGCTCTTCTAAACGAAATTCTGGCGCAACAACTGACTGGACATGACCAACAACTACAACCGGGTTCGGACCAGAAGTATCAATGCGTAATTCACCACTGTCTTTTTTTCGCGCTGTCCCAGTCACAACTACGATATCTCCGACACGCAAGACAGGGCGATCCGTAGCGTAGATACGAACCGTGGCACCATAATTAGCATCCGGATCTCGTAGGCCAAAAATCGTCGTGCCCACCACTCCGAGAGGCATAGTTACGATACCGGTAACCGTTACCGCTGTTTCGTAGGGCACTGCATGCACTTGCTCAACGGTGAGCAGTGCTGGAACTTCATCGGCTGCAGCAGATTCATTAGTTGAATTTTCAATCGAATCATTTTCTATGTTCAGTTCATTTTCTAAGTCTGCTGGCAGAGTATTCGTTGCGCCCGGCGTGGGAGTCGAAGTCCAGACCCAATTCGTACCAAATCTAGCCAGCGCCTCTCCCTCTTTGGCGCCGTCGTAACTAACCTCGTCGACGATTGTTCCGTCGGGCATCAGTAGCCGGACAGAATCAGCATCGTTATTCAGAGTTAGTTTGGTGGTTGGTCGTTTCAGAACCAGAAATCCATGAATTGGAACAATTGTCTCGTTCGGCATCACATACGGATTGCTACCACCCTCGACATCATCTAATTTCCAACCACTCAAGACCGCCTCGGTCGCATTTTCGTTATACAACTCGATCCATTCTTCAGTGGCGTCATCTCCCTGTGGTGCGGGCAGTAACTCGTTGATCACGACTTTAATTGATGGCAGCTCCGGCTGATTTTCGTTATTGACGTCAGCATTATTGTCATCAGATTGATTTCCCGCAGTGCCAGACACAGATTGATCATTATCAGTCACCGATTGTTCTTCGATTGTTATTACATTGTCAAAACCAGGGGTCGGTGTGGTTGTCCAGAACCACTGATTGCCTGATTTGGCGTAAGCTTGACCTTCTTCGACTTCATCTAAATAGGTAACTGAATCTTTGAGTTCACCGTTCGGATCAACCAGTTCAAGCGTCAGACCGGCATTAGTCAGAGTGATTTTAGTCTCTGAGTAGGGGAGAGTCAGTGTGCTACCAGCAGCTAACTTACCCGGCGGCAGGGCAAATTCCTTGCCGCCGGTATTGCGAATAGACCAGCCGGTCATTTCGATATCAGTCACCCCCAAATTAGTCAGTTCTATAAATTCACCCTGGGTATCTGTACCAACCGGGTTTGGTAACAGCTCGCTAAAACGAATTAGCGCGCTGGTGTTCGGAATCGGTTCCGCAACAGTCGGTTCCTCACTCGGACTGACGTTTTCATTGTTGTCAGCTGATTCTTCGGTCGTTGATTCATTGATTTGCCCGGACGCATTACATCCGTTTTGGTTGAGTGCTGAGTTGTTCCCGCCGCAACCACAATTACAGAGGCAGATGCAGCAAGGACACTGATTTTGGCCGCACGAAACATCGTACGCAAGCGCCGAGGTAGGTGCTGCGAACGGAGCCAGTAGCAGAGCAAACAGAGTCGCCGCTACCAGCCGTAATCGAAATCGCTTTTTTCTCATAAGAGGTGCGATTAGTTGTTCAAAGTGCGACGTCGCGCTCCTCTTTTAGAGGCTTCAGCAAACTATGTCAAATTCTTGTTAGGTTAGCCACAAATTCATCTTTTACGTTGGATATCCACAATTATTAATTGGGCTGATCATCAGCAATGCAGACGCGACCCAAATCATAATTAAATCAGCTGCCCTTTTCAGGTACAGCTACTTTTGTTATATATTGTGGTATTGCTTGCGGGCGTGGTGGAATGGCAGACACGCGTGGTTTAGGACCACGTGGGGCAACCCGTACAGGTTCAAGTCCTGTCGCCCGCACCAATTCAGTGAGATGTTTTCATTTGAAAATGAGAGTGTCTCATTGGTCAAAAATAATTTAGTTGAGAGGACTTGAAGGGCGGCGAGTAACCGCAAGCTGGCGAGCGGTGTGTGCGGAGCCGCCCCGGTACCCGACCGGAGGGAGGGGAAGTCCTGTCGCCCGCACCAATTTTCATGAAGTTTCTTTTTTATCTGCCTTCGTCTTTTTACGAAATCATCGGTTGGGTCGGAACGTTTTTAATTCTTTTCGCGTATTTTTTAGGTTCGATGGGTAAGATGAAACCTGAAAGTCGGGGGTATGCTTTCGTTAATTTACTCGGAGCGATCGCTGTCGGATCCAACGTTTGGCACAATCATGCTTGGCCGGCTTTGGGTTTGCAGGTGATGTGGGGTTGTATCGCTTTGTTTACGCTAGCAAAAGGTCTGTTCCGGCCGGGTGTCAACACCAAATAAAAAAACAAACAATCCGGCACACAGGTCGGATTTTTGTTTCAGGGCGCAGGATTCGCTATCATTAAACAGCTCTTTAACTAAGGGGGCTAGCTTGACTTGGGTACTGCTGGCGATTCTGCTGGTACTGGCGATCCGGGCCATCTGGCATTACCGCTTGGCCAATCGCGATTACCACCAATTGCTGACCACACTCCGTTTTAGGTTGGAGCTGTTGGACATTCTGCGTGAAGCTGAGTTAGTGCTTGAAAACGTGCGACAAGACGATTTTAATTCCGAAGCACATCTTCGTTTATTGCGCGAGCGTTTAGAACATTTATTGGAGCGCATCGTTTTTCTCGAACAACATTATTTATCCGCGTTGAGCGTGGATTTACCGGAACAAGACAAAGTTTTGGAAAAACAATTAACCGTCGCCAATCAGACACTCTCTGAAATTCTCGATCGAATTCGTGCCGCTGGATCCAAGCTGGATTCGCTGCCTCCTGAATAATTTCCGCCGGCCGCTCGGCGGCTTTTAAAAGAGTGTCAAACATTTTTCATTAAAATAGTTTTCTTGACGCTATTCATGCTGAACTCTAAGGTGACTCCAGACCTTTGAAAGGAAGGTGAGCCATGAGGATGTTGAGCGTTTTCTCGTTGATGTTTTTGTTGGGTTGCGGAGCGACCGCGGTTCGGGCTATCGCTGTGCCCGTCGAGCCGCCAAACGTCATCACGACCGAGTGTCTGGAGGTAACCGCTCCGGCTGGTTGGACTCTGATCAAGGCGGAAACACATCGTCTTGGCGAGGTATCGGGTCAGGGGCAAACAGAAGAGATGCCCTTTTCCGCCATGAAGATTCGACACGATGCCACTGATCAGGAGATCTCCATTGTGCATGCACATGGTGACGGTGGGAATGCCGAGTACATGTTCGTCATGTCATATCTCACTTTTGTCATGACTGAGGCGATGTTGCCGGAGAATCGTGAGCTTTTCGCCAGAGAGGGTATTACCTCGATGACCGTAAGTGAACCGGTAGAGGCGTCTACCGTATCCGGCGGATTGATGTTTTCAGTAACCAGAGTGAGTCCGACTGGGGTCGTGGACGAGGGTCGAGTGTTGACTCTGCTACTGGTTGCCGACGACCCCAATTCCAGGATCATCCTTACCACGAATGTGCCGGTCACCGAGACCGAGCAGTTTCCGGAGATGGTTCTGACCGTCGCACGTACACTTCGTTTTCTTTGCGGCGATTAAAAAAGCAGTCGCAAATAATAACCGGCCACTGCCGGTTTTTTGTTTTTAGCTCGCACTTTTCTCAGAGAGATATTCAGTAGATTTTTATTAGTACCTGTCCCTTTTATGTGTTGAGGGTGACAGGTACTGGCTGTGTTTCAACAAAAACTAGTCCGCCTTGGCTCAACGGGCTCAAGAGAGGATTTAGATTCGAAATCTTCTAAAGGAATCAAGTTAAATCATCGATGATATTTTCCGCGTCTGGCTATTTGTGTGGCGCGATAGATTTGTTCGAGCAAAAAAATGCGCGCTAGTTCATGCGGTAACGTCATTTCGGCTAGAGACAGCCGGTGATCCGCGCGATTTAAGACATCAATCGATAAACCGACCGCTCCACCAACAACAAACACGAGCGGTGTTCCATCTCCGGCCAGATCATCGATCATCTCGGAAAATTTTTCAGATGAAAATTGTTCTCCGGATCTTTCGAGTGCTATGACAACAGCTTCAGCCGGAAGTTGATTTATGATTCGTTCACCCTCACGACGCATTACCTCTTCGTCCGAAACACTACCACCCAATTTTTCTGCCACGACTTCGATAATTGATAATTTTACGTAAGGCCCCAATCGTTTACAGTACTCAGCTTGAGCCGTCTGCCAAAACGGCTCTTTTAATTTTCCAACAGACAGAATTGATATTTTCATAATTAACAGCAGTTAAATGACACACAACAACTCGGCGACAATCTTTTTAATAATCAAGGTTATACCACCATGTGGACAAGTATAAAACAGAGAATAAATTAAGTCTGTTTAACAGATTAAATCAAAAGATTAATATTTGCCTAATTTTGGCTTCTTTTAAGGCTAGTTATGATTAGACATTGGATCTCTTGACAGCTCCTTATAAAAAAGTTATGCTGTCACCGCTCCAGAGGGAGTTATTTAAAATTCGTATTTTTCTGATTAAAAATGATAATTACGAACACGTCGGCTGCGGCAGTGGGGACCGCGACAGGACCGGGTGAGCTTCTGCTCAAGGTATCCTGATCACGCTCTCCACTATCGAAGCTGACAACAGCCATATACATATTATATGTCAGATGGCCCGCGCTTCGCGGACATTGACAATTGAAGAACACGTAAGCTTGTAAATAAAGCAAAACAATCAAATACCGAAATACGTTTTCGTATTTCAGTGGTAAGAGAGCAGCACAAGGGCGTACGGAGGATGCCTAGACATTAGAAGCCGATGAAGGACGTAGCAGCCTGCGAAAAGCTTCGGGGAGGTGGCAAGCAACCTTTGATCCGGAGATTTCCGAATGGGGAAACCCGGCCGTCTGTTGAGGACGGTCGCTCCACAGGGTGACCTGTGTGAGTGGGAACCCGCTGAAGTGAAACATCTCAGTAAGCGGAGGAAAAGAAAACAACATTAGCCATTAGTTCAGGGTTTTGGTTCGGTCGGTTTGGCTTAGGCCAACAAGACCGGCTGAAACATATCCTGGACTACTGGCTTAGATTCCCTTAGTAGTGGCGAGCGAAAGGGGAACAGCCCAAACCTATAGCGTGGTGTGGCGTACCGAGCAAGAGTGGCAACATTTTTGCCGCGGGCGTCTACATAAAGATGCCGGTCGTTGCGCTATAGGTGTTGTACGGAGTCTTCTAGAGGGACCGGTAATCCCTCGGTGGAGTGATAAAGAGTGGTACATAACGGAACAACCTGGAATGGTTGACCAAAGAAGGTGACAGTCCTGTATGTAAAATGTATCACTCCTTCACTGTAGACTTTCGTGAGTAATGCGGGACTCGTGAAATCCCGCATGAAACAGCGACGACTATGTCGCAAGGCTAAATACTTCTGATGATCGATAGTGAACCAGTACCGTGAGGGAAAGGTTAAAAGCAGCCCGGGAGGGCGATGAAATAGTATCTGAAACCGTACGCTTACCAGGAGTTGGAGCCCGCCTTCGGGTGGGTGACAGCGTTCCTATTGAAGAATGAGCCAACGAGTTCGATGTATGTTGCTTGGTTAAGTCCCCGAGGGGACGAAGCCAGAGTGAAAGCGAGCCTTAACGGGCGTCGCTGACTTTTATCAATCGTTGACGATCGCTTTGCGGTCGGCAGCGAGATGAAAGTCAGCAGGTAGCATGCACGAGACCCGAAACCCAGTGAGCTTACCATGGCCAGGTTGAACCAGGGGTGAAACTCTGGGAAGGACCGAACCCGTTAGTCGTGTAACGCTATGGGATGAGCTGTGGTAAGAGGAGAAATTCCAATCGAACTGGGTGATAGCTGGTTCTCCGCGAAATAGCTTTAGGGCTAGCGTCTGTTTCGAAGCACGTGGGGGTAGAGCACTGAATGGGAGCACCGGGAGCAATCTTAGGTCTTCCAACCAAACTCCGAATACCATGTGTGGATTTCAGGCAGTCAGACTATGGGGGCTAAGCTCCATCAGTCGCAAGGGAAACAGCCCAGACCTCAGTCTAAGGTCCCTAAGTTTCAGCTAAGTGTGAAAGGTGGTGGATCGTCTTATACAACCAGGAGGTTGGCTTAGAAGCAGCCATCCTTTAAAGAAAGCGTAATAGCTCACTGGTCAAGATAATCTGCGCCGAAAATTCACCGGGGCTAAGCTGAACACCGAAGTCGAGGACTTCACAGCAATGTGGAGTGGTAGCGGAGCGTTCTCATCTGGCAGAAGTCGGACCCGTGAGGGCCGGTGGACGGATGAGAAGTGAGAATGTTGGCATAAGTAGCAAAAATGTAGGTGAAAAACCTACACGCCGTAAACCCAAGGTTTCCTGGGCAACGAAACTCGTCCCAGGGTTAGTCGGTCCTAAGGCGAGGCCGAAAGGCGTAGTCGATGGACAGCAGGCTAATATTCCTGCACTTCCATATGTGTTCGAAGGGGGGACGCATTTCCCCATCCTGAGCGATTTTCGGCTATTGTCGTCGCGAGGGCGCAAGAAGGTCGGGTTGGTAAATCCACCGACGGAATTCAAGCGCTCAGCGGAAGCTGGCCATAAATGGCTGGCAATTCAGGAGTCGGAGGTGCCTAGAAAAGCCTCTAAGAGCTATCGCATATGGGATCCGTACCGCAAACCAACACAGGTGGGTGGGCATAAATGTGCCAAGGCGAACGAGAGAACCCTCGTTTAGGAACTCGGCAAAAAAGTGGCCGTAACTTCGGGATAAGGCCCGCTCCTTCCTCAGGGAGGAGCCGCAGCAAACGACTGTCAACCGACTGTTTACCAAAAACACAGGTCTCTGCTAAGCCGCAAGGCGATGTATAGGGGCTGATGCCTGGCCAGTGTCAGAACGTTAAGAGGAGGGGTGAACTTTTACTTCGGTAGAATGTAGCCCTGAATTGAAGCGCTGATGAACGCCGGCGGTAACTATAACCGTCCTAAGGTAGCGAAATTCCTTGTCGGGTGAATA
>JAHJAU010000074.1 GCA_018813785.1 Patescibacteria group bacterium | reverse complement strand
TTTTGGAACAAATTCAAAAACTATGTGCGAGAAAATGACACGCGAATCCGCTTGCAAACTCCTCGCCCACAACACTGGTACGATGTCAGTATGGGAAGCTCCGATGGTCATGTGGCGCTAACTATAAATTCTCGCGAAAATTTAATCGGTTGCGAAGTTTATGTCAGCAAAAACAAAGATTTATTTAATTTCTTGCGAGAAAGAAAAGATGAAATTGAAAAAGAAATTGGTGAATCTATTGAATGGGTAGACGCCGCCGTTGCCTCTCGTATGAAAATTAAAAAAGAAGTTCCAGATTTATTTAGCCAAACCGAAGCAGTAAATTATTTTGCTTGGCTTTATGAAAAAACCGTTTTATTTCAAAAAGTATTTGGTAAATACTTTAAGGAGTTTAAAAAATAAAATGAACTACCACGGGCTAAAGCCCGTGGTTTCTGGCTGTTCGAACTTTGTTCGTCGCCACGGGCGATACTCTCCATCCCTGGGCTGAAGCCTAGGGTTTTTCGAATGATGAATAAAAACGGAAAACCAACTGGTTCTCCGCTGTAGGCCTTTTACTTGAGACCGTTCTTGGCGGTCAATAGACGCACCAGGTGCGAGCTGACTAAAAACAGATTGGTGGCCAAGCCATTAAAGACCTGATCATTGAATGGCTCTTCTGTGAGCTGGACGGGTGTCATTTTCCTGGTTCGCTCCGTCAACTTGACGAGGGCGATATTCAATTTTTCTGTGCCACCTGCAACCAAAGAAATTGAACCGGGTAGATACTCGACAGCAACGCAAGGCAATTGCTGGTCAACCTGATCCAAAATCGCCCCACCAAAATTGTGTATCCCGATCCGAGCTTGTTCGTATGATAGATCTTCCTCATTCCAAACTGACCGCTGAATACCGTATGACAGACGAGCTATAAGCAATAGTTGTAGCAAACGATCCAACTGTCTGATCAGAAGTCTCAGACAATTTAAAGGATCTGAAGTGGCCATGGCTTTCTGGGCAATGAGTGCGACCGCCAACCGATCAACCATCTCCCGATCCTCGGAGGCCATTGCGGCACCGATTTCGGTCAGTCGATCGAGCACGCTGGCCAAGCCCTGACGAAATTCGTCAACGGCAACCAGAAATCTGCTGGTGCTATCCGACAAATCAGACAGCTTTTGTCTGGACTCGTAACGAAAACTCATCAGACAAGACTTCGTCAACCTGATAATTTCGCGGACTGTTTCTGTGTGTTCTAGAGCCACTTTCGGTCGTCTAACTACATTTAGTTGAACCAACTCTAGACGTCGTCGAGCGTCATCAATGTTGCACCTGACCCAAAAAACAATGACCGAATCCAGTGCTGAAACATGAAACGGTGAGCCAGCAGTCAATTCATGCTGAGTGATCTGCAGCTCGAGCAGCTCTTGATGTAATTTCGAATAAGCAACGGCACTTCTGTGTCGGCCATGATGACGAGAAACTACTCGCTCCCAGGGCATAGAACGACGCGACCACAAGTGTTTAAAAAAATCCAGCACTCCACCAGCGATCAACAACAAAAAGGTCATGTCAGCCTCCTCTTTTGTTTTAAGCAACAAAAATTGTCACGATATAAAAATCACCGAACAATTGAATAATATACAAAAAACGAGGCTCAATGTCAACTCCGAAATTTTCAAACTAAATTAATTGAGAGGCTACGAATTCGTACAAATAAAACTTTAATCCGCAAAATTTTGAACAAACATCAATCCGTTCGCACCGGCGTTCTGAATCCCAATTCCAACCCGAGTAAACTGACTCGATAAGATATTGCGACGATGTTGCTCACTTTTCATTAGACCAGTATGCGCGATGATCGCATCCGGCGTAAACGCCAAATTCTCACCAATACTTCTATAACTAATACTGGCCGCATCCGCTCGATTCCCGATGTTATTACCCTCAGGGGAAAGATGAGAAAAATAGCCACGCTTAAACATATCTGCCGCATGCAGTCGGGCGATTTCAGTTAGAGCCGGATCTAGTACTAACGAAGAAAGACCAATTTTAACTCGCTCGGCATTAACCAACTCAAACATTTGACGTTCAGCTTCTGGATCGGGAAATATCTCATCAGCAACAAAGCCAAGTTCAATTGATCGATTATCTACTTCGCCGACAGTCATAAATGCCAGAGTTTCTTGACCCACCTTACCGATAATTCCTCCGGAAGCTACTTCAGCTAGCTGAATTGCCTGTACTAATGGCTCTCCGATACGAGAATCTAGTATGACTCGCTTCAACAAAGGTGGGAATGGAAAAGCTATCGTCAGCGACAACAAAAAAGAACACAACAACGCGGCCTCAATCAAACCGGGTAAAATGCCTAAAAATCGATTCCATCTAGATTGCAACCACAACACCGGAATACGCATATATAGATGCGCGGTGAAAAGTGGGGTTGTTGCCTCGACGGCCAGCCAAGCCGCCAAAAAAACCAACACCTTGGCAAAAGGCCTCGATAAACTCAGTAATTGTGCAACATAACCACCCAGAGGATTATAGATCAGTAGCGCCACCATTAATCCCAACAAGAAACTAAACAACTCGAGGCTTATCGCAAAAAAACCACCGCGATATCCTTCGCGAATAAAAAAAAGCGCAACCAACAAGATGCCGATATCCACTAAATTTATACCTAAAGAGTACATACATATACATTATATACGATTATCCGCTGTTTGCTGAGTGGTCGACAAAAAATTTGCGCAAATAAAAAATGTCAGACATCTAATAATAAATCTATCTGACATTTTTCTTTAATTTAGTACTACACTAATGCAATGTGTTCCCAGGGAAATTCATCTCGACCAAAATGTCCGTAGGCTGCGGTTGGTCGGAAGATTGGTCGCCGCAAACCCAATCGTTCAATAATCGATCGGGGACGAAAATCGAAATGCTCTTTTAGATAGGCTGATAAATCCTGACCGTCGCCAGATTTGGCGGTCAACATAACTGGCTCTTCACGGCCAATCGCATAGGCAACAGTCACCAGACAATTACGAGCCAAACCATTGGCCACAATATTCTTAGCAGCAAACCGGGCCATGTAAGCCGCGGAACGATCAACCTTGGTCGCGTCTTTACCAGAGAACGCTCCACCACCATGTGGAATCATGCCACCGTAAGTATCCACCATTATCTTGCGACCAGTTAAACCAGTATCAGCATCGAATCCACCACGAACAAACTGACCAGTCGGATTAATCCATAAATCAACACCGTCAGTTGAACCAATCACCGGCGCGATCAAATGTTCTTTGATTAATGATCGAATCTGCTCAATGCCCACACCCTCCTGGTGTTGGGTGGAAACCACTACTGTCATAACTCGATTTCCATCAACAGTTACCTGGGTCTTACCGTCCGGACGTAACCATTTAAATTCTGGATGATGACGTCGCAAATTACTTAGACCCCAAGCCAAACGATGAGCCATAACCATCGGCAAGGGTATAAACTCCGGCGTTTCCGCTGTTGCATAGCCATACATGATACCCTGATCACCGGCTCCGCCAGTGTCTACTCCGCAAGCAATATCTGGTGACTGAGCTTCAATATTGGTAAAAAACTCAATGTCTTCTCCGTAACCAATTTCTTTATAGACAGACTGAGCGATCTGAACTGGATCAACTTCGGCGTCGGAAGTTACTTCTCCGCCAATCATTACTGCTCCATGTGAACCAAAAACTTCCACTGCTACACGCGATAGTGGATCCCGCACTAAATAGGCATCAAGAATTGCATCGGCAATCTGATCACAGACCTTATCTGGATGACCTTCGGTCACCGATTCGACGGTTTTCATCATAAAAATTGATCTGACGAAATGAATATTGACCGGAGAAATACCATTCGAAAATGCAGAAAAAATCCAAGTATCACTCCCAGTAGCCTACCTTATATGATTGCTCACTATTGCGCAAGAATTTAATTAAGGCAAATTATTGTTGGGGATAATTTCTCGTATTTTAGCTTGGCTAACGCTTTTTTGACACCTCTCCCAGCATTGATAGGATTGAGGTGTCGACGACTGTTTATTCACACCTTTTTAGGTAAAATCGGTCGTCGTCAGTTTTTTCTTAGCTGTTCCGTATCGGACAGCCAAGAGATGTGGATTAGGCGCTCGTTAAAAATGTGGAGGATGCCAATGGAAAAGGCAAAGCGCAACGGCAATGGGATCGAAAAGACCCGAATCGGCTTTATTTCCAGGATAGATTATCCAGGAACCGGATTCCGACGAGCTCTCCTTGAACTGGCTCGGGAGACTTTCACGGCAGCCAATGTGCACTTTGTTGTGCTCGCCGCTGGTCTTGTCTCGAGTCGGGCGGTCAAGGAATTCAGCACTGAGATCAGACGAGCGGTAGCCGCTATTCGTCGTCAGATCAAGACGCTGAAAAAGACCAACTCGACAAATGAGAAGCGGCGCAAGAATGCCAGCACTGGCGATAGCCAGCGATTCATTGATGCTCGGACGGCTTACACTGTCGCCAAAAACGAGCTTAAGGCACTACCCAAAGATGCTCCAAAGGAGCAACACGCTGAACTCGAAGCCAAGGTTAAGCAAACCGAGGCTGAGATGAAGAAGCGCTCATCTCTCCGAGCAGCCAACGATGGTCGCCGTGCCAAGGAGCGCGAGCGCGAAGAGGCTGAAATTGAATCTCTTCAGGATGAAATCGTCCGAAAGGAAGCTGAACTCGAGCCGTACAAGCCCGAGAACATGGCGACCTACCTGGCAGATGCTATCCCGAGGTTCACAAACGCTACCGGCGAGCGAGTAAAGCTCTACATCGTACCGAGCTCAGCTTTCGATGATGATATCGGTAACGAAACAGCTGAAGCACTGCAAGAACTGCGGTTGGACGATATCATCGTCTATTCGCAGCACAGTAACCGCTTCCCTATTTCGTCCGCCGGGAAAACCGTCGAAGTGCTTGTGGCCGAAAAGCTGGCCTGGCTACGCGGCGATTACTACTCGACTCCGGTCGAGCGCATCCTGAAAGACCGAGCTCACATGGGTGACCGGGACATCGTCCCGGACATGTTCGTCGTTGGCGGCTTCGGTTCAGCTATGACCAAGCCGGAAGGTGAATGGCCCACTCCCTGGGTCTCTCTGCCGGTGCTACACGACATCACGGGTGTTCGCACATCGGAAAACCAAGTCGGTGTCGTGGTCGTCTCTATTCATCCTGAACACACCGTACCGCTCGTCGACACTCACAGCTTCAAGGATCAGGTCAGTCGAGAGTTGGAATTCATCGGAGCACCAAGAGAGATGAACGATCGACGTCGTCTGCTCATTGCTGCCATGAAACAGCTACGATCGGCCTCGACCGGCGTCTTGGCTCGAGAAACCAGACTTTCAGAAGACGAGGTCACCACCGAAATGCAGAGCATGGTGCCCACGGCATCCAGTGCTCGCAACACAACCTGGCCCGGATTCGTCTGGGATGAGAAGAGCCGCAAGTGGCTAATTCCACACCGCTGGATCCAGGAAAGCCTGCGCTATCCTTCGACTTCTGGCGAGCGGCAGGTTGATTCTATCGTGGCCTACGGCTGTTTGCATGCTGGTAGCGTGAACCTGGATATGGAGTTCTTCTTGAAGGAAGTACCTCAACGCATCCTTGATCACGGAGCCACCATTTTGGTCGGCGCTGGCGACTTCGTCGAAGGCATCAACCACGATCTGATCCCACGCAAGGAGGTCTACGGGGGTCTGGTGGTAACCGAACAGGAAATCCTGGCCGGAGCGATGATCGCCAGCGTGACCATTGATGTGTTCCGAGCGAGATTCCCAGCTGCTCTGGAGCAACTGCAAAAGAAGCTCGGTGAACATCAGCCGACTGATGAAGAGCTACATGCGGCTATCAGCGGAGCCCTGCTCCTGAATCTCTTGATCGAGGGCAACCACGATGAGTGGGTCAAGCGAGGCGGTGTTATTCCTCTCAAGACCATGTACTCAGAACTGGTGATCCGAGTCATGAGAGCCGTCGAAAGCGACCTCGACCGGCATGGCCTGCGCACCAAGGGTCTCTATGATCTAGTGCGAAGCAAAACGCTCATCCTGCCCTACGGTCGACACCAGTTGCCGTCCGGCCTGCATCTGACCGTTTCTCATCCACACATGTCGCGCACCAAGACCACGTCAATCCGAGCACAAGCTGCCCTGAACCAGGCTCGAGGTTCGCAGCTGGCGGTCATGGCCAACTTCCATGTCGGCATCGTCGTCCATCAATGGAACGGTACGCTGGGACAGCGCTGCTGTCTGCAGATCGGCACAATGATGGTGGACACCGACTTCGAGCACAAGAAGCAGAAAACTGTGGACCACGGCTTTGGCTTCATGAAGATTGTCTCCGTGGGTGGACGCGTGATCGAAACAGAGACCTCTTTCTATGGTCGGCGACCTGAGGATTGCACCACGCTCAATCCGGATACCCCGCTCAATGACCTGCTCAACGCTCATGGTCTGAACGACAATCCCACCAATACTCTCTAGAAACACCCGCATCGCTCTGATGCGGGTTTTTATTAATCCTATGGAGCGTAGCCACGCGGATGGTCAATCTAAACATCGCGCAAAAAACTCTTTTTGCGCCAATTTTGCAGACGTTTTTTTACCTGATGCAATTCACCTTGTTGATCCAATTCAACTGTGTCATCTTCATAGTCCGGATCAGAATATAAATGATTTTCTCCTGAAGCATTAAAACGATTAATCTCTGCTTCGGTTGCCCGCACATCCAAACAGTCAGCATCAGCTTCAGTAATAAACATTGATGGATACTCCATGGTTGCTCCATCAAAACCAGCGCGGCGCGGATAACATAAAAATAACCGCCGCTTGGCGCGCGTCACGGCAACATAAAACAAGCGCCGCTCTTCCTCTAATCCGCCTGGTTCCAAAAAAGCCCGCTGATTCGGAAATCCCGAACCGGTCAAATGCATAACAAACACCGTATCCCACTCCAACCCCTTGGCTTGATGAATGGTGGAAAGAATAATTCTTAGACCGGCCCACCGCTTGGTCGCCGGAGCCTGACGATGAATCGAATCATTCAAGGCAACTTCAGCCAAAAAATCAGTGGTCTGATCATAACCATCAGCAAACGCAGCTAGCTGACCCAAATCCTCCAAACGCTCACGCGCATTTGGATACTCGTTGTTCAAATATTCGATGTAAGGCGAAGCCAAAACAGAACGAATCAAATCAGCTGGTCGATCCCCTGCTCCAGTCAATCCTTCAAGTGTGGCTCGCAAATCACGCCAGCCAACAGCCGCTCGCTTACCAACCAAACTCTCAATTGGTGCGAGTACGACCCTCGCTAGATCACCCTGAGCCAGAGCCGCACCATAAATACGGCCAGCGGTAACATCACCAATCCCCGACTGAAACGACAACACTCGATGCCAAGCCGATTCGTCGGCAAAATTGTGCACAAGACGCAAATAAGCCAAAACATCTTTAACGTGGGCTCGCTCAAAAAAACGCATGCCGCCACGATATTCATACTCCACTCCGCGTCGCAACAATTCAAACTCCAACTGTTGAGAATGATGTGTAGCCCGAAACAGTACGGCGATCTCGCGCGGATCAACCTTGCTGGTATTAACTAAATCCTCAATTTGCGTTGCGATAAATTCAGCTTCACGGGCTGCTGACGGCGTAGCCTGTACCTTGGGTAAGGCCGAACCAGGCAAAACAGATCTTAACGTCTTAGGGAACTGATTGGTGTTACGAGAAATTATATCGTTGGCTAAAGCCAGAATCTCTGGCGTGGAGCGATAATTAGTCTCCAGCTTGAATTGTTTAGTGCCGGTAAACCGTTCTGGAAACTGCAAAATATTTTTAATATCAGCCGCTCGAAACGAGTAAATGCTCTGAGCATCATCGCCCACCGCCAATACATTGCCGTGCGCCTCGGCGATCAGTCGGACAATAGAATCCTGCAAAGCATTCGTGTCCTGATACTCATCAACTAAAACGTAACGAAACTGATTAGCTACTACCCGTCGCACATCATCATAATCGGTCAGCAAGAAATATAAGTTCAGTAGCAGATCATCAAAATCCATCGAATTGCTGTTGCGCTTTTTGTGATCATAAGTTTCAAGTACGGACACAATGTCTCTTTCCAGGTGTTCAAAATCAGCATATTTCCGTTCTAAAACTGCATTGACTGAAATCATTGAATTTTTGGCGTAGCTGGCGATGGACTGAACTACAGCTGGCGACGGAAAACGACGCTCCTGACCATCAAAGCCCAATTCTTTGATACTGGCCTTGAGCATCGCCTTGGTATCTTCCTGATCGAGAATGGTAAAACTGGAGGTGTAACTGAGACGCTCGGCATAACGACGCAGGAGTCGATTGGCGATCGAATGAAATGTCCCACCCCAAATTCCACCGGAGCGCAGTCCACGATCGGCCAATAACTTATCAATGCGACTCATCATTTCTCCGGCGGCTTTGTTGGTAAAAGTCAGCAGAAGAATTTCGTCCGGTCGAATACCTTTTTGTATAAGATAAGCCACGCGATACACCACGGTTCGCGTCTTACCACTGCCCGCGCCGGCCAATACCAAACACGGCCCATCACCCCCGGTGACGACTCGATGTTGCTCGTCGTTGAGATCTGAACGAAAATCTGACCTGACTGAATTTTTCGAATAAATGGTGAGTTTTTTCTTCGACATGCTTCTATCCCATAAGTTACGTACACACTCTACCTGTCCGGCCAGCTGCAATCAACCGTTAATAACCTAAAAAGTGTCAGCTGCTTTCCGACACTTTTTCACTATAAAATACGATAATTTTAGACCGAATTTAATTACCACGATCCACCGCCGCCACCGCCGCCACCGCCGCCGGAGGAGCCGCCGCTAAAACCACTGCCCCTGGAACTCTTTTGTGGACTGGATGAAACCGCCCGCATTAAACCCGACTCCAGACCAACCATGGCCGACAAAAAACGGCCTGCTTCAAAATGACCGGCCACAAATGTCTGACCTTCAAACCACTTGGGCGGCGGCAAAGCCATGTCCTTAAACGCTTTGGTCCAGTGATCAGCCACATCAAAAACCATGGCGTATGGCAAAAATTTTTCAAAAATATTTTCTTTCTCCTGCCATTCTAGTCGGTATTTCTCGGCTTGATTCAAATACAAACGAAAACCGCGAGCATGCTCAAAGGCCTGAACACCAGCCGAAGTCTTGCAAGGCATAACCAAACCAAAGCCGGCGATTATTATCCCAGAAACTGCGATCGATAACGCTAACATCGTCAGATAAACAAAGATGGAACCGGCACCCCAACCCGGAAAAACTAATACACCAAAACAAAAAGCGATCATAAATAAAACCAAACCCAACCCTCGATACTTTTGGCGTATTCGATTCGGATTATGCGGAAAGAAACCCTTGGTCTCCAGCTGTTCGTATAATTTTTCTTTAAGGTCACTCAATTTGGCATGGAATTTGTGTCGACTGATTAAATTCTTGAGCGTAATCGAAGTTCCTCCACCAAACATGACTTGTAAAATTTCTTGCTCATGCGACCGTAATCCGCTGTCGCCAATAAAATCTTTCAGACGAACAAACTCATAATCCTGAGAAGCTAATAACTTTTTGGGCTGAGCAATAATTTTTAAATATCCACGTACGGCCAAATCAACAATGGTTGCGCTGATATCGCGAATATCAGCACGTTCATCCATCAGCACGCCCACTTCGGCCGGTGTCAGATCAGCCGGTGGATCATACTGCACGACTAGTGTACCTCGGCCAACCGGATCCCGACCCTGTTGCTGCCACTTGCGATACATAAAAATAAAAACAAACAACGGTAAAAGTAGTCCCAACAATATCGGCAAACCATAGGGCTGAATATAATCAGACCAAAATGTTGGCCGCAGTGGCTCTAATCGAGCAATTAAACCAGTCGGTCGCCAACCGACAACTACGGTCAGTGCGTCATCAGCCGCGAAACTCGCACCGTCGCTCAAGCGATGATACAGGCAATCATTGGCTACCGAACCATACGGACCGGTGTAACAGGCTAACTTAAGACTCTCTGTTGCCGCACCGTCGGGTAAATACACACGGGCAGCAACGCGTCGCAATGGTACCGACCAGTCATTACCCGTCACATTCCAATAGAGTTCATCGTGATCGATAAAGTAACGCAGGGCACCAGAAGCTATATATTTAATTTCGTAGCTCTGTTGCCCGGTGATAGTTTGTTGCGGATCACCAATGCGAATTCTGATCATGGAACGACTTCGCTCCAGTTCGTACGAACCACCTTCAACCGAAACTACCTCCAGAGGAATGATTACTTCGCGTCCATCATCAAGTTCATAACGCACTGGAAGATCGCGATAAATGCCGTGACGTGGTTGAGAAAAATAATAATCAATCCGCTCGGTAACCGAAATTGTTCCATCGAGGCTGACGACGATATCAGCTGAAAAAGAAGTCACCTCTTCAGTTTTTGATCGTTGGTTGTCAGTTACTTGAGTAACTCCCTGCACTAAAAGTGGTGTGGCCGACAAAAAAACCACGGCCAAAATAATAAAAATGATTCGATGTATTTTTACTGACATATTTTAAAAGTGTCAGACAATTTGCTAAGTCGGTATGATAATTATCTCAAATATGCGGCTTTATTACGATTATGTTCCTCAAGATTTCTGGCGTAATGCACGCCGCCATCGACATCAGTTAAAAAATACCAGTAACTATTCGGCTGAGGATTAGCCGCGGCCTTAATAGAAACCAGGCCGGGATTACCGATCGGCCCAGGCGGAAGACCGCCATACTTGTATGTATTATAAGGTGAATCAAGTTGCGTATCGGCCTGGGTTAAAGCCGGCCGCTTCCCCTCGGTGACATAATTAACCGTTGAATCAGCCTGAAGTCGCATACCAATATCAAGACGTCGCCAAAATAAATCAGCCACCAAGCGACGATCTTCTTCACCGCGCACCTCGCGCTCTAAAATACTGGCCATAATAACTATTTCGTAAAGTGAATGATCGGAAGCAGCGATGACCGACTCAACATCGGCGGTTAATTTTTGGTCAAAATTACCAAGCAATTTGTTGACTATCTCTTCGGCGCTGGCCGTACGATAGACACGATAAGTGTCCGGAAAAAGAAAACCTTCCAGGCTGGCATCTTTCGGTACCGTCGCCAACCAGGCATATTTTTCCTGCAAAACAGCACGGTGTCCGGCGATTGCTGTCCCGGACGGAAACTTGGCGGGCTCACCAGTAACTACGTAGAGTTCGGCTGCTGCGGCCAGATCGTTCGCCTCTAGCGCAATTTTGATTTCACGTAAAGTTTCTCCTTCTCTTATGAGCAGAGTCGCTTCCGGCGAAGCCAGATTGCCGCTGACTAAACGCTCAATGATCTGCCGATAAGATACAACGTCCCCTAAATAATGCTCACCTGGCTGCAGTTTGGTCGCCTGTCCGCTATTGCGCAATTCCCACAAAAAAATAATCCGACTGCGAACCAGGCCGATTTCGACCAGACGCTCAACCACGCTGTTTGCACTCTCCCCCTGCTCAATCACAAAAACATCCTGGGTTGACCGACCAGGCGAAGAATAATAACTGCCCACGAAAAACAGTAGCAGGCCAATCGTAAAAAAATAGATAAATCGACGTGAGATGTTCATAGTAACTTCGACAACACTCTAATCCTATAAATATTCAGCTAAATTCTCATCTTCCTTTAATTGCTCCACGATGCGTTTCACTTCATGAGCCCGATCCCGAGGACAAACCAGCAAAGCATCGCCAGTATCCACAATAATAAAATCAGATACACCAACTGTCGCCACTAATTTTCCGGCTGGACAATGAATAAAATTACCAACTGAATCAACCTCAACGTGACGACCACGAACCACATTGGCACGATCATCAGTCGCTAAGACATCTCGGACTGTCCGCCAATTGCCAATATCTTGCCAGCCAAAATCAGCTGGCATAACCAATAAATCGGTTTCCTTTTCCAGGATGCCATAATCAATGCTAACCGCCGGCAAACGTTCAAATAAAGAGTCGATTAAATCGGTTTCATTGTCAGCATCAATCGCTTGAGTCATTTCAGCATAAAGTCGCGCGTGCTCCGGCAAATGTTTTTCATATAACGATAAAAAAACGCTGATCGGCGCAACAATCAAAGTCGCGTTCCATAGATAACCGCCCTCACTAAGATAATGCGCGGCGGTCTGCGGATCAGGTTTCTCGACAAACCTCTCGACGGCATGCAAATTGAAACCTTCGCCAGCCATGGCCAAAACATCGCCCAGTTTAATATATCCGTAACCGGTCTCAGGATAAGTTGGCGTCAGGCCGATCAAAACTGTTTGACTCTTCTCTTCAGCCGATCGACCGGCTGCGGTTATAGCCTGATGATAAGCTTCAACATCTTTTACATGAGCGTCTGAATTTATTAGTACAAATGTTTCGGTCGGATATTTTTGTGAGATTCGCAACAAAGCATAACCAATAGCCGAAGCGGTATCACGCCGACATGGTTCAGAAATAATATTTTCATTCGGTAATTCTGGCAATTGAGCCTGAATAGCAACCGCTTGTTCAACTGAAGTCGCAACAAAAATCTTCTCTGGTTGAAAACCCTGAAGCAGACGTTCGAAAGTGACTCGAAGCATGGATTGGGTTCCAACAAAAGTCTCGATCTGTTTGGGGTTGGAGCGGCGTGAGACGGGCCATAGGCGAGTGCCTCCCCCACCGGCAAGAATTAAGGCGATCATATTTTTCTGGGCGATAGACAAAAACTTTAACAGCTACTGCCTATTCATCAATGTTTAGGAGTAACTAATTTATCAACTCGAGCCTCATCCCTCAAGTGCCGACCGATCAGAGTGATAATCAGTGCCCAGGCTGTACCCAAGATTGCTCCAGCCAAAACATCCAATGGATAATGTACTCCGACCAGAACTCGCCCAACAGCTACCGCACCAGCACAAATTAAAAGCACTGCACCCAAACGACGATGTAGCATTAACACCGAAAACGCCAAAGCAAATGAAATAATAGCGTGATCTGATGGGAAGGATTTGGCCGTTAATGGCGGATTGATCAATAAATTAACGTCGGTTAGCACGACAAATGGTCGGGGACGGAACAGAAACAAAGACAAAATTAAACCGTCAAAGATTGCGCAAATGCTAGCCAGCGACGAACGTAATACTATAACCGTATCCCGGACGATCTCGGATCGGCGCCGCACCGCGCTATCCTTCAGCAATTGACGCAAGCTAAAGAAGATAACCAGCGCGATCATAATAAAAATCAGCCAGCGAGCGAAAAAAATACTCACTGTATCTAGGGCGGAACTCTGACCACTCAAGTCATTTATTATTCGAAAAAGTTTTAAATCGAGATCGATCATAGATGCTTACACGTTACCGCATTGATTTTGTTTCAGCAAAAAACCGCACCATGTTGGCGCGGTAAGCTAGAGCGGGATGATGATTATCTCGGACAGTTCAAGCCCTCACTTGATCGCAATTCTTCGATTAGTTGATTGAGAGTTGGTGCTTGCTCGCGCCCATCGGGTGGGACTATGGATTGAGTCTCCGGGATGATGCGCAGTCGCTCATTGTAACTTGAAGCAATGCGGACGTAATCATTCTCAGCAGACGCCAACCGAGTTCGTCGCTGAACACGCTCCAATTCGGTGGGCGCCCTGATCACTTCCTGACGAGCGATGCAAACCTGACGAGCAGCGGTTTTCAGATCTTCCTCCAACTCTTGAACAAATTGCCCCGGCACAAGAGCACTTTCGGCCGAAGTAACCGGCAGCGACAAACTGACCAGCCAGCTACCAACCAAGCCAATCAATAAACCAAGCACTAAAAGACCCAACATCAACAAACCAACCAAGACCAAACCCCGAACCGTTTTGTCCTTCATCATCTGATACTTCCTTCCCATGCTCTGACACAGAGCTCATTCTGACTTTGTTTAACATGAACTCAGTGATTACGTCAAAACGTTATAAAAAATGTCAGACAGTTTATGACCTGCTCCTTAAAAAGGCCAGCGTAATGCGCCTGAATCAGCAACCATGCAATAAAAAAGACGACCGTAGTCGTCTGGTGTGAGATTATGCCGAAAACAGAAGTCCGGCCATCTCCTTAAGTACATGCAGATTGAGTCCGACGAACGGATGATTTTCTACCACTCGATAGCAAACTGGACCATGATTTGAATTGGCAGTTCCACCAGCCGCCCCACTCTCAACCTGAACCTGTTGACGTTCCACTACACCCTGAGTCACCAGGAATGACAGCAACATCCGGGCTTCAGCAGGATCGAGTGAAAATCTCCTTGACTCCATGCCTGAAACAACTTTTCGAAGTGTGGCATGAAAACCAAACTGGTTTTCATTGACCCCAATATCCCGAAGCAGGACATCGACCATTTCACGCAACGTGACCATTTCACGTAGCATATCTTTATCCGTAGTCTGAAATTCACGTCGCTCAAACAGCGCAGCAACCCGACAAAGCGCCGAATCCTGACCGTAGAAATGACGGTCATAAACCACCACTCCATCAGCCAAGCCAGAAACCTCAGGTCGATCGTTGGCTGTCGGCACAACAATAAATACCTTACGGCCGGTGTCACGCACAAATTGAATCTCAAGCAAAAAATCTCGATCCGCACTGGCCAAAAGCAATATATCGAAATCCAGATGCTCGGCCTGAGTACGCATCCAACTAGTCATCTTGGCATCGACTAAATCCTTGCCAATGGCTCGAGGGCTAGCTCCAAGTCTCGGACAATCAATGATATCGAACCCGTGCTGGAAAAAATCAGCGCGTTCAGCGTCTGACAAGTTTTTGGTGTCAGCAAACACTGCTGACACAATCGGTCGACCCTGTTCGCGGCACAACTCTTTCAGTGCTTCAGCGCGTAAATCCATGCCTCGCCCGGCACAGTTAGTAAAAAAATTGTCATGATCAACACTCACGACAACTTTCGCCCTGGCCGCCGGAGCCGAGTCATGGTGTCTCATGTAATCTGAACTCACGGCATTCTCCTGTCTCTCTGCGTAACCCCGGTTTTTGGTCTAAGGTTACGCGCCAATAAAAAAGAACTCTATCCTGTGTACAGGAAGCAGCCCAAAAAGTCAACTCAAGAAATATGAAATTTCAACCCGAATCGCACTATAAGCTCACTTATGGCCAGCTCCTTCGTCTAGGGGCAATAAATCATCCAATGAATTGCTTTCTTTTGTGGGTGACTGAACTGGTTTTTCCCCTATCTGTGCAACAGTCGGCTGGCTGTTAATTAAGGTGGAACGCTGCCTCTGAGTCACCGATCGTGAATCTTCTGGCAAAGATCCTTCAGATTTTGCTAACGGAATATTAGAAGCAATAACCGTTGGTTCCTGATGATCCTTGAGATCCAATGGCTCGGATTCGGTTTTTTCATAACCAGTTCGGGTTGCGGTCAAATAGAATAATCCACTGCCAACACGAAAATGATAGCGACCCCGTCGATCAGAAACCTGTGTCTCAGCCAGTTTATGATAGGGCAAGGCGAAAATGCGTAAAACCGCATTAGCCACAGCTCGACCAACACCTTGCTCATAAACATAACCCCACTGCTTCGGTTCCTTGGTTATTGCCAATCGTTTGAATAACCAATAAGCGCCTAATTGAGCGATCAATAAAATACCGGTCAAAATATTTGGTGATATAACAAAACAAACCAGACCGATCGTCGGACCCAGCACTGCCACTCCTCGCTGAAGATACTTCCGATAATTACGCCGAATGATAATTCGATCAGTTTCCTCTTCAATCACCGGATCGATTGGGATGTTGGGAATCAACAATCCACCACCTTGTGGTGTCTTAATTTCGCCACCGGTGTAAACGTTGGTGTATTGACCATCTTCACTCACACCAACTACATACTGGCTTGGATAAATGAAACCAGCCTTAGCTACTTCAATCAGATAACTCCCCTCGGTCACCAAAAAAGAAAAACGCCCACCTCGATCAGTAACGGTTGATTTAACCCGCTGACTAATTTGAGTATCTATAAGTCGAACGATAGCCAAATCAACCGGCAACTTGGTGAACGAATTGTAAATCACACCCCAGGCTCGCCGCTTACGACGACTAAAAATCAATAAGGGCTGAGCGAATAAATAAAATAACAGCGCCGTTGCGCTGGTGGTAGCTTGTGCAGTTAAGACGGTGTTAGTTAAAACAAAAAGAGTAGCAGTTGGTGCAGCAAAATCAGCTATTTGTTCTAACTGTTTATTATCGGCGACTTCCACAACCAATTGCGCCGCATCGAGCGCATAACGTGAAACCAATTCTTGTGAAGAACGAAGCCCAATAACGAAACCGCCAGCCCCTAAAACACCTCGACCTGCTTCGGCTCCACCTTCACCAGTGATACCTGACGGTGTAAGCGCGTGCGGACCTGGCCCCAGAGAACCGGAGTTACCTTCCAAAGTAAACAAGATGGCATAGGTCTCACAGGCCGCGGCGATATGACAATTCGCTCCATGGTTGTAAAGCGAACGATAAACATATTCCGTACCTCCGGGTTGAGGATTCTTCGGAACACCCTGCATGTAAATAACTCCATGTTGCTCAGCTGAAAAACCGACATCGGATAAAATTTTAGTCTCGACAAACCCGATCAATTGACCATCATCGCCAGGCGTACCATCACTCGGATAACTTGAATGGGTTTCAAAATACAATTCCAGTGCGGTCTGTATTTGCTTCATGTCAGAAACCCGTTTGGTGTCGCGGGCACTGACTTTAGCCGATTCGTAAGAAACATAACCAACGCTCGACAAAAAACCAATAATCGTGAGAACGGTCAACATCTCAATGAGAGTAAAGCCGCGCCGATAAATTGATTCGATGCGTTTCATATACTTTTATATTACCTTGCAATGAGCTACTGAGACAAAAAACTGTTGGTTCGACTTGTCTGATACTCAACAATTTAAGGCTCAGGTGACCACCGCTGGACCTAGCTCGGAACTTTGTCAGATCAATGAATTAGCGCTGACATCCCGGACACCAATGTGTCCCCCGTCCACCAAGACGAATTTTTTTGATGGGATGTTGGCAACGTCGACAGGATAAACCGGTCCGACCATAAACCTTAAGTAACCTTGCATAACCGCCACGAGCGCCGGTAGTATCCCGATATTGATCAACCGAAGTTCCGCCCAATTCAATGGATTTGGTCAAAATTTGTTTGATGGCCGAATAAAGTCGCTTGATTTCATCTGGTTTTAATTGACCAGCTAAACGACTCGGACGAATCCGAGCTCGCCACAAAGTTTCATCCGAATAAATATTACCGACACCAACCACACATTTCTGCGACAGTAATAATGGCTTGATGGCCGAACGACTATGCCGAAGCAAACAATCAGTCAGGTGGTTCAGCGTAAAATCAGCACTTTGCGGCTCGACACCAAATTGCGCCGGATGAAATACTTTTTGTTCCAATTCTGAAGTCTTAAAAATTCGAACAAAACCAAACTTGCGCACATCCGTAAAAAACAATCTATAATCACCAGATAAATTAAACACTAAGTGTGTGTGTTTGTCTGGCAAACGATCTGATCCAACCAACAGTAATTGACCACTCATCTTCAAGTGTATGACCAGCGTGAAACCATCAGATAAATTAATTAACAATAATTTTGCCCGTCGGCTGACCGAGATAATCTTTTTATCACGAAGATGTTCACGAAATTTTTTAGCAGAAAAATTAATCCGACCAGAAAAAAACACATCCACTGAATTGATGCGCTGGCCAACAATCTGTTTTTCGAGCTGTCGTCTAATTGTCTCAACTTCAGGAAGTTCAGGCATGAAAATTGTAATATTGAATCATTTGATTAGATGAGCGATGAGCCGGTCATCTCTGGTGGTTGTTCTGTTCCTAAAATCTTCAATACAGTTGGAGCAACATCGGCCAGCATGCCAACCGGCGGCATCAATGACAAATCATCACCAACAATCTCGATCCCAGATGGCGATGATTGCCCCCGCCACTGTTCACCTGCCACAACAAATGGAACTGGGTTGGTACTATGCTCCTTGTCTCGCTCTCCGGTTTGAAGATTAATAACTTCCTCACCATTACCATGATCGGCTGTAATAATAACTGCTCCACCGCGCGGTAGCACAGCATTAACGATCTGACCAACACAACGATCAATTATTTCACAACCCAACTTTGTTGTTTCAAAATCCCCAGTGTGTCCGACCATGTCTGCGTTGGCAAAATTAGCAATAATCACATCGTACTCCCCTTTTTCCACCTCTCGTAAAATCCGCTCGGTAATTTTTGGCGTGGACATCTCTGGTGCTTTGTCGTAAGAAGCAACGCGCGGTGAAGGAATAATAACTCGATCCTCACCCGGAAATTCTTCTTCGCGCATGCCATTCAAGAAAAAAGTTACATGAGCGTATTTTTCGGTTTCGGAAATATGTAATTGCTTTAATCCGGCATCAGACAAAACCTTGGCTAAACAAACACTCACTGTCTCTGGTGGAAAAACCACTTTAACGGGTAGCCCTTTTTCGTATTCAACCATCGTGCCGAAATATAAATTCGGCATAAACTCCCGCGCGAATTTAGAAAAAGTCGGTAAAGCAAAAGCCGTCGTCAATTGCCGTGCTCGATCCGGTCTAAAATTAGCAAAAATTAATGCGTCGCCATCTTTAACTGATCCGGCTGGCTGGCCTCTTTTAGTAATTATAGTTGGCAACAATTCCTCATCATAAACTTCAGCTGCGTATGATTCTTCCATGGCCTGAACAGGATCTTCATATTGCCTCTCCGCTGATTTCCCAATCAGTGCATTGTAAGCCAATTCAACACGATCCCAGCGATTATCACGATCCATGGCGTAATAACGACCGATCAGCGAACCAAATCGTCCGACACCAATAGTGCCCATCTGCTTCTGACATTCACGAACAAAATCAACCCCGGCATTAAATTTAGTGTCACGGCCGTCAGTAAAACCATGCACTACAACATCTGACAATCCTTGTCGTTTAGCAAATTCAAGCAGAGCATAAATATGCTGGTCTGAGGCATGTACATGACCCGGACTTAACAACCCCATGATATGAAAAGTTGATCCATTCTTTTTGACCTGTTCAGCTGCAGCCAAAAAAGCTTCGTTCTTAAAAAACTCTCCAGTTTGAATAGCTAAGTTAATACGAGGAAGTGATTGATAAAAAATCTTACCGGCACCAATTGTTAAATGACCCACCTCCGAATTTCCCATCTCTCCCCACGATAAACCAACTGCCTCACCAGAAGCTGAAACGGTAATCGTCGGAAAAGTGCTCATTATTTCCTTTAAGTAGGGTGTGTTAGCCGCCTCGATCGGATTGCCGGGGCCAGGTGGAGCTACTCCCCAACCATCCAAGATAAGCAAAATTACGGGTTTTGGGATCTTAGATTTCATATTAATGCTGTCGGATAAGAGAAAAACCGGTCATTTCTGTGGGCTTAAGAATATTCATAATATCCAAAATAGTTGGAGCTACGTCAGCCAACATTCCTCCGCCCAGCTTAGTCTGTTTAAATGTTTCGTTTACCAGAATAAAAGGCACAGGATTAATTGAATGCTCGGTGATCATTTCACCAGTCTTTTTGTTCAACATGTTTTCAGCATTACCATGGTCACCTACTATAGCTAAAGTTCCATTAAGTGCCAACACGGCCTTGGCCAGTTTACCAATACATTTATCCACTTCTTCAACTGCCTGAATCGTAGCTGGCATATTTCCAGAATGAGCGACCATGTCAACATTGGCTAAATTTAACGCAATAAAATCATGTTGATGATTCTTAAGTCGCTTAATAACCTCATTGACTATAACGCTGGCACGCATTTTGGGTTGTAAATAATGATGTGGCAGAAACAGTGATGGTACACGCATTCGTTCTTCATCAAAACGGACATCAGCATATCCGCCATTAAAAAAATACGTAACATGGGCATACTTTTCACTTTCGGCAATATAGAACTGCCGCAATCTATGCCGACCCAGCACCTCGGTTAATCCCTGGGTGACATCGCGACTCGGAAAAGCAGTAAGAATACTATCCAGATCTGGACCGAAATCAGTCATAGCAACAAAAACTAAATCATGTGGTACGCGTCGGCGCTTAAATGCACCATCATTCTTTTTTGAAAAATCCGGCTGAACAAAAGTTTTGGCCAATTGACGAGCTCGGTCTGAGCGCAGATTGAAAAAAATAACTGAATCACCATCCTGAACTAATCCGGTTGGTTTATTTTGAGCATCAACAATCACGGTTGGCAAAAGAAACTCGTCCGTCTCTCCCCGATTATAACCACTTAAAATTGCTGAATTAGCATCTTGAGCAATCAAACCCTCACCCAACACAACGGCATCATAAGCATGTTTGGTCCTGCTCCACCATTTGTTGCGATCCATGCCATAAAATCGCCCCATGATCGTAGCGATAATCTGACCGTCAAATAAGTTCTCCTCTAAACGATGCAATAGGCGTGGCGCACTATGCGGTGTCGAGTCTCGACCGTCGGTAAAAAGATGTAACCGAACCTTCTCTAACCCCTGGTCATGCATGAGCTTGAGCAGGGCATAAAGATGATCCGGTGAGGCATGAGCGCTGTTACCATTCGAAAGCAGACCAATGATATGGATGGTCGAATTTTTTCTTTTTCTGGTATGGTCGATAGCTTGCTGAAACGCTAAATTTTTAAAGAAAGTATGATCTTTAATCGCTTCGGTAACATACAAAATATCCTGACGAACAACTCGACCAGCGCCAATATTAGAATGACCGGCTTCAGAATTACCTTCTTGATCTGGCAATAAGCCAACATATCTTCCGTGAGCCAATAATTTGGTGTGGGGAAAACGACGCTGTAAATTTTCTAAATTGGGGGTGTTAGCTTGTCGGATAGCATTACTGGATCCGGATGGGGCCAGACCCCAACCATCGAGTACCGCAAGAACGACCGGCGTTCCATGAACCTGAATAGTGGTTCTGGCTACGCTAACGGTCGTTGTTCTGATCTTCTGATCGATTTGTTTTGTACCTTTCGGCATAAAAATAATTATAGCCGACCAAACTTTATAGTTAAACAGCGATCAATTTTGATTGAGCCAAAATGAACTACCACGGGCTAAAGCCCGTGGTTTCCCACGATCCAAGCCCCGGGCTTGTCCGCTCTTGAGAGCGGGTGGACTTCATCCCTGGGCTCAAGCCCAGGGTTTTGCGTCTGAGATATAAATTTACCCAGGCTTACACCCGGGGATTTGCGGGCATAAAAATAAAGCAGTCTGACCAGGATCAAACTGCTCCCATTTTTTACTCAAATTGACGAGTTGGTTAATATCTATTTTTTTGCTAACTCCAACTCAATTTCCATCAATCGATTATATTTACTTAATCGCTCACTTCGCGATAATGAGCCAGTCTTAATGAACTCCGAATTAACCGCCACTGATAAATCCGCAATAAATGTATCTGAAGTTTCACCAGAACGATGCGAGATGGCAGTCTGATAACCATTACGGTGAGCCAATTCAATCGCATCGATCGTCTCAGACAGAGTACCAATTTGATTTGGTTTAATTAAAATGGCATTCGCTGCCGCGCTTTTAATTCCTCGCTGCAATCGTTTAACATCTGTCACGAATAAATCATCGCCAACTAAAACCAATTTTTTCCCAAGCTTCTTAGTGAGTTCTGTCCAGCCAGCCCAATCATCTTGAGCTAAACCGTCCTCCAAGGTCAAAAATGAATATTTCTTGAGCCAACTCTGATAGAGCGCAATCAGTTCATTGGCTCGATACGACTTATTATCTTTCTGTAAAACGTAACATTGCCGTGATTCATCATAAAATTCCGAAGCGGCAATATCCGAACCAAGCGCAATGTCTGCACCGGGCTTATAACCGGCCGCGCGGATAGCGGTCAAAATCAACTGAAACGCCTGTTCGTTATTTTTTAAGTGCGGGGCGTAACCACCCTCATCTCCAACTGAAGTAACCAGTCCTTGGCTTTTCAATATTTTTTTTAATTCATGAAATATCTCAGAGCCGGCTCGAACACGCTCACAAAATTTCTTCATTCGCGGAATGATGATGCATTCTTGAAAATCGATTGCCCAATCAGCGTGTTGTCCCCCATTTAGGACGTTCATCATTGGCAATGGCAATTTATAACCCTGACGCTTTAATCGATAGGTTTGGCGAATGTACTTATAAAGTGGTTGACGACGAGCTATCGAACCAGCTCTGGCTGCGGCTAAAGACACACCTAGTATAGCGTTGGCACCGAGTTTAGATTTATTATTAGTACCATCCAATGCGATCATAATTTGATCAATCGTTCGCTGACGAGTGACCTCCAATCCCTTCAGTTGCGGGGCGAGTTTTAACGCTACATTTCGACAAGCCTTCAACACCCCTCGACCGTGATAACGCCGGGGGTTATTATCGCGCAATTCAAGTGCCTCATGCTTGCCGGTAGAAGCTCCGGAAGGCACCGCGGCACGACCAACAACACCGCTGGTCGTTTCAACTCTAACCGCCACAGTAGGATTCCCGCGTGAATCAAGAATTTCCTGAGAAATAATTTTACTAATCTTGTGATTCATAATATTCCAATTATCGACAGGCTTGAAAAACTGCCCTGATGAGCTATTTCAGTAGCGGCTTAATTCCCGGCAATGTTTTTCCGGTCAAATATTCCAACATTGCTCCGCCGCCAGTTGAGACATGATCGACACACCCAGCCATCTTAGTCTGCTCCAAAGCGAGAATTGTCTCTCCTCCTCCCACCAAGCCAAACGCCCGACCAGAAGAACGAGCGGCAATGATACGCCCAAGCGCTATAGTACCATGACTAAATTTCTTTATCTCAAAAAGCCCCATGGGTCCGTTCCAGGCAATAGTCTGAGCACGCTTAATACGAGTAGCGTAATCTAAAATAGTCCGCGGTCCAATATCTAAAATGTATTCGTTGTCTGAAACTTCGGTCGGCTGACAAATTCGCGCACCGGCTTTAGCGGTCATCGATGTAGCTGCCACCACATCTTGAGGTAGAATAATTTTTTTATGACGCATTAATTTTCTGGCTTTAATCACATCATCACGAGACACTACTGATTTGCCGGTATTAAAACCGTGAGCTCGAAAAAAACTGTTGGCCAGGCCACCGCCTACACAAATCTCATCAGCCACTTTAAGCAAGCTCTGCAAGGTGGGCAATTTACCAGAAATCTTTGCTCCACCCATCAATACTATAAATGGTTTAATTGGTTTCCGTAATAATCGATCTAGATTATGAATTTCGCTCTCCATTAACCGACCAGCATAACTCGGCAATAGACTGGCCACACCAACATTAGATGCATGTCGACGATGAGCTGTGGCGAAAGCATCATTAACAAAAACGTCCGCCAAACCAGACAAACGCCTGGCTAAAAATTTATCATTCTTTTCCTCACCTGAATGAAAACGAATGTTTTCTAATAGAGCTACCTGACCAACTTGTAATTTATCTAGGGCGTGCTCTACTTTTTTCCCATCATCGAGCGCTGCTCGAACAAAAACAACCTGACGACGCAACAGCTTGCTTAGTCGGTCAGCGACTGGCTTGAGTGAATTTTTCCTATCCGAACCAGTCGGACGCCCAAGATGCGACACCAAAATCACCTGTGCCTTATGCTCGATCAAGTATTTCAGTGTGGGTAATGACGCGCGCAACCTGGCATCGTCCGTTGACCTAACTTTATTTTTAACGACCGGCACGTTGTAATCTACGCGCACTAATACGCGCTTTTCAGCAACATTGGTTAGGTCGTCCAGAGTACGTAGTTTCATATAAAAAAATGAATTCATCTGCGGTTATTATAGCATTGAAATTGTATTTGACCCATCAGGCATAAATTTTCTAAATGAATCTCCTTGAACTTATGATCAAAATGTTGTTGCTGCACTGTGATATTAAAAATGTGTCAGATAGTTTTGATTTAAAACCGTCTGACACATTTTTAGTGTTCACCTATCCTTCTATCTAGGCAATCCAATTTTTCTCTCAACGGTCTGGAGTCTAGTTTCAACGCGATCACAACGACTATGCAGAGCCACCACCTCGTGCTGATAGTCGCCATAATTTTTCACTATTCCGTCGATGTGCCCCACCACCTCGCTGCGCAGTTCATGTAGATCATCTTTAGTCGCCATCCGTTCCTTTACATCTTCTAAGTCTATCTTGATTTGAAAAAAATCATCTTTCGTCGCAAAGCTTTTTAGATCATCTTTCGTTGCGAAACTTTTTAGATCATCTTTGGTCGCGAAGTTTTGCAGATCATCTCTGATGGCAGAAAACTTTAAATCGGTCTCAATAGATAACGTTTCTAAATCTTTTTTAGTAGCAAAAAATCTGGCGTCCTCCTTAGTCACCATATTCTCCTGCAGAAAGTCCATGATTTCCCCGGTTGTCACTATTTCGTCATTCATATGTTTTTTAGTTTAGGTTAATAATCAAATCATTTCAAATTTTCCCGACTCAGATTTAAATCTTATGGAGTCAAAAGTCAACAATAATGAAAAATGGCTAAATTAAAACAAAAAAGCATCAATTATGATGCTCTTAAAGTGCGACCTACCCAATCAGTTTAATAGCGCAAATTCAGACGTATCACCTCAGGTGGATCGAGCAGTCTAGCGCGCGTACCAGATTCACCAGCACCAGAGGTAATAAACATATCCATCGAGCCATGTGAGAATAAACCCTGATCGTAGTGCTGGCCAAGTGTGGTTGGCAATTTAGATAGTGAACCAATAAGTGGCAGTCGAATCTGTCCACCGTGAGTATGACCAGAAATCATCAAATCAACACCCTGATACTCTGCTCGATTGGCCTCGTCCGGATTGTGCACGGCCAGAATAATCGATGCATCAGCTGGAATATCAGCAAAAGTCTGATTCCAATTCGGCTGTCCGTACCAAATGTCATCCAAGCCAGCGAGTACTGGACCATTCACGCCCAATCTAACCCACTCGTTAGTCAACACTTCGACATTATAGCGTTCAATCGCATGACGAACTTCGACTGCACCGATCGCATAGTCAGTGTTGCCGAGTACAGCAAATGTACCATAGTTAGTCTCGAGTTCGGCGAGTGGTGCTAAGGCAGCCATGCCTCGACGACCGTCTACTATGTCACCCAATAGAACCACGGCATCGGGTTCAAGAGAATTGATGCGAGCCACTATCTGACTTGTCCAATTAGCAAAACGATAACGACCAAGATGCAAATCTGACACCGCAACCAATTTAAATGATTGTGTCCCTGAGTCCATCACCACGGTCTGTTCGCGTATCACCAAAAAACGGGGCTCAATGAAACTACCATAAACGACCACCAGCCAAACGACCGTCATTATCGCCGCCAAAAAAACTCGAGAACCTCGGGCAGCCAGCATCGACCACCGGTACCATAATTGCGCTAGATATAATGGCACGACAACCACGATTAGCGCGATGACGATGTCGAAAATGATATACACGTCCATGCCTCCAAAATTTAAAAGTTGCTGAACCGAAAATCGTTAAATTGCCAAAGTGTACTTAACACTAATAGCACATTCAACGTTTCTGAACTCAACAACTTATTAACAAACAAAATCTCCGTTACTACTTTGCTATTGTTCGGCCAATACGTTCAGCCATTTCGGCTAGTCGCATAGAATAACCCCATTCGTTATCGTACCAGGCTACAACTTTCAAAAAATCTCCTTCGATAACTCTGGTTAATCCCAAATCAACAATCGAAGAAAATTCACTGCCGATAAAATCGGATGAAACTAAAGGCTCGTCAGTTACGGCTAAAATATCTTTGTAACGCACACTTTCAGCTGCTTGCCGGAATACCTCGTTCACTTCCTCGACTGTCACTTTTTTCTTGAGAAGAAAAGTGAGGTCAGCCAGAGAGACCACCGGCACCGGCACACGAATAGCCAGACCATCAAAAATTCCTTTAAACCCCGGAATCACTTCGGCTGTAGCCTTAGCTGCTCCAGTGGTCGTCGGTATAATGTTTGCCGCCGCTGCCCGAGCCCGTCGTAAATCTTTATGTGGACCATCCTGTAAATTTTGCTCAGCCGTGTAACCGTGGATCGTGGTCATAATGGCTCGCTCCACACCAAATGAATCACTTATGATCTGAGCCACGGGAGCAATACAATTCGTTGTGCAAGAAGCGTTGTTGGTAATTTTCGTCCGAAGCTCGTCGCCATCATTGACACCCATAACATGGGTAGGCACATCGCCACCCTTAGCTGGCGCGGAAATAATCACATGTTTGGCTCCGGCAGTAATATGCAACCCCGCCAGTTCTTCCGTACGAAAAACTCCAGTGCATTCCAGAACGACATCAATCTCCTCATCCTTCCAGGGAAGTTTGGCTGGGTCACGCTCTTGGTAAACACGAATTTTTTTACCGTCAACAATTAAATGTGTTGGATCACAATCAACTTCATGATCGTACTTACCGTACGCTGTGTCATATCTCAACAGATGTGCCAGAGTGCTCGTATCCGTTAAGTCGTTGATGGCAACGAATTGCAGATTTTTAAGACGACCAAAGGCCGCTTTGAATGTGCTGCGACCAATGCGGCCGAAGCCGTTTATGGCAACTCGAATAGGCATATTATAATCAGAGTGAATAGCTAATTTACGTTGTAAAGTATAATCGATTGGTCAGCGGAAATGAAGAGATGGGCTCTGTCCCATTGATCATCCCAGCAACCCTAAACCAAAAAAATCTAGGATAACATTCTTTTGATCGAGTAGAGCGTACCGTGATTTCCTTTTTAGCCGCCATCAATAAACAACAACCCTGTCTATATAAGACAAAAATCCGACCCATTGGTCGGATTTTTATCTTCTTTTTTGCCGTTGACTTGCTTTGATTACTCACCACCAGCTGATAAAGCGAATCGTGCAAACCGCCTAATCTGAATGTTCTCCCCGATTTTGGCAATGGTGTTCTTTAACAATTCCTCGATGGTCACATCCTCATCTTTAATAAACCGCTGGTTCATGAGGCAAACTTCCTCGAAATATTTGCTGAGTTTCCCCTCAACAATTTTAGCAATCACCTCCTGTGGTTTACCAGAACCAGCAAATTCTTCAGTGGCCAACTCACGCTCTTTCTCAAGAACTTCAGCGGGAATCTGATCAGTCGACAAATAAAGTGGGTTGGTCGCTACTACTTGCATCGCGACGTCATGCACGAAATCCTGAAATTGTTCATTACGAGCGACAAAATCAGTTTCGCACAACACTTCAATCAACGCCCCAACCTTACCCGTTCCGTGAATGTAGGCGTGAATCAAACCTTCCTTCACTTGTCGCTCGGCTTTCTTATCCGCCTTAGCAACGCCTTTCTTGCGAAGAATTTCTACGGCTTGATCGATGTCTCCGCCAGCTTCATCCAAAGCATTCTTGCAATCAACCATGCCGGCGTTAGTTCGAGCTCGGAGCTCGACCACTGTTTTTGTGTCTACTGCCATAACAAAGTACTAAATTAAACGAATATATCTTAAATTGATCCAACTAATTCGCTACCTCGATCACTTTGGCCTTAGCCGAACCAGCATCAGCGTCAACCGCCAATGGCTTGAGTGCCACCGGATGAGCCTGACCCTCTTTAATAGCCGCGGCTACTAAACCAATCATCATTTCGATGGTCTTCACAGCATCGTCATTTGATGGAATGCCATGAGTGATATCTTCCGGATTTACATTAGTATCTAATAAAGCAATGACTGGAATCTCTTTAGCCTGTGCTTCTCGTAAAGCGGTTTTTTCTTTTTGACAATCTAAAATGAAAACCGCATCTGGCAGGCGTTTCATATTTTTAATGCCGCCAACTTTAATTTCCAGTTCATCAATTTCTCGCGTGAATCTCAGTTGTTCCTTCTTTGTATATTTACGAGCCATAGCACCACTAGTCTGCATTTCTTTCAATTCATGATAACGACGCACTAAACCGCCAACTTCATTAAAATTAGTGAACGTGCCACCCAGCCAACGATTGTTAACGTATGGCATACCGCAGTCATCAGCATATTTACTGATCAATTCGCGAGCCTGTTTTTTGGTGCCAACAAATAAAATAACCGCACCGCGCGCGGCCATATCTTGAATAGTTTCAACTGTCTTTCGAATCATGGACATGGTTTTATCCAGGTCAATGATATGGACACCGCTTCTTTCACCAAAGATGAACGGTTCCATTTTTGGGTGCCGACGAGCCGTTTTGTGGCCGAAATGCACTCCCGCCTGGAGCATCTCCAGGAGTGTTGGAATTTGTAACATAAATTAGCCCTTTTGCCTCTACGCTCGATGGTTCGGAGATCAACTACCGAACAGGGACTTAACCGTCCGTCAGCGTATGTGAGATTTAAATTGTTTTATAAACACATCTTTTATTGAGATGCGCGAATAGAATACCGGGTTTTATCTAATTTGGCAAGAGAGGGCGCTTGATGTCCGAGCGGTGAGATGACACGTCAACAAAAAC
Organism: Patescibacteria group bacterium; assembly: GCA_018813785.1. GTDB lineage: Bacteria > Patescibacteriota > Patescibacteriia > SG8-24 > SG8-24 > JAHJAU01. The sequence continues at coordinate 1,014 of JAHJAU010000074.1, read as the reverse complement.
CCCGCACGAGATGTGCGAGGCTAAATCTAATATTACTCACCTGTCCCTCTGGTACCTGGTACGAGACCGTTATTACTCACCTGTCCCTCTGGGACCTGGTACCAGACCGTTATAACTGACCAATCTCGAACACCGAGACTTGCATAATACCGCGCCAAATGCTAATCTCCTCTCGTCAAAAGAGATGTATTTCAATTTATGAAGAAAGATATTCATCCTACTTATTATCCCGAGGCTCAGGTTACCTGTGCGTGCGGCAATTCCTTCACGGTCGGCGCTACGGTTAAGGAAATCAATGTTGAGCTCTGCTCAAACTGTCATCCCTTCTATACCGGCAAACAGAAGCTGGTTGACACAGCGCGACGCGTCGAGAAATTCAAAGAACGTTAGGCTCTGAAGTCTGAGGACAAAGTCAAAGCCAAGCGAGACAAGAAGGTGGCTCGCAAAAAGCCAACCACCTCTAAGAAAGACGAAAAGAAGGGTAAGTAACAGCATCAACCGAGCGCGGTTTGACGTACTGGGCGGGAATGTCGCCTGTGGCGTCAACCGCGTTTTCGTATGAACATCAATGAGGAAATTTTAAAGAAACGTAGCCGGCAAACAGAGCTTGAAGCACAACTGTCTGACCCGGCAGTTTTGTCGAAGCCCAAAAAACTTGAAGAGTTGAATCGAGAATATGCCGCAATCAAAGAATGTTTAGATATCGCCGGACGCTACGAAAAGACCAAAACCGCGCTCGACGAAGCACAATCAACTGCCGCTGAATCGGCAGATGAAGAAATGAAAACTCTGGCTGAACAAGAAGAAGAACGGCTGACTGAAGAGCTGTCCAAACTCGAAACTGAATTGCTGGCGGAGTTGGTTCCACCTGAGCCACTCGACAGTAAAAATGTTTATGTTGAAATCCGAGCCGGCACCGGTGGAGACGAAGCGGGCTTGTTCGCGGCTGATTTATATCGCATGTATCAGCGCTATGCGGAACTCAAAGGCTGGAAAACTAATCTAGTTGCCTCC
>JAHJAU010000073.1 GCA_018813785.1 Patescibacteria group bacterium | reverse complement strand
TATGATACGGTGACCGGCCAGTATGATGTTTCAGACGGCGTTGTTGTTTGGTCACAGCGAGATGGTCGTGATCTTGATATTCTGGTCTATCGAAATAATCTAATCGAACAATTGACTCACAATGATTACGATGACGAACATCCGATTACCTCGAATGGACGCATCGCCTGGACCGCGCGAATGAATCAGGTCTACAAGCTTATGGTTAGTGATGTCTTTGGTTTGCGCTCAGTCGCTGAATATCATGTCATGAACTACGCTTTTTCTGGTGATAATCTTTTCTGGTTGAACATCGATCGGAGATTTAATCAGTTTCGAGTTTTTTGCAGTACTGGTAATCAAACCAATATTTTAAGTGAAGGCGAAGTACGACCACTGAAGTACAATTATTTTTTGGTTAATGATGTTGGCGGAGCGGCCTGGGAAGTATTGCGGTCAGACTTGGGAAATTTCGGAATGCAGTTGGTTTATTCATCTACAGACGGTTATTCTTCCCGTGAAATTTTTCGGCGTCAGCGATGGTTCTATGATTTGACGGTAGCGGACTATCGAGAAGATGGTACATTACTGGTTAATGCTCACGATGTGCAGACCAAAAATTTGGATAACACATCATTGATTCACACCAGTGGTTCTTGGGAAGCTACAGTGGTTACCAAATCAGTCGCATCTCGCGCCCAGTCTACGATTAATGCTATCGTACGTCATCAAACTCCAGATACCTCTAGTCCGCTGATCGTTCGCTACGACGACGGTTTTCAGGATTTCATCAGTCTGGAACGCGTTCGACATAATTTATTTGTGGCTGATGGTGATGTAATCGCTGCTGCCAAAAATGAGAATGGCGGTCTATTACTCTATAAAGATCGTCAGGTTACAGTGATTCTGACCGGGGGACGTGATGTTAAATCAATCGTTACTCGCGGTGGAACAACTGCCTGGACCTACGAGAATGTTAATGGCATGCTTAAATTGTCAGTGGCTACTCCAGCCATCCTGGTCGGCAATGCGGCTGGAGCGAAATTTGTAACTGGTCACTTGGTTAAAGCTGACGGTTCCCAGTCGGTTTATCTGGCCACACCAGCCGGTGATCGATATGTATTTCCAGCCGAGGGCCAGTTCTATAGTTGGTATGACAGCTTTGATTCGCTGGAAACTATTTCAGCTAATGAATTAGCCGCTATGCCGCTGACAGGTGCAGTATTATATCCGGTACGAACTTTGGTGAAGACCCCATCTTCGCCCAAGGTTTACACGGTCGGATCCGATGGACAGCTGCATTGGGTCACCGACGGTTTGGTTTTGACCACGTTGTATGGGCAAAATTGGAATCGTCAAGTTCATGACCTACCGGAATCATTTATTACGGCCTATCGTTTTGGCGGCGCCGTCTCAGATTCAACCGGTTACTACTCCGTTGCTCTGATTAGATAAAAAGACAAATCAATAAAATCAAAACCACCTCGACATGATCGGGGTGGTTTTTAAAATTATTATTTTTTACTTCTTCTTTTCGGTCACTTCCTTCAAGCGTTTCTTGAATTTTCGATCTCGTAAGAAGTATAGCTTGGATCGTCGGGTGCGGAACTGTTTGACGATTTCAATTTTTTCGATGGCCGGCATCTTCAGGGGGAAGATGCGCTCCACGCCAATACCTCCGGACATTTTTCGTACGGTAATGGTTGTGCTTTGTTGATCCTGACCATTTTTGGCAATCACTGTTCCTTCAAATACCTGAATACGCTCGCGTTCATCACCGCGTGGGGTAACGTCTTTAATTTTGACGTGCACCCGGATAACCATGCCCGGTTCGATTTTTTGTGGCGCCTCGGCTGGTTCCACCTCTTCGATTACGACCTCTTCGGCCGTAGCCTCTTCAGGCTCCTCAGCAACAGAACCCTCATTGTTGTTGTCTGCCGATGGTTGGCTCTCTTCGGCCGCAACCTCTTCTTGTGGTGCTTCCTCAGTTTGACCATCCTCGGCGATTTTCTTCTCTTCGTCAGCCATATTTAGCTTAATATATAACAAACCCTCAAGGGATTGTAAGTCAGAACGAGGGTAGCATACAGTTATTTTCCTTTCAAGTCAAGCTGATCGCCCTGGTTATTCGTGTTAGATTGCGATCAAATTTACCAGGCAGTTTTTAAGCTTATTTTTCATCCAACCTTAATATTTGGACAATTTTTTCCAGTTCAGGCGGCAGGGGCAAATTAAATTCCAGGTTTTTACCGGTAGTCGGATGTTTAAAACCCAGAGTTTCAGCATGTAAAAATAAGCGCCCCACACTAAGTCGATCTTGTTTGTGTCCGTAAAGTTTGTCTCCGGCCACCGGGCAACCCAGGGCGCGAAAATGGGCGCGGATTTGATGGGTTCGTCCGGTTTCAGTTTGAGCAGAGATCAGCGTCGAATCGCGTAAATACTGCTGGACTCGATAGTGGGTGATCGCCGCTCGGTCACCACTTAACGGTTCATGACGTGCAGCCATTCGTCGTTCATTCGTGGCGCGACCGATTGCCAAATCTATCGTGCCCTCATCTTGTGGTGGTCGGCCATGCACCAGAATCAGATAGCGTTTAATTACAGAATGCTTCTGAAATTGTTTTTTTAGATTGGTGTAGGATTTTTTAGTTTTAGCAATAACCATTAATCCAGAGGCTTCTTTATCGAGACGTTGCATGATGCCTGGTCGCTCCGGTCCATCACCGACCTCGGCGATCTCTGGCAGGTGAGCCAACAGCGCTGCGGCTAGGGTTTCGAGTTCATTTAAAATTGTGGGGTGAACGAGTAATCCCGAAGGTTTATTTAAAACCAGCAGATCATCATCTTCGTAGATTATGTCCAGCTTGATATCCGGTCGTGGTTCCGGTCGTTTGGCGTGAGTGGGGGTGGCTTCAATTTGATCAATCGCGACCAAGTCACCCTCCTTAAGGGCGGCATGTGGTCGGACTGGCCGATCGTTCACTGTTACCAGACCGTTTTTAATGGCTTTTTGTACCGCCGAACGAGAAATTCCCGACAAAACTTCAGTTACAAAAACATCCAGACGCTGGCCGGCGGATTCAGCGGTTACTTCGTGTTGTGTTTTCATAGCTTGAGATTATGTCTGGTGACTTATCGAGCCGAGTATAGCACAGCGCCTCGTCTTGTCTAAAAAGAAAAGGGGCTCGATTGCCCCGATAAGTTATTTTATCTTGGAGTGCGGTGTCGCTGGCGCACTTTTTTAGCACTGCCGCCATTTCGGCGATCACGTTCGCGCCGCTCGCGCTCTTCTTCTTTGAACGGTTCGCGTTCTTTGACTGCTGTTTTCAATTCTCGATGCCGACGAATTCGATCGGCTCTTTTTCGTATTGCATCTTCAGTATCATCCAGACTGACACCACAGGATCTGCAGCGTTTTTCGAAGAAAGCATGTCGACTGCACAAGGTCATGTTTTTATAGACGGTCAGACAGCCACATTCCGAAGCGCAGGAATAGTCCTCCTCCTCGAAATTCAGCTGTCGACAATCTAAACACAACAACATCTCGTCAAACTGTTTTTTTGAGCGCAAGCCTGCTTTCTTCCCTGGTTTTATTTGCTGTGCCGTAGCTTGAGTGTGAATGGTTTCCTCCGCGGTCTGGGTTTTTGGAAAAGCGCTGCCTGATTGCCTCGTCGATGATTTTTTTCGACAACAGGCTCAAGCTAATTTAGCAGGAGTTCATTAGGTTGGCAAGGGTTATTATGCAAATTTTTTGACAGAAAAGAAAAAGGCCTCAACTGAACTATGTAATTCAGGGAGGCAGTAAGGCAAGGCTTGGGTTATTCGTCTTCGTCGTCTTCTGGGAACACCATGTCGAAATATGGATATTCGACTTGAGCATATTTAACCGGAAGCCCTTCGAATTCGGCGGGGAAGTCGATAAGTTCCGCTTCTGGTGGGATCTGGCTCGGATCGGTTCTCGCCACATGCATTTCATAGATAGTGCATGTGAGGGCTTTCCTTACCACGTCTCCACGTTCGAAGACATCAGCGGCTGAAACCCACGCGGCCAAGATGCATTTTTCATCGGCAGTAACACCGAACAGTTTAAGTGTCTCTTCGTCTGTTGCCGAAAGATCCAGGGCATCGACGAGTCGAATCACCCGCTCCTCGCCGGGGATTCTTCCGCATCTGTCGAAGTGTTGGGAGAAAAAGCGCAAAACCCTCAAGTCACCTCTCTTTTCGGCGAGTAGCTTTTTCAGCTCTTCCAGTGAAGGTTGAGGTGCATTTTTGTCTGTCATTATATCGCTCCTTTTCGAGAAATAACCTATCACTTGTAAGCCGCAACGTCAATTCTTGTACTGTTGCAGCGTTCCAGTTACCAAATGTGGATAATGTACTGTC
>JAHJAU010000072.1 GCA_018813785.1 Patescibacteria group bacterium | reverse complement strand
GGCAAATTTTGAGACTGCTTCGCCGCCTGGCCCCGTTCCGTCCTACCCCAAGTAGGACTCACGGTTGCCGGCGGCTCCAGCAGTCCAAACTTTACTCCACCTCGGAGGCCTTTTGTTTTATATCGAGGCGGGCAAATTTTGGCTATTATCGTCAGACCCAGCAAAAATCTGACGATTTTATTTTTTTCGTGCTATACTGAATCAAACGTAATTTTTACTATCATGAAAAAAGTAATCGCAATCATTTCGTTATTAGTCATGACTGGCGTGCCGACAATTCTTACGGCTGCCGAATTTCCCGAGCATCTGCTTGGTCGCGTGGTCATCGATGTCTCGTCAAACGGCGAGGCTTGGTATATCAATCCACAATCACGCATGCGGGTTTATCTCGGGCGCCCGGAGGAAGCGTTAGAGCGTCTCACTGCTCGAACGGTTTATCTTAGCTATCTTAATATCGCCCGCATCGCTCCGGAGAACGGTCAGGCCGAGGATGGCGATCTTGAATATGTGGCACAAGTAGCAGGTAATATCATGACACCTAATGATTTGGTGGGTGCAGCTTGGTATATCGATCCGGATCGTCAGGTGCGGCGACGATTAGCAACAGCCTATGATGCCTGGCGAATTATGCAGGATGGTGTGCCGGTCAGCAGTGTGGATTTAGCTGGTATCCCAATCGAAGGCTTAGATTTACCGCGTTTCACTCGAGCTGAAGTATCAGCGGTGATTGATGGCACTACGCTCAGTTTGACAGATGGTCGAGAGGTGAGTTTATTGAGTGTTTCGGTGCCGAGCAACGAAGATTTGCAGGCCGCCGCTAAGGCGCATCTTGAGGGGTTGCTGGTTGGACAGGCCGTGGTGCTGGAGCGCGATTCAACTAATGTTGATGCTGATAAGCGATTATGGCGATTTGTTCATCTGGATGATGTAAATGTAAATTTGGATTTAGTTCGTCGCGGTTTAGCCTTTGATGATATTAATTCGCCAGATTATCGTTACGCCGAACAACTAATTGTGGCTCGGCTCGATGCTATGCGACTTAGTAGTGGTATGTGGGATAATTAAGTAGGTGTTAGATGAGAATAAAAAAGGACCGCTTAAGGCGGTCTTTTGAGCATTATTTTGAGTGATTTTGATTAGTCAGTATAGAACACACGAACTAGATCATCGGCCAGTTGTCGCATGCGGATGCAGGCTGAAACCGTGTTGATCCAGGCGCGGGGGATACCAGCTTCACCAACGTTGGCGCCGACCATCGCTCCGACCAGGGCGGCGTTGGTGTCAGTGTCACCGCCGGCGTTTACCGCTTCGAGTACTGCGGTTCGGTAGTCGGTCGGGTGACGCAGATAGGTGGCGATCGCGAAGGGCACTGATTCCAGTGAGTAGCATGACGTCCCGGCGGTTTCGCGCAGCTGTTTTTCATCAGGCTGAACCCTGAAGGCGGTTTCGAGCCGCTCGGACAAACGATCATCATCCGGTATAAGAGCAACATTTTCCTGTTCAAGACAATCGGTGTTGCAAATCAGGCAGTGAGTCAGTCGATTGAAGCTCGTTGACGGATCGACTTCACAAGAGTCACATTCGTCAACTTCTGTCGGTACGAGCGCTTCGACGATGACGAGAGCCACGTCTATGGCCGCGATCCAAGCGCGTGGATCACCGTGCGTCATGAGGCCAAGCGAGCAAATCGTGGCAAAGAACAAGTCGGCTGTCTGCGGGTAGGTGAGCGCATGGAACAGCGCCAGTGGTGCCACTTTCATGGCCACACCGTTGCCACAGCCCTGTCCAGATTTGGCTGGCGGTAGAGCATTTGACAGTGGATGGCGACAGCCGTGCTGTTCATTGAACAGCTGATTGTTTGGTCGGAAACCAGCCAACGCTTGGGCGGCCGCGAGTGTGGTTCCTCCCCAGCCATACATGTTATTCGTGTTGCGACGCCAGGCTTCGATAAAGCCTCGCACTTGATCCTCTCGATTGAATCCTCGGCATCGGATCAGTGAACTGGCCACCACGTCCGAGAGTTGGGTGTCATCGGTTACCATGCCAGGCGGACGTTCAGAGAGACGCTTTTTGATCTCATCGCTGCAACCACGGCTATCTTTGATGAAGCCGGTTACACCGTCCGGATCGTTTACGCCGTAGGCGATGTCATTCGGCGAGAGAATCTCGTATGGCGCGCCGAGCGAGTCGCCGATCGCCAGACCGATTAGACAGCCTCGAACCTGGTCACGAACTCGAGTAATTCTGTTTTGATCCAATTCCTCCTCCTTTGTCTGTCTGACCACTAGCCAGACAGTCGAGTCATGCTACACTGGAGGCGTACTTGTGTCAATATGATGTCGTTAAATGATTGGGTGGGAAAAAATAAGATTGCTGGTCAGCGAGTGTTGGGCATAGATGCCTCGCGGGCTAATTCAAGCACTCGAACCGGCACAGAATGGTACGCCTATCAGGTGATTCAGGGGTTAAAGAAGCTAGTGCCAGAAGATATACAGGTGGTGCTCTACTCCAAAGAGCCGTTGCGTGATGGCCTGGAAAAATTACCAGCCAACTGGGAGAGTCGAGTTTTACGTTGGCCGCCGGGTCGGTTTTGGACACAGATGCGATTATCTTGGGAGATGCTGGTGCGTCCACCGGATGTGCTTTTTGTTCCGGCACATACTCTTCCTTTGCTGACACCGCGCAAGTCAATCATTACACTGCATGATCTGGGTTTCGTTGCGGTGCCAGAGGCATATACCTGGGGAGAAAGATTGTATCATCGTTTTTCTGCCTGGTTTGCCGCGCGGCGCGCCTGTCAGATACTGACGGTTTCAAATTTTTCTCGACAGGAATTTAGTCGATTGTTGGGCGTGGCCGAAGAGCGTTTGGCAGTGACCCCACTGGCTTGCGACCGGCAGATGTTCAGGGCTGATTTTTCTTCAGATGAGGTAGAGGCAGTGGTTCAGCGATATAACATCGATCAGCCATATTTTTTGTTTGTTGGTCGATTGGAGAATAAAAAGAATTTACGTTTGTTGTTGACTGCTTTTGATGAATATATTTTGGGTGGTGGGAAGGCGAGTCTAGTGTTGGTTGGCAAAAGGGGATT
>JAHJAU010000071.1 GCA_018813785.1 Patescibacteria group bacterium | reverse complement strand
TACGGCCGAAACCAAAAAGAAACACCTCAGAACCACGGGAGAAACCAAGGAATACACCTATTACCACTGCACCAGACGAACCACAAAAATCAAATGCGACCAACGCAAAAATATCTCGGTTGATGATCTGGAATTGATGATTGAAAAGGAAATCGAGAAATACACCATCCTGCCAGAGTTTCTGGAGTGGGCTTTGGAAGGACTGAACAAAAAGAACGACACGGAAATAGAAGACCGTTCAAAGATTTACGAAATGCAACACAAGAATCTGACCAAAACCCAAAAAGAGCTGGATGAGCTGACCAAAATGCGATACCGACAACTGATTGACGATGACACTTTTATCAAAGAAAAAAATGATCTGAAAAAGAGAATCAACCAATGCAAAGAGAGTTTAAGGCAAACCGAAAGCAGAGCCGAGAAGTGGCTGGAACTGACGGAAAAAACTTTTAACTTTGCCACTTATGCCAGAACCGCTTTTTTGAAAGCCGATCAAATGGGAAAACAAGGGTTAGAACTGAAAAAGGAAATTTTGCTCGCCATTGGTAAAACTCCCATAATAAAGGACAAAACTTTATACATCGAGCCGAATGACTGGTTTGCACAGATCGCAAAAGACTATCCGAAACTGGAGAAAGAATATCAAAGGTTAGAACCGACGAAAAACCGCATGAATAAAGCAAAAACAGAGGCTTTAACCTCTGTTCGTGCACAATGGCTCCGAGGGTGGGATTCGAACCCACGACCAATTGGTTAACAGCCAACTGCTCTACCACTGAGCTACCTCGGAATGATTATTCTAAAAAGAGCGACTTTCTTCTCTTTGCGGACACACTATAACATATAATTAAGATCCTGCAAGAGTATAATCCGACCAAAAAGACCGTTATCAATAACGGTCTTTTCCAAAAATCAGCTGATAATTAGTAATCCCGCAACTTAACGATTTCCGGATGTTCTTTTATCTTATCTAACGCCTTGGCCTCGATCTGCCTGATACGCTCACGAGTTACATCAAATTCCTGACCGACTTCTTCCAAAGTATGACTAACGCCATCCACCAACCCAAAGCGCATCTCTAAAATCTTCTGTTCGCGTGGAGATAGATCGGAAATTATCTCTTGAACATAATCCTTAAGGAGTTGCAAACCAGCGGCACGATTTGGTGCAACATTTTTTACATCTTCAACAAAATCCACCAGTGTTGAATCCTCATCATCTTCACCAACTGAAGTTTCCAGTGAAACCGTATCCTGTGAAATCTGAATGATGTGCCGAACCTTGTTCACGTCTTCGTTCATTTCCGCGGCGATCTCTTCTGGTAACGGCTCGCGACCCAGATCCTGAATCAACTGACGTTCAATCTGTTGAAACCGATTGATGGTTTCAACCATATGCACTGGAATACGAATAGTACGTGACTGATCAGCCAGCGCGCGAGTGATCGCCTGCCTGATCCACCAGGTCGCATAAGTTGAAAATTTATAGCCCTTGCGATATTCAAATTTTTTGACTGCTCGAAACAAACCGATATTACCTTCCTGAATCAAATCCAAAAGCGATAACGATTTACCAACAAATTTTTTGGCAATAGAAACAACTAAACGTAGATTAGCTTCGATGAGTCGTTTCTCCGCTTCTCGATCATTACGCTCTTTACGTTTGGCCAGAGCCACTTCCTCTTCCGCATTCAACAGAGGGATTTTACCTATTTCGCGCAGATACATCTGGATGGAATCAGCAGAAATATCGGTTAAATCAAACCGTTTCTTCTCTTTGCTCAAACGAATCTTGTCGAGCACTTTCTCGCGATCCATATGACGACCGATGATGCCTTCTTTCATCTCGATGACACCGATGCCAATACCATCCAATTGATCCAAAAAATCACTGTAAAGCGGAACGTATTCTTCCAGATTGACAAAAACATGCAGTACTTCATTCTCGGTTATAAAACCCCTGGTTCGACCCTTGTTGATCAAATTTTCAACCGCTTCCGCTGTCGGTGCTTCAGCCTTTTCGTATTTGATCTTTGGCCGCTTCTCTTTCGCCTTGGACGTGGATTTCTTCGCCGCCGACTTCTTCTTAGCAACAACCTTCTTCTTCACAACCGGCTTTTTGACAACAGCCTTTTTCTTAATCGCCGGCTTCTTCTTAGCAACAGCCTTTTTCTTAATCGCCGGCTTCTTCTTAGCAACAGCTTTCTTCTTCACGACCGGCTTCTTTACACTAGTTTTCTTGCTCGCTTTCTTCACCATAAAAAATCAAATGCTAGAACGATGACCTTTAAAGGCCATCACATCATAAGTTGACTGGCCGAACTGACTAGCCAATTACCTCATTCAGTTTTTCCTGAATTTCCCGGATTTTTTTCATGTCTCCGCTCTTTTCGGCAGCGGCCATGTCCCGGGTAAGCTCTAGTTTTTGGCGACTTATGTGGAGTGATTTGAGTTCTCCAATTAATATGTCCACTTCCGCTTTGCGGCCTTCCAAGGTCAGCTCACCAAACTCCTTTTCAGCTTGGAGTTCAAGGATAGCGACCAGGCGCGCATTTTCATTACTTTTGCGCACTTCGAGCCAGGCGCGGAAATTAGACGATGAATCGTCGCCTTCTCGCCTCGAATTATAATATTCTAGATATAAACTGTAAAGACAGCTATCGCCGGCCAATTCACCAGATTCCAGCGCGGAAACGACTAGTGGCGCTAATTCCGGCCAATAAAACGCCAAGCCCAGCACAAATTCTGACAATATCACGTGCCGATCCTTCTTTATTGGCTGGGTTGGTTTCAACTTATCCGCCTGATCGCCAGCCGCTTTCGCTGATTGACCGCCAGTGATTTTTGATTTCTGCTTCAGAAGCTCTTTTACCCGCTCCAACAATAAAGATTCGGCTGTACCAAATAATCGCGCCAGCTCACTCACCCAGTGCGCCCGTTCAACAGCGTTGGGTATTTTTACTATTTCGGCCAGCAACTCCTCCGCCGCCCGACGCTTGGCTTCAGCATCATTAAAGTCCATCCGGTTGGTCACCTGTTCAATAAACCAGGTCATATAAGGAGCGGCGTCAGCTATCGCTTTCTGCCAGAGCTTAACATCTTGGCGAATACAATCATCCGGATCTTTGCCCGCACCTTCGGGTAAACGCAGTATTCGTAAAGAAAATCCCGCGGCGGTAGCTGTATCAATACCGCGCTTAGCGGCGCTCTCCCCTGCCTCATCATTATCAAACGATAACACCAAGCGATCAGTAAAACGTTTCAAAATGTCACACTGTTCGGTGGTTAGTGCCGTGCCAGAACTGGCCACTACATTCTTCACCCCGGCTTGATGCGAAGCAATTACGTCCATGTTACCTTCCACCACAACTGCGACCCGGGATCGTCGAATATCTTGCTTGGCCAAATTGATACCGTATAGTGCCCGACTCTTATCGTAAATCAAAGTTTGTGGCGTGTTTACATATTTTGGTCCATCTGGATCATGACCGTCAGCTCCGGGCAACAATCGCGCAGTAAAACCAACTATCTGCCCATGCACATCGCAAATCGGAAACATGAGCCGGCCACGAAAACGGTCGTAATAGCCACTGCCGCGCTCGCTCTTAATGGACAACCCGGCTTTAAAAATCTCTTCCGGCGTAAAACCCCTGGCCGATAAAAATTTAGATGTTGCTTCCCAGGAATCCGGTGCATAGCCGAGTAAAAAATTCTCAACTGTCTCTGGCTTGAGTGCTCGTCGTTGAACATACTCCCGGGCAGTGGCCGCCCGCTCATCCTTTAACAGCAAATGATGATACAGCTTGGCCGCTAACAAATTTGCTTCCCAAAGACGTTTTTTCTCTGAGCGCTGATCATCTCCGGCTCGCGACTCCAATTTGACGCCGGCTTTGTTCGCCAGCAAACGTAACGCATCAAAAAATTCCAGCCCCTCCATTTTTTGAACAAACTCAAAAATATCACCACCTTCGCCACAACCGAAACAATGATAAATCTGCCGTTCCGGGTTCACAAAAAAAGATGGGGTCTTTTCTTGATGAAACGGACAGCAGGCTTTAAAGCTGGTGCCGGCTTTCTTCAACTGTAAATAATCCCCCACTACCTCAGCGATATCGAGGCGCTGTTTTATTTCTTCGATTGTGCCGTCAGAAGACATGATTTCTGGCAATTATTTAAGCAAGTCCACCAATTGTTCCAGAGTCAGAGCCGAGGGCTTGGCCTCTGGTGTTAAATCTCCACCACAAATTATCATTTGCTTGCCGTGATGGAAATACCAGCTGGTATTTGGCTCTAATTCGCGCAATTTTTCATAAACTGGCGTCAAATCAATATCAGTCTTGGCGTCAGCCCGAATACTGTGATAGCGACCGGAATTATTGATATTGGCCAACAAAACAAACCCTTGTCGATAAGCAAATGAATCAGCGCTCGAAGCGTCAGAAGACAAAGCAACCGCTGAACCAAATCTTGACTCAAACTCAATGCGCTTAGTCCAATCGCGCTCCAATTGAACGATGTTCAGTTGAGTAACCAACAGCGCGTCAAGCAGTTGAAACCCTAAAATCACCACCGCACCTGAATCTCGATCAGTGCGCTCATATTCACCTTTTAAAATCGCCGGCACGGCAAAATCCCGCTGTTCAATCGTTGCCAACTGACCGGTGTCTTCAAGCAAAACCCAGGCCACGATTTTCTCCAATGCTCGTTCTGTGTCTTCGGACAATTCAATGGTTTGTTGCAGGAATTTAAAAACCAACGATGTGGCGCAATCCTCCAGGTCGCCTTTATGCTCATCGAACTGACCGCGACCAACTCCAATATGCACCACCTCGTCCGTGTCGGCATGAGGATTACCGGTCGGACTGGTCGCGATAAAATCAATTTTTGCATCAGTGAAATCCGACAAAAAACGCTTCAGTAGCCAGGCGCCGCAGATATCATCCAAATGTGGTCGGTGGTGGGTAATAATTGTTTTCATGGAATCGATGATTACTCGTGTTCGTCTTTTAAGACCACGGTCAGTTCGGCGATAACTTCCTCTGGTGAAGTTTTAGCGTGAGCCGCCCACAACACCTCTTCTCGTGTCCAGGCTTTTTCATCTCGCAGTTCGTTTGATAAACGAATCAGGTCGCCGATGTGCCGACCGGGTTTAAAGCCAAGTCTGAGCCACTCGCGTCCCAGAGTCAAATCAGCCGGCTTACTATCTTCTACGTCTAATTTTCTGGCACGATCCAGCAACCAAGGGCCGGCCAAATACTGATTCGGCGGCATCAACATTTGTTCAACAATTTCCGGTTCGGTAAACGGTCCTCGACCCAAATGATCGGCTTCGGCCACCAACACCAAATCACGTATGGTGGCCGGATGAATGCGCTGAGCCAGTCGCCGAATCGCTCCGTCAGACACTGACCGTCCACGTTCTTTTTCATCAGAGTATAACAGTGTGGGCATCAGATGATTTTTCACCAAACCAACGACTTTATTCTGTGTTTCGCTATCAAGACCGATGCCGGCTAAAAACTTTTTAGTCGGTGCTTCGCCGGCCGGTTCGTGTCCTCTAGATCGAATCCGGCCGTCTTCTAATTCAGTTACTGCCGGTTTACCGATGTCATGGCATAAGGAAGCCAACAATAACGTCAGAGATTGCTCGCTGGATATATTCTCCCGGCGAGCAATCTTGGCCGCTTCATCCACTGCCATTAAAGTGTGAACCCAAACATCTCCTTCTGGATGCCATTCCGGCTCTTGTTTGGTTTCCGCGAGTGGCGGAAATTCCGGATGTAATTCATTGAAAACTCCCAAAGCCATACCAGCGGCCAGACCCAATGACGGCTTATCTGATTTCAGCAATAACTTTTTCCATTCTTCGCCGATGCGCTCTTTGGGTAATTCTTTCAGCAACGGGATCATCTCCATCAAGACCGGCTGACTTTCCTGATCAACGGATAAACCGAACCGACCAATGAACTGCAGAGCGCGCATTACTCGCAATGGATCATCTTTAAAAAGCTCGGCATCAGTAATACGCAATCGTCGGCGGCGAATATCTTCCAGGCCACCAAAAAAATCATACAGCTCGCCGGTCAGCGGATCAGCCGCCAAAGCATTCATCGTAAAATCACGCCGCCGGGCCGCGTCCTCGAAACTCATATTCGGATCAGTTTTTACCGCAAAGCCCCGATGACCTTCACCGGTTTTGGAATCAGTGCGCGGCAGTGACACATCAATATCAATACTCCCTTCAAAAGTAACTTTGAGAATGCCAAAAGCCTTGCCCACTTCTGAAACCTTGCCGAATTGCTGAACCACGGCCTCGATCTCGTCGGCCTCGAGACCATAAACCTCGAGATCAAAATCCTTGGATATCTGACCAAAAAAGACATCGCGCACGCTCCCGCCAACCAATAACGCCCGGCCACCCTGCTCTTTAAGCGCTGTAGCGATAGCCAAAACTCTGCGATAAGTCGCCAGTTGATTATCCAGTCCCCGCCCCTCCAATGTCCCTAAAAACTTTTCCGGAGACGGAAAACGACTATCGCTGGTTTCGGTTTCAATTGTCGTGTCCGGTCTGGCCTCAGCTTCTGACTGTGGCTCGACTCCTTCGGGGTGCGAAGATGGCTGTGAATCGCGATTTTGCATAGCTATATATAATGAGGCATTTGCCCTTTAGATGTTTTCTACTGCCTTAAAATAAACACAAAAAAGAGGTTTCGTGAAGCGAACCCCCTTGGTTAAAAAACATTATCTGGACTGAAAATTGATCGTAACTGCTTCACGTTCAGTCTTATTTTCAGCCGGATCTTCAGTTCGGTTTGCTCTTGAATTGACAATGAATCGTCGATTATCGGGGTTGACTTCGCGATCGGCCGATCGTCCATCTGATGAATCCACCTGATCCTCGGGTTTAATTTCGGCTCGGATAATAAATTCAGCACAATCCGCCAAAGCAGAGGCATTCATCTGATGATGCAGTTCCATCTCTTTTGGATAATGTCCGTGCTCCGTACTTAAAGCGTATTTAATCTTCCACTCGGCCTGTGAGGCTGAGGTCTCCAGTGCGATCCGCACCGGCAGTTCTATTCCGCCTTGAGGAAAAACCGGCTGACCATCAACCCAACCATGAATATAATCAAACTCGCCCAATCTTCGCGCGCCGATAATCCGCCCTTTCAAATCCTGAACCAAAGGATGCAACTGACGCGGAATGATCAAATGCCAATAAAAGGCGCGCACTGTTCGTCGACCGTTATTTCGCAAAATCAGCCGAAGCGTTCCCTTGAGTCGTCCATCTAAATAACGCGTCAACAAAAAATCCTCCTCTGGTTCCAATTCAATATTAGGCTTCAACATCAGGCGCAAGTAAACCGGCAATAAGATACCCACCAACAAAATAATAAATAAACCGGCCAACAAATCAGCAAATAGACTTTCCCAGAATGGTCCGGTCGGTATTAAATCCAAAAGATTAGCGATAAAAATTATCGCGATGAGTGCGGCGGCCGCAGCTATCCCGGCAGCGGCTCGACGAATGGTCTGATCAGACATAGAAAACACGAATTTCTAAGTTCGATAATAACCCTACTCGGTGACGTGGAAATAGACAAGTCAGATGAGATTGGATGTATTAGGGGGTCGGAGCTTTAATCTATAGTATAAGTTAAAGCCCTGACCCCGAATCATATTTACCACTTCAAGTTTTCTTTCAAGTATCGGAGCTAAGAAATTACCGTCGCCGCAAGCCGGCTCTAAGAAACGAGATTCAATTCTTTCGGTTTCATTTTTTATCAAATCAAGCATGTCGTTAACGATAAAATCCGGAGTGAATACTTCTCCGTAATCTCTAACTCGTTTTTTTGATTTAATTTGATTAGGTGACATAACAATTATTTCTTAAACTCCTTAAAGTATTTGCCAAACACATTTTGGAATAAAACTGTTTTTTCATACAGCCAAGCAAAATACTTTTCCGCTTCGGCTTGATCGAATATGCCCGAAACTTCTTTTTTAATTTTTATGCGAGAAACGACAGCAGCGTCCACCCACTCAATAGATTCGCCAATTTCTTTTTCGATTTCGTCTTTCCGCTCCCGCAAAAAATTAAACAAATCTTTGTTTTTGCTGATATAAACTTCGCAGCCAATCAAATTTTCGCGAGAATTTATAGTTAACGTAACATGACCGTCGGAGCTTCCTATACTGACATTGTACCAATGTTGCGGGCGGGGGGTTTGCAAGCGGATCCGGATGTCGTTTTCTCGCACATAATTTTTAAATTTATT
>JAHJAU010000070.1 GCA_018813785.1 Patescibacteria group bacterium | reverse complement strand
GTTAATGAAACTTTAAGCATGGTCAGATTTGAAGGTCTACCTGTCCCCCGTGCCTGTCGAGGGTGACAGGCACCTAGTTAAAAGAAAAATGCCCAGAGGGGCGGTTTCGAAAATAGATTTGAAGGTCTACCTGTCCCTTTTACCTGTCGAGGGTGACAGGTACTTCTTTAAAAGAAAACCGTCCAGGAGGGCGGCTTTGAGAGCTCGATTAAGTCAGTTGTTTATTGGAGTTGCTCAGTGATATGAACGCTGGCCATAATATCAGCCATTTGTCGCAACAGTCCGGCATTGTGGTTGCTTGGCCAAATTCCGATTCCGGTCAGCAGATAATTTTCGTCGAGCGTTCGACAGGCATAGATGGTTGTATAGGAATCATTCCAGCGAGTGCTACGAGTTTCCAGATAATGGAGATCGCCGGTTTCAATCGGTAGAGAAGCCACTCGAAGAATTTCTAGTGTTTGATCCTGAACCATCTCACCTAATTGTTCATGGAAAAAGTAATCAACAACACTTTGTGGCGTGTGTCCCGCGGTCGGTACAACCTGAAGGATAACTCGGGTTCCTCCGGGTCCTTCAAGAGTTGGTCGCGAACCGCGACCTTCGGGCGAAAAGTGCCAGCCGGCCGGAACAGAAACCTGAAAACCGGCTGGAATTCGAACCGGCATGGGGGCGACCCGTTGGTTGATGTTAGGCAGCGGAGACTGACCGTTCACCGCACCTGAATGATGAGCACATGCTGTCAGCCACAAAATCAACAACGTTCCAATGTAGGTCAAAGATCGATTCATCTTCAAACCTCCTTGACTGATTCCACGTTAGCACAAGCGCCGGAAACAGCAATCAAAAAGTGTTAGACAGTTTTTATAAAAAGAACACCCCGCCTGGGGGGTGTTGAAGTTAGCTCAGCAGAGCTACTGTTCGGCGCAGATTCTCCTGCGCTTGCTGCTCGTACTTATCATGGAAATAAGGAAGGTTGAAGATATGAGGGCGCTGCAGAAAAGCGGCCATAAATTCGCGGCGAGCGCGGCGGAAGTCAGCTTCTGGAACATGTCGGTATTCCGACCGGATGAGCTGACCGAAACGATTGAATTCTGACCACGTCCAACCCATTACCGCCAGGTCGAGGTCACAGATAATGCAACCGTTGATGTCGTCTGGTTTTGGATTGTGATGTTTGGTCAGCTTGATCAGACGACACACTTCTTGTACCTTGTTGGACGGCAGAAACGGTCCAAGAAAAGCATAAGCTAGTTGAGTACTTCGCTCTTCGTTGTTTTGCGCGGTTGGTTCGTAGACAGCATCGTGAAACTTGATTGCCCAGACGATTACCTGCTGGGCTGGTTGGCCGACCAAGTGCCGGACTTGGGAAAACTCCTGTAGCACGCGCCGCACATGATCCCAGTCATGATAGTGCCGCCACGGCTCGCCATAGCGTGAGCGCAACAGGATTTCCAGATGAGGTTCGTTGATTCGGTTCATTTTTTTTACCTCCTAATGGGCGCTGAAACGAAGCTCCAGATCAATCAGATAAGTATGCAGATGTCCGACTCGTCGACGCAATGCCTCCAATGAACAGTCTGTGCCGATAAGGATGTTCGCCTGCAGTTGACGTTCGCTGTCAGGCATTTGTTGTGCCTGACGCGCCTGAATTTCTTCGATTGTCATTTGGCGAATGGCCGTCAGGCGTCGCAACTGCTCCTCCGCGCCACAGGTCGCACAGACCGTCACATCGCATAGGTCGCTGAGTCGGCTTTCGAACATAATGGCTGATTCCACGACAAACAGTTTGATACCATCTTGCTCAGCTTGTTCCTTAGCCACCTTCATTGCTTGGCGTACCAGTGGGTGCAACAGGCGTTCGAATCGGGTTTTACGTTCGGCATCTCCGAAGATAATTTGAGCGATGCGCTTAGTGTCAGGCTGACCATCGATGAAAGCGCTTCGCCCCAGAATGCGTTCGGCAACCGGCACAAAGTCCGGCGAGAACAGAATACGTTTACTGATCTCATCACAATCGAATGTCCGAGTGTCAATGAACCGCTCCAGCAGTTCACGAACCGTACTTTTTCCGCAACCAATACCGCCAGTGAGTCCGACTATCAGCATCTCAATCTCCTTATTAAGGAACATCGAGGCATCTTAATCTCGTTGTTTAATGCTGTCAATTGAGTTCCAATAAGTTTCGATTCGTTATGTTTGCCGAGCAATAAAAAAACGACGCAGAGTTGCGTCGCGGTTGTGGTTTGAGCATCGGGCCAGGGCTGGCCGGCGCCGATTACCGGTTCAGCAGGCGTCGTTCGATTTCCAGGCGTCGACGTTCGGCCCGAGCCTCGGCGGTCTGCTGCTCTGCCATCCACTGATTGACTCGGACATTTCGGTTCCAATCACGAAGAGTCATGACGATTTGAATACCGTTGGAGCAGTAGATCCAGAGTCTAGACTCTGTCACCACTGGCGTGCGATACTCGACCAGGACATGGTCTTCGATCTGTTCCAGCAGATGCAAGCTGGCGCCATCTCGTTCGGCGTAACAGTAGGTTTCCTGGCCGACCGGTACGAATCTGTCGTAGCTGTTGATCAGCTCGATGGAATTGGTCAGTGGGTAGGAGCCCTGACCATTGCCGCTGGTGCGGATATTGTGATGCACATACACGGAGAGAGCCATCGAAGACATGACGAAGATCGCGACAACCGTAATCAAAAGCCAGAGGAACATATCGCCGATCGTCCTTCGGCGGCGATTTGACCCAGACTTTGGATCGTCGTCTGACTTGCTGATTGGCTCGGGTGGGGGCTGGAAAGGAGCTGCCATTTAATCCTCTATGTTCGGCGAAGTTAGTTGCCGACGTAAGAAATTAACAGGTTCTAACTAGATTTCTCTATCTCTTGTAAAAGCAGTAGTTAACTAAAAAATGGCGAAAATAATAAAAAACGGCCAGGCGGCCGTTAGTCTCTCGTATTTTCATTCTTCATCAGGAGTGTCAGAAAAATCTTCGGCGATTTCTTCTGCCTCCTCGCAATATCCGAGAGCCAGCGCAGTTCGAAGAGCGTCTTCCGGCTCGTCACCCATCTGCCGAATCAGGTCGTGCATTTGTCGATCCCTGCGTCGCAGACGTCGGCAAAAATCGTTACTGCCAGTCAGATAGTCCCAGATCAGGACAGCCAGACCAACTTCCCTCTTCTCATACAGGTCACTGATAACACGAAAGATGACGCTTATTTGAGGCAAATAGGAGCAGTAAGTTGTCAATTCTTCAACCGCTGCTTTACTTAGTGGATGGCGATCGGCAATCATACGGCTACGGATCAAGGAGGCCAGGATTTCTGTTATCGCTTCATCCAGCCCTTGGAATTTTTTGCCTGCTAGTTGCAACCCACTTCGATCATGTCGGATTGATTTGATCAGCACTCCGCCACAATCTTCTTCATTGTCGTCATCATCTTCCAGTGCTTCGCAGTCTTGATCATTGGGCTCGACTATTTGCGCCGCAACCGTGTACTGATGAAAACAGGCTGCATGCGCCAGTTCGTGCGTAATGCGCCTGGCTAGATCAGCACGCCGTGAACAGTGTCGGATATACATTTCACGGAAGGCCGTCAATCCGCCGGTCTCGGCCGCCCCCTCAAACATTTGAATATATTCATCCTCCGACAAAAGATGAAAATGTTCGAGAGGTAAGGCGATTGGTTCTAGACCAAGGTTTCCACGCACTGCGTTAAGTGCCCGAATCGAGGCATGAATCAACGCCCGATCAAACCGTGTCTTGGGTTCCTCGTAAAAATTTCTCTGGGCGTAATGACCGCTCAACAATTTCTGACGAAAATCCTGTTCGACCACCCGACGCGGCGGCCCTTCGATGCCCTGAACTCGTATTACGAACGGTGGTTCGACAGTACGTGGCCGCGAAACGCGACCGTTCTTAACCGAAATATCGGTTTGCCTTGCCATCTTCAGCTCCTTTTGAAAGGGTCTGACCACCTTAGCACGTGTTTTATTGATCGCAAAATTTGGCTTGAAATCAGAAAGCATTTTGTAAAAAAATGACCCGGCGTTAAGCTGAGTCTTTTTTAGATTTCGATATCGAAGATGTTTTGCGAGCGCAGAACATCGTTGATTTCGGTATAGATATCGGTCATGCCCAGAGCATAAGCCGCGATTAGCACTGATTCCGGCTGGTTATTCATGGCGCGCAGGATAGCTGCTGCACCAGGCACGGCTCGGTTGGCTCGTCGCAGAAACGAAACGCCGCCAGATAAGAATCCACGAATTGCATCGAGTAGTGCATTAGCATCATCGCAATTCTCATGTTTGGCAATTCGATCTACCAGACACTGAACTATCCGTACTTGGGGTGCATAGAGGTATTTACTGGTCAGATCTTTTTTTTGTGGAGTATTTAGCAGGCCGCTGCGCCGTACGATTATCTCTCGAATCAAACCTGCAACAATCTCCGCTACTGCTTCATTTAGTCCGGTGAATTGATTACCTCTTTGACCCTGCATTCTATAGCCAGATTTTTTCCAGGTAACGTGAATAGCTCGCGGTGTGACGTTGACTTGTAGACACAAATAGGAAGCCAGATGAGCCAGCTCATGGGTCAGTAGAAACATCTTAGCCACTTTATCAGTTGTATGTGCGATGTAAGTGTGCCCCAGGACAGTTCGCGCATTATCTTCATCACCTAAGAACAAACGATAGTCATTGGGTTGTAACAAATGAACTCGGGCCGATGTGATACCACGCGGCGTCAGTTGCATTGAATTGGCCATAACATTCAGGAGACCAGAGATTTGCTGAATAGCCTGCAACTCAAAAGCAGTTTTACGCAACTCCTGGCCTGCCACACCATAACAATCGGATAATGAGCCAGCCAAGCGGCGTCTGATTTTATCCGCTTCATTTTCTACGGCACCACTGATTAGAATGCGATCCGCCCAGCGGACGGCTGACGAGTTTTTGGGAGCCGTCATTTGCCTCCGCCTTTCTTTTTATTAAAAGGAACAGCTATAGGTTAGCTGTCGTTCAATAAAATCGCAACTGGTCTTTCGTGGAATAATTGGCTAGCTGATCGGATTATTGTTATTAGAAATTGATTCAGATTTTTACCTGTGAATATCTTTAGAGCTTATCCCCTTCACAGCTAGCCTTAAATCGTTTATCTATAAGTGGTGTTATTCATAATAAAGTTTATATCGCTATGGCGAAGATGACCAAAACGCAGGTTATTGCTGCGCTGGCCGAAAAGGCCGAAAAGCCAAGAAAGGAAATTAAGGAATTTCTCGAGATGTACGAGGCAATGGCTCTCTCCGAGGTTAAAAAGAACGGTGAGTTCCCATTGATGAACATCGGCAAGCTGATCAGACAACAGCGCGCTGCTCGTATGGGTCGAAACCCGGCTACCGGTGAAGCGATCAAAATTCCAGCTAAAACCGTTGTGAAGTTTCGTGTTTCTAAGCCGACTAAAGAAGCTGTATTGTAGATTCGGCGACCAGAATATAAAAGACCGTGCTTCGGCGCGGTTTTTTGTCTAGTTAAAATTTTGTTTCATGCCAGCAGTCTAAATTGGTCAGGCTAGACGCCAAGTTATCTTTGTCTGATGAATAAAAAAACACCAGACAGCGCTGGTGTTTAATCAAAGTTTGATTTGATATCGCTCGGCCAAGATTTCAAATAGCCTGGCATTATGTCGAGCATCATCGAGCGCATTGTGCTTTACGCCCCGCTGTTTAACTCGCATCATTCTTTTCATGGTAGTGCGTAAATTTCCGGCCGCGCCTTTGGCCACTGAGTTGAGTGACAGGCCGCTGTGACCGAACGGATTCGGATCCGCAGAAAAGCGATCAATATAATAGAACACCCACAGACCATCAAAGACCGGATTGTCACTAGCAAAGATGGCTGCAGTATTGCCGGCCACAGTTTTGACCCAGCGGCAAAATTCAGGGATAGCGTTCGCTGTATCCTGGCCGTTTTTCCGCATCAGCTGCAAAACCAAGTCCGGACGAAACGATGGTTTGCTGGGATCAAAGCCAATTCGTTTTGGCAAACAACTAAGACCCAGGCAACCGATGCGCATCGCCTCGACCAGATAACCATCATTGATCGGTTGCAGCTCGCAGTAAAAACATTCGTGTTCGCTACCTACAACACAGGCACCAATCGACAACAGGCTGGCACTGGCCGGTGTTCGACCTGTAGCCTCAACATCCACGGAAAAGATCGTTGCATTCATTTGATTCTCCTCGTCGCTAAGGTAGCGGGTGGAGAAAGTTATGTCTAGGTTATTAAAGTCTCCGACACTTTTTAGTTAAAATAGTCTCTAGATTTTGTTGGATAATAAAAACCGTCAAAGTTGACGGCTTGTTTTTGACAAGGTGTTGGCGCGGTAGGCAGACGTTCTTTTCATAGTCTCAGGCATCAATACCATTGCCACCGAAATTGGAAAAGGTGAATTGTTGACTACTACCCAATATTTTTTCTCCGGCCACAGAGTCGCAACGTCGTCCGACGAGCCAGTTTTTGAATATCACCGCCATATCACCATCGCGGAAACGCGGGAAGTTCTCGGCGACTGCGATCCAGAATAGGGCATTGACCACCGTGGCCCGTTGGCGTAACTCGGGCAGAACATCCTCGAACTGTGCTTCGTCGGTGGCCAGATTTTCGATGAGTCCGATCAGGCGCTGTAATTGCAGTCCGACCACATACAGCGGACGAAGTTCAGAGTTCAACTCGCCGAACACATCGTCTTTTGGGCCGATCGGTAAACGTGGGGCAAACAGTTTGAGATCCTCTGGACTGACACGTTCCAGCTGTCCAATAATTTCGATCAAACATTTTTTCATTTTAGACTCCGAAGCAAAGGTGCTTATTCAGTATAGTTAAAAAATAATAAAAAAGCGCTAATAAACTCAGCGCGAGATGATTGGTCCGAGAGGTTTAATCCGGGTCTTCTGTGCCGTCCGGATTATCAAGGTTAGAGAAGGTGATCAGGCTGAACAGTTCTTCGTTTGCCCTGGGCCCTTCCCAGTAGATTTGCCAGCCACGGGCGACACCGATCGTTTCATATGAGGGTGGTGCGTAGCGTTTCAGCAACAAGTAGAAGAATAGATGCTTCAGAAGTTCGACCTCTTGCGCCGCGTTCTCTATTTGATCGATCAGTGTTTCAGCGATCTTCGGATCACCCGCCAGTTTTTCCGGTAATTGAACGCGTAATTTTTTCACTCGTTGTATGCGTTCTACTTGTGCCGTGTAGAGTCGCTTGAGATCAGCGTGTTTCACTGTGGCGAAAGCATGCTGACCCTCCTCAAGGTCGTACGGTATATCGACCACCTCACTGAGGGGAATTTTTTGCACCTCAGCCAGCAGGTCTTTGAGTTCGGCAAAATCTCTGTGTTTGGGCAAGTGAACCTCCATGTAGCAAAGTATGCTTACTTCACCTTCCGCTTTTTAACATGGCGGCTGAACATCGTCAATTCATTCAAGGCTTCGGGGTTTAGTTTTAGTGTTGGCTGTAACTCAATAAAAAAATCGGGCAAAACCCGATAGTTTTAAGATTTAGTTGGTGTTTTGATCATTGTTATCATTGTCGAACGTCGTTTCTGAACCGGAGCAGGCCGGAGTTGATGTTGATCGATTCGACCAACTGACCAGCCAGCCAACGTGAACATGAATAAACGGTCGCCCGAACAAACCAAATCGTTTGCTAAGAGCATAGAAAAAAATTTGTCGTAGTAGATCCAGCTCGTCCTGTAATTCGATCATTTTAGTCTGGATTGTAGTAGGGATATTTCGCGCTACTAACATTGGTCCACGAACCGCTTGATGCAATTGACTCAGTTCGCGAACTCGACGTGTATAGGCGGTAAAAATGCGCCGTAGTTTTAGATCGTCGATTCGACCGACCACAAAATGTTCTGGAGCAATCTTCAAGCTCGGCTCCTCAATTTGATCATCTGGAATAGCCGCCACCTCATCGAGCAACTCTTTGAGTTCTGTAATCAAAACACACCTCGATCTTTTAAAGAGCGGACTCGTCGATCGTTAGCAACGATTTGAGTCTTTATTTAAGTCAACTCATATACCATAACATATAAATCCTGGTTGGGGGGGTGTCAGTTTTTAGCTTACCTTTGACATTCCCAAATTCAAGCTAATAACCGAACACCTCTCACAAATATTGCGCCGCGACCTCATTCGGCGTAAGGTGCCCGAGAGACTTTCCGGGCATGTCATTCAGGAAGTCCTCCATGAGCATGAACTCTCGATCCGAAAGGGTCGAGAGATTTGTTTTCTTTGGAATGAACCTCAGCCGCACGAGGCCGATGGCGTTCTCCACCGAGCCCTTCTGCCACGAGCAGTACGGGTCGCAGAAGTAGGTGTCGATGCCGTATTCCCTCCTCAATTTCCCGTGGTTCGCGCCCTCGCCACCGTTGTCGAGGGTCATCGTCCGGAACGCCTCGCCCCGCAGGTATTCCGGATATGACTCGATGGTCTGCCTGATGGCTCGTTCGGTCTCCTCCTTGGTCTTGTCCGCCGTCCTGTGCAGGTGAATCTTCCTCGACTTGCGCTCCACCTGCACAGATCCGCACGCCGATCCCGTACCCTCGAAGGTGTCGCTTTCCCAGTCGCCGAACGTCTTCCTCTCATTGACTTCGGCCGGTCGTAGCCGGATGCTCACCCTGTTCGGTATTTTGCTCTGCTGACGCGTTTTCCTGCCCTCTTTGATCCTCCTGCGGCTGCGCTTCCTGGGCAGGTGGTGGTACAGCGCCTCCCACTTTCCCTCGCCTTCGTATATGTACTGGTATATCGCCTCGTGCGAGACGGTCTTCCCCCGCAACTCCTCCGGCACCAGCTCTGGGTAGTGCTTCAGCCGCCCGGCGATCGCGTCCGGCGCCCAGCCCTGTAGCATGCCGTCGCCGCGGAGCAGGGAGACTACGTAGTCGTGTAGCACGGCGTCCCTTTCGAGCTTCCGACCCTTCTTTCGCTCTCGTCTCTGGTCGGCTCGGCGCTGGGCATCCGCCGCCGTATACTTACCGTCTGGGTTGCTGTTGCGGCGGATCTCGTCGGACACTGACGATCCGCTGCGAGCCAGCTTCCTGGCGATCTCGTTGTTGCCGAACCCCAGCCTCAGCCAGTACTCGATCTTCTCCCTCTCGAACTCCTTCAAATGCGTCTTTTTTGACATGATTACTACAGTTATGCCTAATCGGCAATGTTACACTGAAGTGTTCGGTTATGTATTGAATTGGGGGTACCTAACACAATCTTGACTAATCCGACTTTTTATGTTATTTTTTTTCTCTGCGACAACGTCGTCGCAGGTTCAGATAAAGAGGGAGGATTAGGATGTGCGTTTACTAGGGCTCAATCGCTGACGGAGCCCGTTAACAAAAAGTCAGCTCGATAGGTGCGCTGCTCTAAGCACTTATTTAAAAAGGTCCGCTCGTTTGTGTGTTCAGACCAAAGCTGAATCCGTTCAACCTGGTAAAAAATTTTTATAAACCAGGCGTGGAGGGAGTGCGGGTGAAATCCCCGCTGCACACTGAGCTCAAGGAGTAAACGAGCAAATTAAAACCTATTTTCTTTTTGGTAAGCAGACCGAGGAGTGATTAGGTCGGGCAGCGGCGTGTCCGGATCGGCCATCAAGGTGGGAGTTGGATCATCCTGGGTAGGACGATCAGAGAACTTTCATCAAATAGCTGGGTAGTCTCTTTCCCTACGCGACCGGCGGGTCGATAAAGAGACGGTGACTTTAAGATTCAGAGGTCATTGCGGTTTATTGCTTGATGCCTAAATCGGGCAGGTATCAAGAACCGAGATTGACGATCTGGTACGGCTCGCAACCGAACTGAATCATCAACTGAAAGCTGAATCGAGTTAGCCGACGGCTAGACACCTGGCGGCTAAGGGTACCCGAAAGGTTTTTTCAACCCGGCGGTTGGAAATCGCCTGAATGATAGAGACCGAATAGGCCCCGTCCGATCATTTTGCCAGCGGAATTCATAAAACCGTTGGTGAGGTGAGTTTATGCGGTGTTTTCATCTCCCTCGGTGAAGGCACCGTTAAAAAGAGGGAAGCTGTTTGATGGCGGTGTACTGTGTCTGCCACTGAAACAGTGGAGTTGGTTGGAGTCTGTCATTCTACCAGCGACCGATTTCACGCCCATCACTGGATTGATGGGACAACTGAAGCGGAAGTGGCGTCTCCGCACCCCGGACAGACGGGGTTAGGGCCTGATCAGTAACACTTTTCAATGCAAATAATTAATAAAGGGCGGAGAAGAGTGCTTGGCTTATTCACGCTGATGTATAACGCTTTTGAAAAGTTATACAAGACGAGTGGATGAGTCTATGATTGGTCAGGTTTTAGCTGAAGGATGAACCTAGGCGATGGGTAAAGCCCGTTGCGACAAGCCCTTCAAGAAATAGGAAAGTGGAAAAGGTGGTCACCAAACCACCACGGAAGCGATTCTTGCCGCTTGGACAGCCTCGCTACTTCCACGAGGATGTCAATTCTCGGCCTTGGTTCAGGCTGATGATGCTTCAGGTCTAGATCGACGTTCGATGTCGAACTACTACATTCGATCGAAAAAGCGCAGTCATGGCGCTGACCTGAAAAACGGAAGTGCCTCCGCACGGCCTTGGGGGCGCATGACAAATGGCCACTAAGAAAATTTTTTTGTTACCTTACGGCCCAGCTCCAGAAATTGGAGCTGGGTCACTTGTTTAATAATCTTGACAATTACGCAGAGATTTGCTATATTTTAGAGTTTTAAAAATGGCTTAGGCTCTTGGTTGGGTCAGTCAGAAAATTGCTGTAACTTTTTGGCTATTCCAATCAAACGCCTTAAGGCGTTTTAGATATTTACAATCAACAACAAAACAAAGTCGCCCGGTGCACCGGGTCAAACCCAGGAGAGGGAAATGGGAAAGAAAGCGTCTCGCAGGCGGAATCGTCAGGTGGTTTGCGGATTCGAAAGTTCCGCCCATCTGTCAGCCGCCAAGCGTGGCGGCAAGGGTTTCTCCTTGGCGGAACTGGTGCACCTTGGTGTACCCATGCCGCCCGGTTTCACCGTCACCACAAGCGTGGGGCGGTCGTCACTACAGCATGGCCATCTGCCGCGTCGGCAGTTTGGTCAGATCGTTCGAGAAATGGAAGGATTGGAGCAGTCGACTGGTCGTGGCTTTGGTCATTTGGTCAAGCCGCTGCTGGTGTCGGTCAGGTCCGGCGCCGAGCACTCCATGCCCGGGATGATGGATACAATCCTGAATCTCGGACTTAATCCGGACACAGTTCTGGCGCTGGCCAGGGAAACCGGAGACGAACGGTTCGCTTGGGATTGCTATCGGCGATTTCTGGTCAGTTACGGTACCGTGGTTCATGGGATCGCAGCCAGTGAGTTTGATAAGTTGTGGCAGAAGAACGGGTGCGATCACGATCGTGAGTCGTTCCATGTCAGAGCTCTGAAGAAGTTCTGCCGCAACTGTCGGCAACTGATTCAGCGTCGCGCCGGTTCCATGGAAGACGACGTCTGGACTCAGTTAACGATGGCCAGCCGTGCTGTGTTTCGCAGTTGGGAGTCAGAGCGTGCCCGGGCTTATCGCCGAGCCAACAACATTCCCAGTTGGCTCGGAACCGCCGCTAACATTCAAGCCATGGTGTTCGGTAATCGAGGAGACGATTCCGGAACTGGAGTTGTTTTTTCTCGCAATGTCGCCACCGGCGAGCGCGAGCTCTATGGTGAGTGGCTGCCAAACGCTCAAGGCGAAGATGTGGTGGCTGGTGTTAAGACACCGCGACCGATCGCTGAACTCGAAAGTTGGAATCCCGGGGTTTATCAGGAGCTGAGTCAGATCTGTATACTGCTCGAACAGCACTTTGACGACGTCGTGGATGTAGAGTTCACGATCGAATCTGGCCGACTGTTCATTCTCCAGGTTCGACTGGCCAAGCGCACCCCGGTGGCGGCCGTTTCTCATGCCGTGCAGATGGTTTGGGAAAAGCGTTTCACCAAGGAGCAAGCGCTTGAGCGAAGGGCGATGACTACAGCTCAGCTAGCACAGTTGGATCGGTCAGTCTTTCGGACTAATGAGCTGGCTCAGGCTGTGGCTGACCCCAATCGTTTTCTGGCTCGCGGTATTCCGGCTTCGCCTGGAGCAGTGACCGGCCGGCCGGCCCTTACCTCGGAGCAAGCTCGTCAATTGAAGGGAGCTGGTTGTTCGGTGGTGCTGTTTCGGACAGAGACTTCACCCAATGATCTACCAGGGATGCTGGCGGCTGATGCTATCGTCACCGAAGTCGGCGGCGCGACATCGCATGCCGCGGTGGTGGCTCGGAGTCTGAACAAACCGGCGGTAGTGGGTGTTCAGGCGGACTTATGCTTGAAGCTGTCGCCCCTTCAGTGGGTTTCAGTTGACGGCACGAGTGGTGTGGTGCTTCAGGGTGAGCTGCCCATGGAGTTCGGCATCCACCGTAGAGAAATTAAAATTTTCCTGCGGTGGTACAAGAGGATCCATCAGCCGGAGATTGACAAAAGGGCTCACGCCCCACGAATCGCCCTCGAGCGACGAGGCGAGAGTATTAACGTGGTGCAGTTGGCGAGGAGCTTCTACCTGATCGAAGCCATGGCTGCGGCCAGTAGTAGTCTCAATGCCACAGCCGAGCTTTCGAGAGCAGTCCAAAAGCTCCAGCATCAAGAACATCAGGAGGCCGCTGAGTTGATGGCCACTTATATCGTCTTGGCAGCAGCCGGAGAGTTGCGTCACGTTCGAAGCAGTGCCTATAGCAACCCTCTGATCTTAGATCGAGAGTTGGTCCATGCTGAACTACAAAAGTATGGGGTGATTGACGAAGGCGTTGATCGAATCGAAGCGCAGAGGTCTGTTGCTGACCAATTGGAGTTACTGCCGCTCGAGCAACAGATAATTTTTCTGCAGCGGGCAGAAAATGCCTTCCGCCATTTGAAATGGAGTACGTCGTTTGGTGGAATCAAGTGGGCGGATATCTGCGCGGCCGCCCTGTCGTGGCTCGAAGGCAAGGTTACAGCCACGGTGTTCGTGGATCACGCTTTCGATCTGCAACACAACGGTGGTCGGATGTTCAACAAGACCAAAGATTTTCTGGTCGGAAACCTTTGGCATCTGGATCAACTATTGGACACCAAGCGTGATCACCAGGGTGGCGTCAGGGGGTTGTACGACAAATTTATTGCTGGCGAAGCGGCTGGTACCATTTCGCCGGAAATATCCACGCTGTACCTTCAGGGACAAGCCGGCGGTCTGTGGTAGTGGCTCCTGCTCAAGTTCTTTCAAATCATAAAGCTCTTTCTGGGTCGCCTGGTCTGGCGATTCGGAAATCTTCTTGAGTGAGAAGCGTCGCCCGCCTTTTGGCGCTTCTCCCTCTATTAGCCGTCTTCTCAAGGGGAGGAGACGGGTAAGGAGGAAGTCATGGCAAAGAACGGAAGGTATCGGTTCGCCGGTACCGAGGGGATCCCCGGTAGCTACCAGCTGCTGACGGAGAACGCGGCCGGCCGATTGAGTCGGCGTATCCTGGACGGTGGCGACTCCAGTCGGATCAGGCTGGAGCCGACCGATATGATCGGTGCCGAGATGATGCGGCCGCACATCCCGGCCGGCTGGAAGACGCCCAGCGACGGGGAGTTCCGGTTCTCGTGCGTGGTCCCGGACAGCGAGCTGCTCCAGGCGATCGGGATCGCGCGCGCCGCACTCGAGGCGGTCGGCGGAGAGGTGGTCGTGGTGAAGGCCGCCATGAAGCGCGTCGAGCAGGCAGCGGCCGGGTGCTGCTCGTCGTCGGCCGCGGACGAGGCGGACGACGACGAGGCGGAGGAGGCCTACTAGATCTTTGTTTCGGTCTGATCACCCAACCGCTCTCTGATTTCTCTCGGGGGCATCTGGGGAAGCGTTGAATCTTTTCAGCGCTTCCCCCTCTCACTGCTCATCTGTTACAAGGGGTAACGGATTAGCTGCGGAGGACGAGATGAGACAGAAGGATGCTCATTCACACACCGGCCAGCCGATCCAGGTTGGCCCCTATACGATCTATGTCGCTGGAGCCATGCACCTCGACCCGGACATCCTGTCCGAGTTCGATGTGCTGATTCCGCTCACCGAACAATTGCCCCCACTGGGCATCGGCAACTTTTTCCTGGTGCTATCCGCTCAATTGCCGGACTTCGGCGGTGTGCCGGACGACTGGGTGGAGTTCTTGTGCGGGCGGGTAATCCCGCTGCTCGCGAGATGCCACCAGACCGGGGAGCGAGTGCTGTGCTTCTGCACCGCCGGACATGGGCGAACCGGTACACTGCTCGCGTCACTCATCGCCATCCTGGAGACCGAGGAAGAAACGCCTGACCCGATCGCCGCGGTGCGTGAGCGGCATTGCCACCACGCTGTCGAGACCATGGCTCAGGCCGAAGGGATTTTCTCGTTGCGAGGCCGGGAAGTGCCCTCGCAATATCTGAATTTGCGCTGATAAACGAAACGGCGCTAACAACGCAAGGAAAGGAGGACTGCCATGCGGTTCGCGATTATTTCTGATGTTCATGGAAACTACGTCGCACTGCAGGCAGTCCTGTCTGATATCCGCGCGCGTGGCGGCGTGGATCAGATGGTCTGTCTGGGGGATGTGGTCGGGTACGGTCCGCAACCGCGAGAGTGTGTGATCCGGATCCAGCTCGAGCGGATCAAGACAGTGCTCGGTAACCACGAGGCTGCGGTGCTCGATTCAGAGCGCTGGGCTCGTAACTTCAACCAAATCGCCAAAGAAGCGGTTCGGTTCACCGCTCTCGCGTTGCAACAGCCTCAGCTCGACTATCTGGACGGTCTGCCCGACTGTCTCTGGGATGAGGATCATGGCCTGGCTTTCACCCATGCATCGTTTTCTCATCCGGCAACGTTTTTTTACGTCGAGGGTTCGGTCGGCGCGGGAATTGAGCTCAAACGTTTGCCGCACGATGACCTGAGAGTGTTCTTCGTCGGACACACGCATGAGCCCCAGGTCTTCGGTGAACGGAGCGGTTCGTTCTATCACCAGACCGAACTGGTATTGTCCGGCGATGAGCGGTTCTTGATCAACGTCGGCAGTGTTGGTCAGCCGCGCGACGATGACCCGCGAGCCTGTTACGGCCTGCTCGACACCAGCGACTGGAGTTTCAGTCTGCCACGCGTTGAGTACGATGTCGCAGCTGTAGTTCGTCAGATTGCCGAGCTGGGACTGCCCTCGGAACTGGGGCAGCGTCTGCTCATTGGTTACTAGTCTCTTTGCCGGTCGCATCCATCAGGGGTGCGGCCGGTTTTTTAATTAGGTGGTTAGAACTTTAACCTATACTATAGATTAAAGCCTTGACCCCCAGTGTACTATCAGGGTAATGAGAGTTATGCCTTGAATCGTGTTGGTAACAAACTATTTTTTTGGCTCAACATGGGGGTAAATTATGAAGCAATAATTCAGACGTATATTAATCGCGAATGAAGATTTTGCCACTTGCGGCGCACGAATCGAAATGCAGGGGAGGAGAACCGCAAAAATACGGCTCTACCATGCCAAATCTGCTACGTAACTAGGATTGGGATGAAGCCCGAACGGGTTAGCTTAACGGCTGAAAACCAACACGAAACAAGGCATAGCTCGGTAACGACAAGTTTTATGACCAAATTGAATCAGTTAAAAAAGGAATTGCGGGCAGTAGCTAACGCGGACCAGGCTCTGGTACTGCAACGTTTTTTTAAAACCGCACCGGGCGAATATGGGGCAGGCGATAAGTTTCTTGGGGTGACTGTAGTTGAACAGCGACGCATTGCTCGCGGCTATCGTGATCTGGCGCTTAATGATTGTGCGCGACTACTCGATTCACCGTGGCATGAGGAGCGATTATTCGCGCTTATTATAATGACTGAACAATTTAAACGAGCGGATGAGTTGGGTCGCCAATCTCTGTTTAATTTATATTGTAAGAAACTGGATCACATCAACAACTGGGATCTGGTTGATTTGTCCGCCGATCGTATTTATGGCGAGTGGTTTCGATTGACCGGACGTGATCCGCGCGCGATTTTGCGACGACTTGTTAAATCCAAAAATCTTTGGCATCGACGCATCGCCATGTTGGCTACTTTTGCCTTCATCAAACAGGGTCAGTTCAATGAAGCACTGGATATCGCGGAGAGACTGCTTACTGATCAGCATGATCTGATTCATAAAGCTGTTGGTTGGTTGTTGCGTGAGATTGGCAATCGGAATCGGGCAGTTGAAGAGAAGTTTCTGCGGTCTCGTTATCAGAAAATGCCGCGCACCATGCTACGCTACGCCATTGAAAAATTTCCGGAGTCTCGACGAAAAAAATATTTGTCAGGAGAAATTTAACTCTGCGGCAATGTAGCTGCGGAGTTTGCCACGCCACTCGCGAGCGACGTGGCTTGCCTCCATCCATCGTTATTAGATCGGCTGGGCAGAGATAAACCCTGTCGCTCGCGAGCGACAGGGTAAACTCTGCAGTCACTAGCGGTTGTATAATTGACCATTCTTAATCTTGCCAGTAATCTCAGTTAGTGGAGGTTCTTTAATGTTTTGGTTTATCTTTGTTTTAGTCGGTGGATTACTTTTGGGCGGTTGTGTCTATTTTTTCTGGCGCAAGTATCAGCCGCGACAGAGGACGGATTTGAATGTGCCGAGAATAGAACCGCCGAATATTCCACCGCCGGAGATTCGATTGCCAGAGGTGGGGGAAGCTGAAGAGCGGCACGAGTTAGTTGACCCACTAACCGGACAGCGTCTTTTGGGAGTGGTTGATCCGATTACGATCGTCCGCATGGATTTGCAATGCTGGGTGGTCAGAGTGAATATGAGCTCAGCTGATCTGTATTGGTTCGCTGGCCTGCCTCAATTTCAGGCGGCGATTCAGACCGCCAAGCATGATCCGGACGGTAAGTACGTATTAGTTGGAACCGATCCTCAGGGACCTTTCGAAGAAGTGGCGCTCGATTATTTCTACTCCGAACTATTCGGCGGAGCGGATAATTTCGACGAGCGATTGGCTGAGGTCGATCTTAGCTGTCGCGAGCAAGCGGCCAAGCATGGTTTCGTTTACGCCTCGGAATCTTTATCCGAAGAGGCAGCCAAGACTGACTGATCTTTTAATTTACGGTGATTATTCACAAATAAAAACGCCGACAGCTTCGGCGTTATTTTTATTGCAGTTGACGACATTCGGTGGTAATCAAGCGCACTGCCTTCACGGCATCATCAGTAGAGAATTGTGTGCAGGCTCCACATTGCAGAACGTAGATTACATTTTTTTGCTCTAGCACCACCGGCCAACGTTCCCGCTCGGCTCGGTTCATCAGTTCGTGATCCGGATTGAAAGCTATCGGCTGTTCGACTTCAGA
Organism: Patescibacteria group bacterium; assembly: GCA_018813785.1. Lineage (GTDB taxonomy): Bacteria > Patescibacteriota > Patescibacteriia > SG8-24 > SG8-24 > JAHJAU01. The sequence continues at coordinate 19,056 of JAHJAU010000070.1, read as the reverse complement.
AAGAAGCGGAATATCCGATCTCGAATCACCGATCGCAATTGAACCAGTCAGCGTAGTGTGGTTGGCAGTGGTCAGTCTGGTTTTGAGAGTCTGTCCTTTGTCGTGCGCCACTGTTGAAGCGACTCCGCCGGTATAAAGACCGTTCTTCACTTCAAAAACACTTGAGAAGCAAGTTTGAAAACCCCAGTACTCCGCCAAATCATCAGCGGTTTCAGACATGCCGGCTGTGACTACGATGCAGTCATGGGTTTGACGAAGTTGAGCCAGTAGAGTTGTGGTAAAAGAATACGTCTGGCCAGCAGCATCAGCCATAACCAGATTAGCGATTTTGATTAGTTCGCTTTGTTTTTTGCCGCGCAGGGCTGCCAGCAAAAGGCGCACCAGTTTTTCCTCGTAAAGGCGGTAGGGAATTTGTCGTTCATTTTGCTGAATGAATAACTGAACCATATGCATGGCAAATACGTTCGGTATGAAGCCAGTGCGACACAGTCGTTCAGTCAATTTATCCAATAGACTACCGCGAAATATTGTGCCATCAAGATCAAAAGCTGCAATCGGTCGTTGTATTTTTTCCACGTCAACCTCCAGCGGATCTTTTGAAAAGAGCCAAACAAGTCTTATTTGTAATATAAATATTTTTTAAATACCAGTCAGTCGAGTTTATAACAGAATACCCGCTTTAAAAAGCGGGTATTTGAGCTGTTAATTATCGGCCGACTGCTTGCAGAGCCGTATCGATCGGTACAAAGAATTGACGTCCAGCTTCGGTGTTACCCCGAAGCACCAAGCCAACGATTTCACCGCGGACATTCAATACTGGTCCGCCGGAATCACCAGCCTGGCCAAGTATTCTCATCTCGACCAAGCCATGAGTGCTGACCGGCAGATTATCTGGCACTTGTCGCACTACACGGCCGCGAGACCAACCAGTGCGGACACCGAATTGCCAGAGTAATTCATCATGTTGCGGTGTCCAGTTTCTGGCCGTCGGAAGTGGGTAGGCCATTTCTGGCGGAGAGTGAACTCTGAGCAGTGCCACATCATGCTCTGCGTTAGTCGCAACGATCGTGATGCGCTCTGTGCGAAGATAACCGATATTTAATCCGCCGCTGACCAATCGTCGTAATATAGCATAGCGATCCACAGTATCGCGCACGACATGCTCAGCCGTGAGCACGTGTGAATCATCGATGAAAACACCGGAGCCACTGTGAAAGGAATAACCATTCTTGGCTGAGTAACGCCGGGATCTAATTTGAATGGTGGCGGCTACACCGCGTCGAATAAAATCCAGGCGTTGTTGCTCATTCAGGCCATCGTCATCCTGATCCGCAACGAACGGATCTTCGGGCGGATTTTCGGGAGGATCCGGAACGTAAACACATTCTGGTGAACGTGGTATCCGGCCTCCTGGAGGGTGAGTGCATGTCGTGACGGCAAAAGCTGCCGTCAAAAGTAGAGCCGACAAGAATAACTTTGTCAGCGTTCGTTTGGGATGATACATCCCAGACCTCCTTTAGCTGAGAGTAAAAAGATCTACATTCTTCATACCAACGAAAAAAAATGCAGTCAAAGTTTTTATTTAAATTTTAATTTACAATCGTGTAGCTGCGGAGCTTGTCTCCGCCTATCATTATTTTAATCGGATGGGCAGAGATAAACTCTGCAGCTACCCTCCGCCCATCGATAATCCAAATCGGTTAGGCCGAGATAGATTCAAAGCGAGTTAAAATAAAAAACCCCGCTAAGCAGCGGGGGGATTTTTAGCGAAGGCGTGATTGACTCAGGCCTCGAAGGGCTTCATCAAGCGTGATGAAGAAAGCAACATTACTGGTGTTGTCGTCTACACGGTCTTCTGGATCGAGGCTACGGCTCAGAATGATGCCGGCCAGCGTGCCATCAGGTCGAACCACCGGGCCACCGGAATCACCACCAGCCACCGTGAATTCGATTTTTATCGATCGTGGATTGGCTGCGTTCAGCACCCGACCACGTGACCAACGGGTCGTTCGGCCAAACTGCCACAGTAGATCACCATCATTGATCGCTCGCCCTAGGGACATGGGTATCGGTCGATCGAATTGTTCTCCATCTCTGGTTTCGAGCAGAGCTACGTCGCGCAGTTCATTGGTCTGAGCCGCGACTCGCATATCCAGAGCGCGTGGATGCAGAATGGTTAGGTTATCGCGAGCCAGCAGTCGTCGCACGCCATACATGAATCGAAATTCATCCACCACGTGGGCTGCAGTCAGCACCAGACCGGGCGTGATTGCCACACCAGTTCCACCGCCAAAGCCAAGGCCGATGTTTTTGTTGTGGTTAGCGATCACGATGCGTACTGTAGACTGAACGTTATCTCGAATGAACTGAGTGCGTTCAGCATCGGTGAAGCCGTCGTCCAGTGTTGAACCAGCCAGTGGATCAATTTCTGGATCCTGGCCAAGATAGGGTGGGCAGGGAGGACACTCATGTTCCCCTTCAGGTGTGGTACTGCCACCACTGGTTTGGTGACAGCCAGAGCAGGCGCCGAGCGCAATCGCCAGCGTGGCCAGAACAGAAATCACTGTTCCGACGGTCTTGTTCATCGTCCGCATCGTCTCCTCCGCGCAGTAGGGGAAAACCCCAGCTTTGTAAGGTCAAGGTACATTTTTGTCATATCAGTTTGCTGAGCTAGCGTCAAAGATAATTTGACCTACATATGTTAATAAAAAAGACATCGCGTCTGGTTATCGCTATACTAAGGAAGTAACTATGTTTATAAATCGATCAAAAAGCGGAAGATTAAGTCGTTCTGAAGCTTCTTGGCGCTGGCATAAACGCCGTGCCTATTTTATTGGATTATCGATTGTTATTGTGTTATTGGTCAGCATGTTATTGACCAAAATTGCGATAGATAATCTTGGACTAGAAGAGCGCGAAATTAAGTTAGGGATGACGTTTTCCAAGAAGTATGCCGCTGAACTAGGACTTGATTGGCGAGAGACATACTTGGCCATGCTGGATGATTTAGGAGCGCGGGCTCTGCGTCTTCCGGTTTACTGGGATGAAATAGAATCAAAGCCGGGGGAGTTTTCGTTCACCGATGTTGATTGGCAACTACAGGAAGCCGGTCGGCGTGGCGTTAAGGTTATTTTAGTGGTTGGGATGAAGGTTCCCCGCTGGCCAGAGTGTCATTTCCCAGCCTGGACCCAGGATTTAACTGAAGATGTTTTGCGCGGTCGTGTCATGGTCATGCTACAGAAAACTGTACAGCATCTTTCTCGATCGTCTAATTTTGCTAATTGGCAGGTAGAAAATGAACCATTCTTCCGTTTTGGTAATTGTCCTGAACCCAATCGAAAGTTTTTACAGGGAGAAGTGGATTTGGTGAAGTCGATTGATTCTCGACCGGTGATTATTACTGATGCCGGTGAATTGTCTGACTGGGTTCGAGCCATAACCATAGCCGACATCCTTGGAATCAGTACTTATCGTAATGTTTGGAATCGATATGTCGGGCATGTTTTTTGGCCCTCGACACCAAAATGGTACTCAACCCGAATTAAAATCGTTCAACCGCTGGTTGAGGCAGTTATTATTTCCGAACTTCAGGCTGAGCCCTGGTCACCGGGACCGATTCGGGATTGGGATATTGCCGAGCAATTAAAACACATGAATCCACAACGTTTGAACGACAATGTGGCTTTCGCTCGGCGCATGGGAGTTTTTGAGGTTTATCTTTGGGGCGGGGAGTGGTGGTACTGGCTCAAGACGCAGGGATATCCAGAAATGTGGGACGCCGGGAAAATGCTGTTTGATTTTTCTAGTGAAAAACCGTAAAAAGCGTCTGGAATTTTTGATGTTCAAGAATTCGTTGAGTTTGACGAGTTCTTTTTTGTTTTAAAATTTTGGCAGTGCGTTCGGAGAATTTTGTTAAACAAAAAACCACGCTAAGCGTGGTGGTTTTTATGATTAACGACCCATGCGTTCCAGAGTGGCGAAGTATTCGCGCAGACAGTTGCCACAACGGTGACACTTGAAGGTGTTGGCATCCTTGCCGCACGGATACACCCATTGATTTCCAGCGTAGCGGGTCAGTACCTTGTCCCAAGCTGCCGGAGTGATAACCCAATAGGAGTTTAGGGTGCGCTGACGGAAAGTATAGTGCTGGGCATGATCTTTCGGTACAGACTCAGTGTAATAGGCCATGAAAGTCAGCACGGTCGGGATTCCATGTGCGGCGTAATGTCCGACTACTCGGTCGCACAGCTCCAAATTCCAGGTGTTGGTTCGAAACCGGACGAACATCAGATTGGTCGGTGGCGGAGTCAGGAGATGCGCATTGCGATCAGTTTTCTTGCCCGGATTGACGGTCAGAACCACCGGTCGACCAAACCCCGCCAAATCCTTGGGGATTGAAGTGTTGAAAAACACATGTTCGTATTGATCAGCGGCGGCCATGACTAGCACGCGTTGATTGTTGGAATCATTGCCGTCATTTAGGCGAACTATTCGGCCTTTCGCCTGTTCCGGTGTGGGGAGATTGGGCAGTTTTTCATCGAGTGGTTCCAGATAGGAGCGGCCGGACTGGAAAAAGCAATCCGCACAGCCAACCGGACACACTCCGCGCTGAGGAATACCGCAAATAATTCCACTTCCGGCGGTCTTGGGATTTTCGATATAAGCCACGACACTCTCCTTTTTCAAAAGAACCTCTCAAAAATTAGATGAGTTATTGCTGGATGTCAAATAGAATAGTGCCTGTCACCCTCGACAGGTAGAAGGGACAGGTATAAACAAAAACCAGACGCTTATTGCGTATAGAGTAGTGCCTGTCACTAGAATAGTGCCTGTCACCCTCGACAGGTAGAAGGGACAGGTATAAACAAAAACCAGACGCTTATTGCGTCTGGCTATCGATATTTCAAAAAATAGTCTGACACTTTTATCCAAAAGTTAGTGTGTAGCAACGAATGCCAGGCCGAGGGAAATCCAGCTCCAATAAGTGTGTTCCTGTTCGATCAGGTGTGCTTACCGCTTGATATAAGCGACCTCCGATTACTCGGATCATTGACCGACCAGCCGCCATCTTAACATCTGCCCCACTATTTTTTTTATTGAGTGATTTTCCGTCCAGTTTAATTTCAACAAAGCTAGCGTCTGACTGTTCGTTTTCCGCCTCCAGAATAATATTTACCTCCGTTCCCTGGTACTGCAAAACCAGACGTGCGTCGTCTGATCTGGCGACAGCATAATCTTTTTTAATTTCCCATTCGCCTGCCAGATAGAAAATATTTAGTGCCGGATGTTTAACTACCGAGTATTCACGACTGGCGTTAATAGCGATCGATTCTGGCGAGCCAAGATATTCGAGTCGAGCGTATCCCAGGTACATCTCTGGAGTTTTAGTCGATTGTTTAGCCGACTCATAAATATAATCAGTTTTTGGTTGATCTGACAGATTAGTTCCATCTTCTTGCAATAAGGCGCGGATAACTTGTTCTGAGTATTCATAACTGCCTTCGCCAAAAAAATGATGACGAATGTTGCCAGCGCGATCGATAAAATAATAAGCCGGCCAATAATGATTACGATAAGCATTCCAGGTGGCATGTTCAGGATCGAGAGCCACGGGATATGTAAGATCAAAGCGCTGCACAGCCACATCAACATTTTCGCGTCGGTTCTCAAAAGCAAATTCCGGTGAATGTATGCCGATGATGGTTAGTCCATGTGTGGTGTAGCGTTCATGCCAGGTCTTTAAATAAGGCAAGGGACGAAGACTATTAATACAGCTTAATGTCCAAAAATTCACCAGAACCACCCGGTCGCTAAGATCAGCCTTAGCTAAAGGGGGCGAGTTTAGCCAACCGGTAATACCAACAAACTCCGGCATTTTTCCTTCAATTGGCAATGACCCGGGCGTTACGCGCTCCGGGTCAGCAGTTACTCCTAGTAATTTTTTGATAAATCTCATCATGTTTCTTTGTGCTGTCCCTCTTCCTCTGGTTTTTTGTTTAATCGAACCCGAAGAATGCGTAGTTTATCCATTCTTTCAACGGTTGCGGTTACAGTTTCAGTCAGTGCCACGCTCTGGCCGACATTAGGCACACTTCCCAAAAGATCCAGCATCATCTTACTAATAGTTTTATTTCGTCGCCCTGGTAATTTGATGTTGAAGAATTCATTGATGTCTTTAATTTCTTCGTCGCCATGAACCAGAACGTTGTATTTATCAACGCGTTTTATGACATCATCTTCTACGTCAGTTTCATCGCCAATTTCACCCACCAATTCCTCCAGCAAATCATCAATCGTTACCAGGCCAACCATGGATCCATATTCATTGACGACCAGCGCCATATGCATATGTTCTTTTTGAAAATCATGGAATAGATCATCAATCGGTTTTGATTCGGGGATAAACATGGCATCAGTGGCTAGATCCTTGATCTTCAGCTGAGTTAGCGCATGCTGCGGATCGGCCGCCAATTTTTCGAAAATGTCACGAACATGAATGATACCAATCATTTCATCTTCATCGTTTTCATCAAACACTGGATAACGGGAAAATTTTTCACTCGTAATAAGTGGCGTTGCCTCAGCGACAGTCCAACCACCATTAAGAAACTCCACGTCTTCTTTGGGGGTCATTACGTCTTCAGTAGTAATATCATTAAACAAAAAAACCCGCTCAATCATTTTCTTTTCTTGTTCTTCAAGTGTACCGGCCGCGGCACCTAATTGAGCCATGGTTTTTATCTCTTCTTCGCCCACACGTTTATTTTCACCAAAATCCAAACCCTGTTTAAGCACTCGGCTCATCAAACTATCGAACAGACGGACAACTGGCGCGCAAATTCGGGTTAGAATCCAGACTGGCCGGGCAAAGAAAAATGCCGCACTTTCGCTATTATGGGCATCCCAGGTTTTTGGAATAAATTCACTGAACACCAGGATGATCAAAGTTAGCACGCCAGTCGCTAATCCGATCCAAACTTGACCAAAATGCTTGATGACTATAGTGGTGGCCAGAGCAGATGCTGTAACGTTAGCCGCGTTGTTTCCGAGTAAAATCGTACCCAGCAATACTTTGGGATCACTGCGCAGTTTTTTAACCAGTATTGCTCGAGGATGCTTCTTTTTAGCCAATGTTTGTAGGCGAATATCTTCGACTGAAAACATGGCCGTTTCAGCTGAACTGAATCCGGCAGAAAGAACCAAAAGTAATAGCAATAACAGTAAACTACTTGAGAGCATAATTAATGGTCAGGGTTGTTTGAATTGTCAGCATTGGTTTGTTTGGGAACATTGTTAATTAATTTTTCATCTTCGTCCAATTTTAGCGCTGAACCAAACAGATAATTTGGTTTGCGAGCCCGTTGTTTGCCTGGCGTGATTTTTAATTCTTCTTCGATGCTCCAATTAGATAATAGTTTCACCGCCGGAAAAATCAGACTAACCTGTACTCCAACATTTTCAATGGAATCAACAAAAATTTTTCCATTCATTTTTTCGACGAGGCGTTTTGTAATCCAAAGACCAAGTCCTGCCCCTGGAATATCCTGGGTTTGCTCGGTTTTTATTCGGTGAAGCTTGGTAAATAAGTTTGCCTGCTGTTGCTCGTTTAGGCCAATACCAGTATCAATTATTTTTATTTCCACCCGCTGTGAATCATTAATCAAACTGGTAATGATTATTTCTCCGCTTGGTGTGAATTTGATTGCGTTCGAGCAAATATTGATTAACGCTTGTTTGAGATGTTGAGGATCGACGCAGATTTGCGGCAATTTATGATTCGGTCGTCGATATTTCAGCTGAAGAGATTTATTTTTAGCTTGTTGTTGGAGTTGCTCGATCACCTCCTCAATAATATTTTCAGCATCAATATTTTTGGGGTTGAACTCAACATGGTCTTGCTCCAGACGGGAAGCACACAACAAATCGTTAACTAGCGTCTCCAGTCGATCGGTTAAGGATCGTGTAACACCGATTATTTCCCGGGGTTTTTTATCGATCTGGCCGAAGGCATCTTCGAGCAATAATGACAGATTACTTCTGATCGCGGTTAGCGGGGCTTGTAACTCACTCGCTGCCATGGCGATGAAATCATCTTTTACCTTATCTGCTTCCCGCAGGCGTTTTTGTAGCCGAACATACTTTAAAAGACGCGTGTTTAAGATCAGAATAAGCATCACCATCAGCAGAGTCATAGTCAGCCAAGCATATGACCAGAATAGGCCAGATCGTACCAGTGAGTCAGTTGCCGTCGAAGATATTTTGGCTGACAGCAGGTGGCTGATCTGGCCATCTTCGTTGTGCAGTGGCACGATTACACCTCCGAAGCGCTGGTTGCTCTGAATTTCATCCGAAGTTGGTTTTGGATTAGTAGAGACTGAGCGTGGATTTATGGTGAGATAGGTCAGAGATTTATTGTCATTCCAGGCCTGAATATTTTTTTCATCACGCGTCAGCCGACCGATACCCGCTTCATATAAGCTGGCTACAACAAAAAAATCCGCACCGTCTTTGGCGAGGATATCTAAACTAACAATCTCTGGTAGGGCTGTAGCAATTTTTTGACTGCGTTCTTGTAATACTGATGGGTTATTGTCAGCTCCAACATTCAGCACATCAAACATTTTTCCCATAGTCAGGGCAGTTTGTTGTAAACCAACCTCAATGATATTCCGGAAATTACCAATCACGAAGAGTGTGTTGGCTGTAACAATGACGGATACAAATAAGATCAGGACCAGGGCATAAATAATCTGCCAGTTCTGCTGGATGAACCGTCTACGGGAAGATGGGCTGTCATTTGACGAGGCCATAAATTGCTCTAAGAGTATAACATCGGAGTCAGCGAAAAATAAAGAGTACAGAGTCCTGAAAATAGCTGTTTCATTTAATGAAATAAGGCAAATATAAAAACTGTCTGATGGTTTTTAACTTAAAACCGCCTGACAGTTTTATCTCACTGCGATCATGACTTTGGCTCCACTTTGAACATCTCCTCCATTCCAGTCATGGATAGCGTCCCAGAGCGTTTGAAAATCGTAAATATAATTGGCGCCTCGTCGGGTACCCGGATCGTTGGTAATAAAATGCGTTTCTGTGTAACCCTTGATAACCAACATATGATATAAGGGGCCGCCATTACGGAAATTTGGATTGCCGAGGGTCTTACCGTAAGCTGGAACAATTACCGGGTGACCGGCCGCCAAGCTGACTTTTATATCTTCAATTGAGTTGAGAGTGACCACCCGTGCTCCGGAGATATCAAAGTGTTCGCGTAGAGTTCGAGCGGTTTCTGCGGCGGTGGTGTCCAGATGATAGCCATAGGTTTCCGCTTCGAAAGTTACTGCGTCCATAATACGCGACTCAGCTTCTTCGATCGTAATTTCATCTTCATTATTATAATAGGCCGCCAGCATGATAGCCGAAGCCTCTTCGCAGGCTTCACCATGTAAGGTATCCCAGTTTTGAGTTGGTGCCTGCACCATAAACGGAATTTTTAGATTGACCGCAGGTGGTAAGGCCGGTTCAGTTTTTGGCGTAGCTGCAGTTGGGAGAGCTTCATTTATGACTATTTTAAGAGGCACTTCTTCAGTTTTTGATTCAGCTGTCGTGTTATTGGCTGCAACAGCGGAATCAAGCGTGGTTGTTGAGGTGGTTTCAACCATTTGATCCATCTCCGCCTGGGCGGTTGGTACTCCAGAAACCGCTCGTTCAAATTCAAGTCGCGGTATGGCCACTGGCAGTGGACCACGCTGCCAACCACGATACGCATCTAGCACATCATAACGCACGCCATAGACAAGCCAACCAACCGCCAGGGTTAGCGTTAGGCTAGAGATAACCATGAGTTGGCGTGAATCGCGAGCCATGAGTAATTAAAGTGAAATTGATTATTGTTTATCAAACCTAGTATAAGCCGTTTCGTGGTGAGATACCAGAGTAAAAATAAAATTGGACCCCGAAGTTAGATGCGTACCATTACGGATCATTACTTCGGGGCCCGGGAGGAGGAAGAGCGGTACATCAATGGAACAGTGGGCTCGTTCCGGAGTACCTATCATCACAGCCTGACGGTGTCACAGCCTGACGGCTGGACGAATTAAGTACGGTAGATTTGTGCGGCTCGGAGTTGGATAACGCTCCGAAGCGGCGGCGGACAGGCCACGATGACGACGGTTGCCGGAACGATGTCAGTACCAGTCGTCCGGGATGCGGCCGTCACAACGGCCGGCAACCCATCATCTTCACGTTCCTCAACAGTCGTTTCCCGAATGATTACCTCTCGCGTTGTTGTAGTTCGCCATAGTCCCACAATCGATCTCCTTTTTGAAGGACATTCTACCATGACAGACCCAGGTGGGTTTGTCAATGAGTGACAGGTTTTAGCTTTTTCGGCGTTATTAGAATAGAAAATTAAGCTTTACTTCTAAATTAGCACCTCAATTCAAGCCGCGCTATACTGTTACTACAAAATATGAGCAAGGTAAAAGCATTTTTAAGCTTATTTGTAACTCGTCCCCGTTTGGGATACGTGGCTGTTTTTTTGCTTCCCTTAGCTCTTTATACCTTGATCCAGCTTCAACCATCCTTTAAAGACCCCGATTCTTTTTATCATGCCGGGATCACCCGGTTGATTGTTCAGCAGATCGCACCGGTAACGGAGTTTCCGTGGTTACCATTTACCACACTGGCCGACACTTTTGCCGATCAGCATTTTTTTTATCATCTACTGCTCATTCCGTTTGGTTGGTTATTCGGGTCGCTGGCTGGATTAAAAGTGGCGGCAGTGATATTTGGTGCGGCGGCGATTACGGCTTTTTATTTTGCCGCTCGTTCCTTGCGTTTGCACTCCATTTTGCCGCTCGTTCTTGCAACTGTCTTGGCGACATCAATGAATTTCATGTTTCGCCTGAATTTAGCCAAAGCTGCTTCACTATCAGTGGTTTTGCTTATGTTGGGAGTGGCAGCGCTAGCCCGCCGGAATTGGTTGGCTCTGGCCGGACTTTCTTTTATTTACGTTTGGGCACATGGCAGTTGGCCATTATTGATTTTCATCACGGTTTGTTTTTGGTTGACGGAAAAGGAACCACAAAAATTATTTAAGAAAGAGAGATTGATCTTGCCGATCGCATCAATCGGCGGTACGTTGGCCGGCTTGATTATCAATCCTTTTTTTCCACAGAACTTACTTTTTTACTGGTATCAGACCGTACACGCTGCTTTGATCAATTATGCTGATGTGATTAATGTCGGTCAGGAGTGGTTGCCCTATGAACCATCCAGTCTATTTAGACAAAACGGGTCGGTTTTTTTATTGCTCATCATTGCGGCTGTGGTGTGGTTGAGTGCTCGTCTGTGGCAAGAGCAAGTTCGACGCAGTGTTGTGCCGACTGATTGGCCGGAGCGTTGTTCTCATGTTTTTGCCCTCGCGATTATTTCCATTGTTTTTTTATTGCTGGCAATTAAGAGTCAGCGCCACGTGGAATATTTTGTGCCGTTCGCCCTGCTTCTGGCAGGCGCGTCATTTGATTTGTTATTTAGGCGATTTAATTTGCGGCGACTTTGGCAGCTATCTTTCGGTGGTTCACAACGATTTGTCGCAGTAGCTGGCTTATTTCTCTGTCTGGTTTTTCCGTTGCTAGCGATTCGCGACGTTTACCTGGTGACGAAATCTTTTCATTGGGACAAACCAAGTACTCCCTGGACTAGATTTGAATCAGCAACGAGTTGGATGCAGTTACATCTGCCGGTTGATGCCATGGTTTTTCATGGCAATTGGGCAGATTTTCCAGCGTTGTTTTATCGAGCACCAGAATTTCATTATATTGCCGGTCTTGATCCAACCTTTTTATATCTGAAAGATCCGGCCAGATTTATTGCTTGGCGCGCGGCGGTCGAAAATCGGACACCGGATTTGTCGGCCGTGGTTAAATCTTTCGATGCGCAATATGTGCTAGTGCGAAAAGTTGAGGCAGATTTTCGAAGTGCCGTTGAGGCTGACAACGATTTTCGTTTAGTGTACGAAGATGAGGAAGTACAAATATTTATGCTTTTCCCATGATCGGATTATGCGCCTGATCATAGCCCTGCCAGTTTTGAATGAGGAATTATTGTTACGCCGTTCAGTAGAGCGTGTGCTTGAGTCTGTGCGCCTGACATTGCCAGGGGTCGAGTGTCTGGTTGTAATTGCGGACAATGGTTCGACCGATCGGACTAAAGAGATTGGCTTACTTTTAGCTCAAGAAAATCAATCAGTTCGTTATCTGCGTTTGACTGAACGGGGCAAAGGTCGAGCGGTACTGGCCGCCTGGCAATCGGCTCCGGCTGACGTTTTTACGTTTATGGATATCGATTTGTCGACAGATTTAAAAGCTTTACCGTCCTTGTATGAAGCGGTCATCACTGGCGGTGGAGTGGCCAGTGGATCGCGCTTTCATCCGCAGTCAAAAGTGATGCGTTCGCGATTTCGACGCTGGTATTCTTTTGGTTATCGGACATTACTGCATTTGCTTTTTAAGACCTCAGTGTCCGATGCTCCATGTGGTTTTAAGGCCATTTCACGTGCCGTGTTTGAGCAAATTGTGCCGCAAGTTGAGGATCGACGTTGGTTTTTCGACACAGAATTAATCCTTCGAGCCGAGCGTGCTGGGTTTGTTTTGCAAGAAATCCCGGTGATTTGGCAGGAGCAAACAATTGCCGGTCGAAAGTCGCGAGTTTTGGCACCACGACTCGCCGTGGAATATTTGTTTCGGTTAATTTCACTTAAAAAACGACTGCAATGACTTGGACCGAGCTAATAAAATCCATTTCTCGGCGCGAGTGGCGAATCGTGGCCGTGGTTGCTGTCGCGGCCGTTGTGATTTCATCACTGCCGGCTTTGTTCGGTTTGTTGCTTGGGGCGATGCGTGGCTTGGAATGGCGCGGCTTGTTACAGCTTTCGCCCGGCGACCTGGCTTTTTACTTGTCAGATATTAGTCAGGCTAAATCCGGTCGATTATTATTTGAGAATTTATTTACAGTCGAAGCGACCGCGCCGTCATTAAATCTTTTTTGGTGGCTGGTCGGTCGTTTAGCCGCCGCGCTGGCACTGACACCACTCGCCGCGTTTCAGCTGGCTCGTGTTTTGCTGATTCCGATTTTTGCCGCGATAGTTTATATTGCGATTTCATTTTTTTGGTCGGTACCACGTCAACGCTTTGTCGCTTTTTTGTTAATGATATTCGGTTCTGGGGTTGGCCTGTATTTTTCGCCTTTTTTTGAACACAACACACCTTCGCTCTTCGCGTATGAATGGCCGATTGATCTATGGGTGAGCGAAGCCAATGCTTTTATGAGCTTGCTGTACAGTCCGCATTTTGTTGCAGGTTGGACATTGATTATTTTGACTACCCTCATGTTGTTGTTGGCGTTCAGTACCGGGTGCAGTCGATATGCCGTGTTCGCCGGCTTGGCCGCACTGCTCCTGTTTTCGTTTCATCCATTTCACGCGCCGACATTATACGCGACCGCGCTGACCTTTTTGTGTTTTATGGCATTGGCCAGGCGATTCAAGTGGCGCGATTGGTTGAACGTCGTTGTTTTTATTCTCATTTCATTTTGGTCATTCGCTTATCATGTTTGGCATCTTTGGAGTGATGATTTTTCTCGTCAGTTGTTGGGATTAAATACGATGATCACGCCGTCACCGCTGCAATTACTGATCGGTTTTGGTGTGGTATCTGTTTTGGCGCCGGCGGGCCTTTGGATTATTCGTCGACAGACACCACTAATTAATCAATTGTTTTTGTCTGCTTGGATTGTCAGCACAGCACTGCTGGTTTATTCACCTGTTTTTTTTCAGCGTCGAATGTTGCAGGGTCTGGAGTTTCCCTTGGTTATTTTGGCCGTGCCAACGATTTTTGCCGCCTTAAATTGGTTGGAGCGACACGGCCGACCACGTTGGTTTAATCCGCGTCTCACCTTGGTCGCCTTATTTTTTGTCGTCTGTCTGCCTTCGACTTTTGCTGTTATTGCGGGGAGTTGTCGTTTATTTTTCACCAATCAACCCCCGATTTTTTATTTTACTCCGACCGAACGGCAAGCTTTGGATTGGATCAATCAAAATACGCCGGTTGACGCAGCGTTTATGAGTTCGGTGGAGTCGGGTAATAGTATTGTTGGCTGGGCTGATCGGCGGGTTTTCGTTGGTCACTGGAGTAATTCTGGTGATGTTGTTGGTCAGACGAAAATTATGCAGCGTTTTTTTGCTGGGCTAGATGATCAGCAACGCGCCGATTTTATGCGTCAGCAAGGGATCGATTACGTTTTTGTTGGTCCGTCGGAGCGACGCCTGGGTTTTCTATCAGACAATGCCGTATTTGCTCGCGTTTATTTTGCCGAGAATATTGAGATATTTTATCTAAGATAAAACCGGTTCTTCTGAGCTGGTTTTTAATCTAGTTCAAATATTCCGAGACTGGTTTCTTGATCAGGGTGAGCGACCGTTGAGCCGAGTGCATCAAGAATTTGCGTTGCTTCGAGAGTTTTTAATTTGATTGAGATCGGACTTTTCTCGGCTAATTTTTTATAGAAAGAAAAGTCCGCAACAAATTCATAGGCCGCACCAGCGTTGATCGGCTGATGCAAATCATTGATGAGCGGTGATTCGATTTCGAGTTGTTTTCCCGTTGCATCGATTAGGGTGAAAGTAAAAATTTTTGTTTCATTTGGTTCCCGGCCGAGCGTCAAATCGAAATGTATCAGCAGTCGGTCGGGTTTGATCTCAGTTTGGTAAGCATTGATAGTCGTGCCGTCGGCAAAAATTAATGGCTTGTTGGGCAGCGGCTCAGGCGGTTGAGTAAAAGGCGGCGATATGGTCAGTGAAGATTGAAGTGGGCCATAAATCGAGTAGTGACCAGCACGAGCCATAAGTGATCCGACCTGCGCGGCCAAGCGTTCTCGTCCGCCGGTGTAATATGGTTTGGCCCAGGCGATTTTTAAGAATTGTGTCCGATAGGTAAACAAATCGTGATCGGCAAACGCCAGCCAGAGAGGTTGGTCGGTTGATGGCTGATATGGCCCTGTGGCAAATTGTTCGACGCCGAGAAAAACATAGTGAGCCGAAAAAACTTGCGCGCGAGATGACAGGTGCGGCAATAGTTCATAGCTGGCTATAACTGCCGCGTCTTCTGGAATTAGCGATAAAATTTGCTGGGCTGAGCGCTTAATTGTCTGCCCCTCTCCGGAGATTAGATGGGTTAAGGCTGTTGGTAACGGACCCAAAGACAGAGCTCCATAGGCAGAAGAAAGCAAAATTAAACCGACCAATGCCGGCGAGCGAAAAAAGCCGCGGGGTCGATTTTTATTTTCTTTTTTGGTCACCACAATATTATTTACTGCAGTCATGGTTGCCAAAAAAATCGCCGGCAAGAAAAGCACGGCGTAATGCGTTTGTATTACGATCGAACTTCCGCCCGGAGCGCTTAATAAAATTTGTAACAACGGCCCAAGCGTCAGCATCAGTTTTTTGGGTGCAAGATATGGAAGAAAAAGAAGCGGCAGGCCGAAGCCGAGTAACATCTCTAAATTTCCCAGAGTCAGCAGATGATTGAATAGATTGCCGGGAGTTTCGATCAACCAAGAATAATAGATCAGAAATTTATAACTATGGTTCGGTGCAAAATATGCAATCACACGTGTGGCCATGAGAAACCAAGCCGCACCAAACAGAGTTGGTATCAGCCGCCACCACCAGGATTTTTTTTCGAGTACAGCCAGTAGGCCAATTGCGGCCACGACCAATGCCACATCTTCGCGGAAAATCATCGCCGCCATAGCGAATAATATAAATCGCCGGCGCTGATTTTTTTCGTAAGCCAACAACATAAAAAACAGCGGCAGTAAAGCAAATGGCAGTAAATGAAACTCAAAGAGATTAATGTTTTGGACGAGCGGATTTAATAACCAGGCCAAAGCAATAATCAATGGAAATAATTTTCTATAATTTTTCTCCGTGGCAGAAAAAGATTCCTTCCAACAAGTGGCGGCGGTTAATTTCTCGGCCGATAAAGGCCGATGAATAGTTTGAGCCTTGGCCAGTAGATAGATTGGCCAGGCGGTTAGAGCCAGGGCCGCTGTTTGTAGAATTAATAACGTTCTTGGATCCTGAAACCAGGCATAAATTGGCACCAGGATTAATAAACCAAACCCGGCGTGATCGCCTAAAAATGAATGAGGATGAATTGATTGAGCGAACGGTTGTCCGTGGATTGTTTGCCAGAAGACATTATTAAAAATAGCCAGATCCAGACCATCGTAAGCGAAGATCGAATATTTCCAAAGGCAAATGGCAGAAAAGATGATCAAATAAAGCAAAATTGCCAGCCTAAGGATGGTTTTTTCATTTAGAGCGATCCAAGTGAGGAGTTTTTTGGCCATTAAGGTTGACAATTCCGCTTTATTATGCTACATTTAGCCGTTATAGGTAAGCCTATAATTGATCGCGGCATGGTGTCGTGGTCGTTTGACAATACACAAACAGAAAGAAAGGGAGGAGGCTGGAAATGGCCGATACGGGAGAGAGCCTGTTCCTCCGGTTGTTCCGGGGAGCAGACGAAGCAATGAACCCGGTCTTGGATCGGGTAGCTGAGCGGATTGCGACGATGGTCACTGACCAGCGTGCAGTTCAGGCTTTGGTCGGTCGGTTGAATCCGGCTACCTTGGCCGCGATCAAGCACGCCGGCCCGGTGGCCATGGGCGGAGCGGTGGGGTTCTTCCTGCCGGACTCGTTGTTCGGTTCGCCGCAGCAAGCGAACGCGGTCAAGAACTTCATCGTCCGTTTCATGACCAAGTTTGCTGACGCGTTCGAGCGGAATGGTCGGGCAATGCCGGCGGTGGCGGCTGAAGTTGACGTCATGGTCAACGAGCTGCTGGCCGAGGAGCTGGTCATGGACCAGTTCGACCACGTGCACGAGGCTACTTGCCCCAAGATGTTGCGGGCCGGTGGTCGACGCACACGCGTGACAATGGCCAAGGCGATCGAGCGTGAACTACTGCCGTCGCCGTGTTGTGCGGCGTGGCTGCAGAAGAGGCTCGAGAAGCCGGCTGGAGCAGCGGCCAAGAAGCCAGCCGTGCCGATTCGTTCAGCCTTCGATGCCATCGCGGCACTCGAAGATGAGGCTGATCAGGATCTGGTGCTCGGCTGGGTGGCTAAGCTGTCCGCCAAGCAGCTCGAGACGCTGTCGGTGCACCTGGACTCGGCTGCTGAAGCTCGAGTTCTGGTGCGTTGTCTCAAGGCCGGATTCCCGGCCGTGAAGACACTGCGTCTGCTCGAAAATCAGTCGTCTCGGACGATCGTTCGCCGCGAAGTAGCTTCGGCTGTCGGCGCGGTGAAGGACACGGTCGTGGCGGCCGGTGAGCAGGTCGCAGACGCGGTGAAGGGAGTTGCCGGGCAGGTGGACGACGGCTTGGAGCCGCTCGCCGACACACTCGAACAGCTCGAGACCGAGGTCAAGCAGAGAACCGCTCGGCTCAGACCCAGCCTGTGGCAGCGGCTCAAGAACATGGTGAGTTTGTAGCTTTAGTGACGTGGTGGGGGATTGGCCTGGTTGCTTTCGGGTGACCAGGCTGATCCTCACTACTGCAACGGCGAGGTTTCATCCTTGTCTGAGGAGAGAGACATGGCAGCTATTCCGAACCCGCCCCCCGGAGGACCGGGTGGCGCAGCTGGCGGCGGTGCAGGCGCACCTCCGCCCAACCCTCCCTCGAACACCGGCCGCATCGGCCGGGCGCTCGCCGGCATAGCGTCCTTCCTGGGTCGCAATGCGGCCAACTGGACTGCGGATGAGATGCAGGCGCGCTGGGACGGTCTGACGTCCCTGCTCTGGGTCTCGGTTCTGGGGCCGATGGTGCTTTTCGTTATCGGTCTGGCGGCTGGACGCATCGGCGTCTGGCTCGAGGTGAGTTGGCTGGAGACAGCGGCCACCGGTGCGTTCGCCCTGGGCTCCTTGCTCGGAGCTCTGGGGGTCACCTACCTCTGGACCAAGATCATGGTCTACACCCAGGGAGTGGTGCTGCTCACCGAGAGTGCCCGAGCCATGAGCACCGCGTTCCCGGCTATTCCCCGGGCACGCATCGATACCTTTCTGGTCTGGCTACGAGGCTGGACTGCCTGGTACATCGGCGCACTACTGATTCTGACCTATGTGCCGGTGTATCGCAGTATCACACTGGCCATGCTCTTGGTCGGCGCACTGCTGTTGATGGCGGCCATCATGTCTGCCTGCTGGAACAACAGCCCCTGGCCACGGCGCATCCTGACCATCTTCGCGGTTTGCGCCATCTCCGGCCTGATCTTCCAGTTGTCTGCGCCGAGTGCTTATCACTCGATACGCAACTGGACCGTCAGTCTGGTCGATGGGGTCACCTCTTGGGGTGATCGGCAGAATCGGGTGGTCGAAGTGGAGCGTGAGGCGGTCGAGCGCGAAGACGTGCAAGATGCCCAACGGTTGGATATCGTTCGGGCGCGACAAGCCGAGATTCGGCAGCGCGTTCTGGATGAGAACTGTACCGGGGCGTTTTGCACACCTGAGGATCGGGATGAGTATCGGCGGCTTCAGCGTGAAGCCGAACAGCTCATCGCCGGTACCAGGCGAGACAGCGAGCCACCGACTCCGACCAAAGCTCCGGCTGTCCAGCCGGCTCCATCACCTCGCGCGGCAGGTGCTTCGCATCTCCCGCCACCTCCTCCGGTTGATCGGAGTGGTGACGCGGCGAGTTCTCGTCGACACCGTCCGCGTTCTCCGGCCGCCAAGCGCGGTTCGCCCGCGCGTGGCTCCAGCGGTCTGCCGCGGGTTACGAACGACGAACTGGACGACATCTTCTTCCCCATCCATCAGTGATGTGGGACACGTAGTTTCTTCTTTCCCCCTGCTGGCTTCGGCTGGCAGGGGGATTTTCGTTTTAGGCAAGTGCTGGATCGGGTGCATTGCACCCGGCTTCCCTTACTCCTAGCTCATCGTACCTTTAAGTACGATTCGCTTCGTCATTCAGTCCAGCCGGGCACACTGCAACTTGTCCAGC
>JAHJAU010000002.1 GCA_018813785.1 Patescibacteria group bacterium | reverse complement strand
CGACGAAATGTCTGACTGAGGAAGATCAGCGAATTAAAGCAGTGGGACAAGCTATGTCAGCGGTGGTTTCAGTGGTTATCACGAAAGATATGCCGGTGTTTGAGCAATATTATAGCAATCCATTCGGTAACGATGATTTCTTTCGCCAGTTTTTTGGTGAGTTGAATTTTGGTGTGCCACAACTTCGTCAGAATGGTACCGAGCGGCGTGAGATTGGTGCAGGTACTGGTTTTTTTGTTTCAGCTGACGGATTAATTGTTACTAACAAACACGTTGTTTTAGATGAAGAAGCCGAGTATACAATTATCACTACAGATGGTGAAAAATTTAGCGCCAAAGTGTTAGGTCGTGATCCGGCCAATGATTTGGCGGTGTTGAAAATTGATGTTGAAGTCGGTATTGAATTGCCATATATTTCGTTTGCTGTAGCAGAGCCCAGGGTCGGTCAAAGTGTTATCGCTATCGGTTATGCTTTGGGTGAGTTCACTAACAGCGCTTCAGTTGGTATTGTTTCCGGTTTGTCGCGTGATATCACCGCTGGCGACAGTCAAGGTAACTCCGAACAACTTTATGGTGTGATTCAAACTGATGCGGCCATCAACCCGGGTAATTCTGGTGGGCCATTGTTGAATCTCGATGGTGAGGCGATCGGTGTTAATGTAGCAGTGAATCAAGGTGCTCAGGGTATCGGTTTTGCTTTGCCGATAAGTGACGTTGAACGAGTAGTGACGAGCGTAGTCGAAACCGGAAAGATTTCTCGGCCGTTTCTCGGCGTGCGTTATGTGATGATTGATGAAGCCATCGCCAAGGCTAATCAGTTGCCGGTTGATTATGGCGCCTTGGTGGCTCGCGGTGAGCGCCAGATAGATTTAGCCGTGACTCCGGGCTCACCGGCTGATTTGGCTGGTATTGTCGAGAACGACATCATCTTGGAAATTAATAGGGAGAAACTCACTGCATCGAATCCATTGGTTCGCGTCGTTAGAAATTTG
This sequence comes from Patescibacteria group bacterium, assembly GCA_018813785.1. GTDB lineage: Bacteria > Patescibacteriota > Patescibacteriia > SG8-24 > SG8-24 > JAHJAU01. The sequence goes on along the minus strand of JAHJAU010000002.1, from coordinate 2,856 downwards.
ATGGCTGGCGATAAGGTGCGGTTGAAGATTTTACACAGGGGTGAAGAGCGCGAAGTGGAAGTGGTGCTTAATGAGCTGTAAGTAATAATTTAAAAAGCGTTAGACAGTTTTAACCCCAAAACTGTCTGACATTTTTTAATCATTCTTTTAAAATTGGAGGCTGACGGTGAATGGTGTCCTGGCGGACAGTATCAGTATTTTCCATTATATTTGGGCCGCTACGTCAGTAGTTTTGCTTGGTTTAATGATGGCTTCGGCGATTATTTTGTTGATTAGACCAAACTTTAAGTTTTATTGGTGGCTAAGTTGGTTGGGTGCTTCGGCAATGATAGTTTGGAGTTCACTGACCTTGTTTGCCCAGGCCATCTGCGGTGGTTGCCCACTGACTCAAATTGAGAATGACTTGCGAGCCGCTGACAACCCCTTGTTTATTCCGATGGAATCTTTCCTAGTTGATTTTTGCCAGCGTTACGTGGGTTGTGATCCCGATCCGTCTACGATAACCCATTTGACTTGCTTGATTTTTGGCTTGTCGATAGTCTCTCTGTCATTGTTAATTTTTATGTATCGTTTGTGGCCAAGTAAACAAAGAGGGAGAGAGTCTTCCATTGAGTCAACGATAGATAAGGATTAGACTTCTCTTTAAATTGACATCAGTAATAAACAGCGGTACGGTAGACCGCTGTTCTTTTTATTTTCAGTCAGTCAACAATCTTTACTCATCGGGAGAAATCAATGTCGATCAGAGAAAGTTCAGATGAAGAATTGGTCAGGCTGGTGTTGGCCAAGAAAAATGAGGCGTTTGTTGAAATTCAACGACGTTTTGAGCGATTGCTGCGGGCTCAAATTTATCGTTTGGTGCAACTGCAAGAGTCAGACGTGGAGGATCTGTTGCAGATCACCTATCTGAGAATGTTTGAACAGTTGACCAAGTTTGATCCAGAGATTGCACCATTCAAATCTTGGCTGCTTTGTCTGTTGCGGAACATTATTTTTGATTTTCTGCGTCAGCGCATCCGTCGGAACATAGTAATAAACAACTGTGCCCAGGCCGAAGTTTGTTTGCGTTCGGCTGACCAGGAACATGGCAAAAGTAGAATCGTGGATATCATCGCTGCACGTCAGGCTCTGGATGAATTAGCTCGGCGTAGTCCTGATCAGGCTGAAGCGCTGCTGCAACATTTTGTTGGACTAACACATCAAGAGATCGCCTTAGCGGCTGATCGACCACTGGGTACGGTACAAGCCCGGGTGTTTCGGGGGCGCAAATTCATGAAGCAAGTCTTGACCACAGATCCCTTGCCAGGAGTAGAGTCATGATTATAGAAAGTTTGGGGAAACGCGCCCTTTTTCTGATTCCATCAGTTAAGGTCTACGGCAAAAAATACTCAAAGTCCGGTGCTGTGGCCACGAAGATTCATAACTTTCTTAGTCAAACCTTTGGTGGCTATACCTGTGCTTCCGGCAACATTTATGGCTACTTCATGGGGGTCGATGATCCGTTCGCCTACGATGAGCATCGTGAGTTTCGAGTAGCTTTTACGGACAATAAGACCGAAACAAAACTGACTAAACTACAGGAGTTTTTGGCTGAGCTGGCGACCGATATCGGTGAGGAGTGTATTTATCTTGAGGTCGGCGGTGAGGCTTTGTTGGTTTATCCGGATCCGATCGAGAAAAAGCTTGAAGACAGACGGTACCACACTCAACCCAAATGAGTTGGCCTTTGTGAATTTTATTCGTGAGAATGGATCGGTCGCCATTGATCAGCTAGTTGAATGGTCACATCAAACAGTCCGGGATGTTGAAAGGTTCTTACGGCAACTTTCGGCACGCGGCTTCATTCAGCAGATCGATGGATTTTGGCAGGTGCCGTGATCTGAATCAAGCACTGAGTTTTACACTGAGTGCTTTTTTGTCAAAATAAAAAACCGCTCCGATTAATCGGGCGGTGAGATTGTTTTTATTTTTTCCTGGCTTGATCGCGTTTGGTTTGTTTTTCTTTTTCAAGCAGCCGTTTCAGGTAGTCAGAGAAACTTTCACCCGGAAGTTGCCCCGCGGCTCTGTCGTCTGTTTCGTCCAGATCTTCTTGCTCGTCTGGCTCCTGGTCAGACTCCGGATCCAATTTTTCGGGTTCAGCCGGAGTTGGTGTTGTTGGGTGATCCGGCGGAACTGGCTGATGAGTGGTCGGTGATTGACGACATCTCGCTGAACCTTTATCCGCTCGCATTTTTTGTTTGAGTGCGGCCAATTCGTCATCTTCAGCCCGGCGATCTGATTTAGCTGGTGATTCTGCTTCTTCTGTTTCCGTCGTCTCTTCCAGCCATTCACGTGCTCTAGCTAAAAAATCAGCGGCTTTTCGGCCGGCTCTACCGGTAACTCGACGAGCTTTTCGGTAAGCCATGTCAGCAGTTTCGGAAGCTGATTCTATCAAGTCTGGATCATCAGTCTGATCGTCGGCCGCTGGTTCTGTTTCCGAAGTTTTGGTTTCGGATGCTGGTTTTGGCTTTTGTCTTTTGGCTTCGTTTTTTTGTGACTTCTGCGCCTTAGCCGTCTGCTGGCGCAAATACAGATCCATGATTTTTGGGCTGATTGTAGCCACCAGCCACTTTAACAATTTGGCCTTCAGCTCCGGATTGCTGTCGAGTACATACTTGATTAGTCCGACGGTTAAATCCAGAGCTTTCATTATCAACGGCATGACGATGCTAACGATGATTTTAAGGATCAGATCAATAATGAACGCCATGTCTCTTCTCCTTAACAAACCCTCGAAGGTTAGGTCTTGCGATCAAAATCATTTTGCCAATCCGGCCACCAACCATAACAAGTGCTTCTCAGTTCGTCAATTACTGT
>JAHJAU010000069.1 GCA_018813785.1 Patescibacteria group bacterium | reverse complement strand
CAGGCCTTGGTCACCAAAACTGCTTTCGGTTATCCGACGCGACGCGCTTCGGGTCTGGATCAATCGCGGCTCGAAATGTTAATCGCTGTTCTGGCGGCGCGCGGCGGCCTGGATCTCGGCCAGCAGGATGTTTACGTTAATATCATTGGCGGGCTAAAACTCAAAGACCCTTCGATTGATCTGGCGATTATTTTGGCGCTGGCTTCGGCTTATCGCAATCTTCCACTTAAAGAAGCGGTGGTTTGGGGTGAGGTTGGTCTGGGTGGTGAAGTGCGACCGGTTGCGGCCACTGATCGACGATTAGTTGAGGCGGCGCGCCTGGGATTGAAATATGCCATTGCTCCCCTACCGCGAAAAAAAACTTCAATGAAGTTAAGCAAAAATATCGATATCAAGGATGTTCACAGCGTCAGGGATGCTTTGATGCTGTTGAAATCTGAAGCGAAATAAGAAGATGGTAGCTGCGGAGCTTGCCTCCGCCCATCATTCAAATCGGCTGGGCAGAGATAAACTCTGCAGCTACCCCCGCCCAACATTCAACTTACCCACCATCGGGTATTTTTTATTCCAAATGCGCCGCACACACCGCAGTCCCGACGAATTCTCGCAAAGCTGAATGTTGTGACAGATCCGGGTCTTCCGCTAAAAGTCGCTGGGCTACGGTTCGCGCGTCTCGCACCAACCCCAGATCAGCCATTGAAGCTAAACGCAGTGCGGAGAAATATCCGGATTGTTCTTCACCTAACAAGTCACCCGGGCCGCGCAAACGTAAATCTTTTTCAGCCAAAGCAAACCCATCGTCTGTGGCTTCCATGGCTCTGAGTCGCTCACGAACCGCCGAACCATACGTGACAGGAAAAAGATAACAATACGACTGATGAACGCCGCGCCCCACTCGACCGCGAAACTGATGCAGTTGAGCCAAACCAAAACGATCTGCTCCCTCGACACACATGACTGTAGCATTTGGCACATCCACACCAACCTCGATCACTGAAGTCGAAACCAAGATCTGACAAATACCATCTTTAAATGATTGCATAGTCGCCTCCTTTTCTTTGGCGGTTAAACGACCGTGCAACATAGCCATTTTGTATTCCGGAAAAACCTCGATATGCAATCGCTCGAACTCTTCCGTTACCGAGGTAACACCCAACATGTCTGACTTATCAATCAACGGACAAACCACAAAAACCTGACGACCGGCGACCAACTCTTTCCGAATAGCTTCATATGCCTGCTTTTTTCCGCGCGCTGACACCACTTTGGTAATAATATTTTGTCGACCCTTTGGTTTTTCTTTTAAAAGTGACAGGTCCAAATCACCATACACGGTCAAAGCCAACGATCGCGGAATCGGTGTCGCGGTCATCGATAATAAATGAGGCTCCAATCCTTCAGCCACACCCTTCTGGCAAAGTAAACGCCGAGTTCTGACCCCGAATCGGTGCTGTTCATCTATAACAACCAAGGCCAGCGATTTGAATGTTACTTCCCGTTCAACCAAGGCATGTGTACCAATCACTAAACCAACTCGACCTTGAGCTATTGACCGACGCAAACGCTCGATATCTGCCTGACCTTTGTGTTCGACATCTTTCCCGGAGCTCCAGGAGCGTCGGTAGGCACTGGTCCAAAGGACGATCTTTGGTCCTCGTGAGCCATATTGCTCACACAAAGTATGATAATGCTGTAACGCTAAAATTTCAGTCGGCGCCATCAGGGCGGTTTGATAACCAGCAGCAGCTACATTGGCTGCGGCCACGGCTGCGACTGCGGTCTTACCGCTCCCAACATAACCATCGAGTAAACGATTCATTGGCACGCCTTTTTCCATATCCCGAATTATTTCCCAGGCCGCTCGACGCTGATCATCGGTTAATTCAAACGGCAATGATCGCACAAAACTCCTCACCTTTTTTTCATCAAAAGAAACAACCGACGCCAAACGATTCAACCGATATTGACGCATTTGTCCAATCGATAACTGAAGCCGCAGCAACTCGTCAAAAGCCAGCCGCCGCCGGGCAGTCAAATATTCTTGTTCGATGGCCGGAAAATGAATTGAATGCAAAGCATCTGACAGTCCCAACAAATCAAAATCATCCAGAATATTAACCGGTAAATGTTCAGCTAGATCAGCTGCCAAGGGCAACACTTGTTTGATCAATCTTCGCAGAACAAACTGCGACAAACCTGAAGACGATGGATAAACCGGCATGAAGGGATTAACCGTACTCATTTCTGCCAACTCTCGTCCGTAAATCGGATTCTGAAGGCGCAATCCATATTTAGTTTGTAATAACTTTCCAGCAAAACGATAAGTTTCACCGACCTGTAAATATTTGGTGAGATAAGGCTGGTTGAACCAGGTCGCTTTTATCGTTCCGGTCTCATCTGAAAGAGTGGCTTCGGTAATATTTAATCGACGACGACGAAACCCCTTGCGGCTAGTGATGTTCGTGACTTGTGCGATCAGCGTGACCTCGGTTCCGGGCTCAACCTGAGATAGAGTTATGCGGGTAGAATAATCATCGTAACGAAAAGGATAATGAAAAAGCAGGTCACGAAAAGTCTTCAGACCCATAAATTCAAGTGCGGCCTTATGTTGCCGATTCAGACCAGATAGAGCTGTAATCGGTGTAGTTAAATCCATACAGCATTAGAATAGCAAAAAGAGGCGCTTTGTCAGCCACCTCTTTTTACCCCAGCTCGATGTTGCTTTGAGCAAAAAATACGCGCACTTGGGTAAAATCCAGAAAACTTTAATTCTTGGCGTACTTATGACTGCGGTACAGCAGCAGCAAGCTGGCGTGCCCGGGACGACTCGAACGTCCGGCCTCAACCTCCGCAGGGTTGCGCTCTATCCAACTGAGCTACGGGCACAAATTGTTAAATCCTTAAAACTATCAAGCAGACTATTACAGCTGAAACAAAATTGAACCTGGCAATTTTCCATTTTGGACGATGAATTACTGCCATGTTCGGCGAAGCCAGGATTTCTCCTGGCTTGGTTGCTTCTATAAATAAGGATCGTCAACTATAACTTCAGAATTCTTCCCAGGAAATCCAGAAATGGCTCTTCATCCTCGTTAAAATCCTCTGGTAGATATTGCCCCAATAGCTGCCTAATCTGATTCGGATTTTGATCAATGAGCGGCAAAGTCATCAACGACTTGGTCACAGCCTTAAAATCCAGATACAGATTCTTAACCTCGGGAGGTTCATACACAAACCAAAAACGTCTAATTTCCCGATAGGGGTAGAAGTCTTTGGCGATGGTGATCCCATCCGGAGACATTTCAACGGTTACCGTTTCCTGACGCCTTAACGATGTCAGGTAAATAACCAGGGCAAACATCAATACTAAGAGCGCGAAGAGAAAATTAGCAGAAGCCACGGCATAAATCAAGAGGCTGCCACCAGTGAGAATCATAATCACATACCAAGCTCGCCCGCGACGATTTCTGGCTGATTCATCGATCTCCCATCTAATCATGGGTTTCCCCGATAATTCATTGGATATTTCTGACATATTACTAAAATTATTAACCACCTATATTTTAGCGTAATTCTGGCTTGGCGGCTACTTTTTTGGATTTCAGGCCGAAAGATTGACAATTTGCCTTAACAAATATAAGTTAATTTAGATGGCTTAAATTGGTCGCCTGAAGGAGGTCGAAAATGAGCATCGATAGGACAGAGCTAAAAAGTGTTCTTTTGAATGACGCTGAGACGGAAATCGCCGAACGAGCCATGATCGCTCTCGAGCCATTCGTTGCCAAAATCGAAACTGGCTTGTTTCCACTGACTGATAGCATCGCGGTAGCCAATGATCAAATTCGTGCGGCGGTTGAGTTGGCACTAAAAGAAGAGATCACTCTGATTGATCGAATCTCATTGTCTGCTGGGCTATTCCCCAAACCAGATCCGGTAACGGTAGAATTCTATCGTCGATGTCTGCATGAGTACCTGCTGTCAGATGTTGCCCGAAAAATTCAAAGCAGGTTGAGAGAGCTTTACGGAGAAACTCTGTATAAACGAGGTGTCTTCTATTATACAGAGGAGAATTTTCAGCGATTGTTGGGAGAACAATTGCGCTGTGCTCTGAAGAAGGCAGCGCGTCAGTCAGAGCAACACCCCAAGCAGTGGGAAGATGGCTGGAAAGAAATTTTCCGAGCCATACAAGCCACCCTGATCTGCTATCTCAGCGCCGCACGACTGAATAATACGGTCGTGATGACCAAGCTGGAACCTCTGGTAACCATAGTTCATCAAAATGTCCCGATTGGTTACAAACCGTACGAACCAGGAACTCTGATTGTCTTCGTGGCTTAAGCCAAACAAATAACTTCCAGACTCCGCTTGCTAAGCGGGGCTTTTTTTATAATCAAAACGCTGTAGATCTTCGACGATATCTTCATAAGATCGGCCAGCTAACATGCCCCCAGCAACAAAATCTTCTTGTGTTACATCTGCCAAACAAAAATCCGGCATTTCAAACGCTGTCTGCTCCTCGATTGAGTCGAATTCAAAGTCTACTAACACCAAGCCATCGAGCGCACCCTGAAAAATATCAATCTCTGCTGTGTGACCCCGATAATCCAAACGATAACGGATCTTATGCAGATGACGATTTGATGATCGGACTAAGGCCTGATACTCAGCGGCGGAGAGTTCAACATTGAGCTCTTCTTGTTTGGAGGCATCAGCTTCATCCAGACGAATCTTTTTAGTTAAAACGTATTTATCACCAGTGCGTCGAAGACGCATTTTAGGGTGTTCGACTTCAACTGGTATGTAGGTATCCTCAATTTCAGTGCCCTGTGATAAATCGAGGCCTTCGGGAAGTTGTTTAGCTAGGTAAGTTTTCTCGAGTTCGAGCATACGATATTTAGGCTAGGTCTTCACAAATCTTAGACTATCATATAAGATACTACCGCAAATGTGGAGGGTTGCGCCGAATGGTAAGGCACCGGTTTGCTAAACCGTGACCGTGTCAATGGTCTTGTGGGTTCGAGTCCCTCACCCTCCGCCATTAAAATACCGATCTCACAAAGTGGGGTCGGTATTTTAGATAGGGGGGGGGGGGGACGAGAACGGGCGGCAGCGAGCAACGAGCGACCGTCGAGGAGCGAGCTAGCGAGCGCCGCGGGATCCGAGCCAGCGAGGATTCCGTGCCGCCCAGGACAAGGAAGCGCCGCAGTCGGCGGCGCGACGCGGAAGTCCCTCACCCTCCGCCATTAAAATACCGATCTCACAAAGTGGGGTCGGTATTTTAATAAATTGAACCACTTTAAATTATAGACAGATTTTTTTGACACTGGTTATAATGCAAACATGAACTGGCTAAAAAGGCTGTTTCAGAAACAAGAACGGCTGTTCCTTCTGCTCTTTATGTCCGTAATATTGGCCGTAATGTATTTCGGCGCCCATGCATTGCCACATCTTCAATCCCCACGCATTATAGAATGGGATCCAGTCTGGCATATTCCATTTTTCGGCGCTTTCATCGTGCCGTATCTGTCGTTATTCCTCATGCCGTTGCTGTTTTTTGTCCAACCAAAAAAGCACGACTTCTTCCGACGGTGGACTATCACTGTCCTCGTCACGGCAGCCTTTAGCGCAATAATCTTTGTCACCTGGCCACTAAACCTACCCTGTCAAATGCTTAACGAAAATGACATCTTTTGCTGGTTGGTTACGCTCACTTATTCAATTGATGTGCGTGGCAACTTCTTCCCCAGTCAACATGTGGTTCTGGCGTTCCTGATGGCGTTTGCTCTGGGATATGAACATCCAACTTGGCGCTGGCCGATGATTATTTGGGCGGCACTAATCGCCGTATCAACTGTTTTCGTCAGACAGCACTACGCAATCGATGTAGCTGGTGGTCTGGTGCTGGCTGTAACGGCCTGGTCCGTCCTACTCCGGCTCGAACACCGACAACAAAAAACTCAAACCGGCTGATGCAATAGCCGGTTTTTTCTATCAAAACTATCTGTTGACCCATTTGGCGAAATGGTTGATTTATTATTGATTCTAGCTTATCTTAAATCCGTTAAGGTGGTTGCGCTAAAACGATGTAGCTGCGGAGCTTGCCCTGTCGCTCGCGAGTGACAGGGTAAACTCTGTAGCTACAAACATCTTTCATATCCAATCTATACCCGGAGGGGTGGCCGAGAGGTTGAAGGCGGCGGTCTTGAAAACCGTTGATCCAGAGATGGTTCCGTGGGTTCGAATCCCACCCCCTCCGCCAAGAATCACATTTAGAAAAATCAAGGTTGGAAGCCTCGGCGCAAAGCGCCTCGGCATGGTATTTTTCCGCAATTTTGAAGGCATTTTTGAAATCCAAAACCAAAGTGCGGTCGGCAATGCGGAAGTTCGAACCAATCTTTTTGAGAAAATCCCGAATCCTTTCGGGATTTTCTTGTTGAGCGTATTTTTCGGCTTGGTTGGCGT